>NZ_JBBPCC010000006.1:0-292500 GCF_038070315.1 Paenibacillus filicis | reverse complement strand
TAGGATGGTTCCCGAATGATAAAGAGTGGGGCGCTGATTTTGATGAATGGGGAGTAGAAAGTCGGGCGTTTACCACTACAGCCCCTCACGCAGTAGCCATTGCGGCTCTGCTGGCTCTCAAGGGGGAGAACGAAAATAAAAATAGTGGAGAGTGCTGAAATGGAAAAAACAATCATCGCTGAACTAAACAGGCTTCAAAACGAGTACTTTGAAGATCAAGAAGAATTTCTGCACCACAAAAACAAGTATCACGAGTATCGAGATAAGTGCGAAAAAATTAAAGATAAACTCCGCGCAAAATTGAAGGAATTAAATGAGATTAATCCAGATCATGAGTATGAGCTTGAGTCTGAAATTATCCTTTGATTAGGGACGGAGGGGAAGTATGAGCCAACAAGAAAAAGAATTGGCGCAGCATGCAGCAAACCTACTGCTTTGGGATGAACGGTTTCGCGAGAGTGGGGCAATAGAAAACTTGATTCAGGAGGTTGACCGCCTCACCAAAGAGAACGCCGAGCTGCACGATAGCAACGCCAGGCTGCATGCGGAGATGGAGGGCCATCCACAGCAACTGAGTTTCCACGAGGAGCGCATTCAGGACTTGGAGCAGAGGATAGCGGAACTTTAGTCCGGGATACAGCAGTTCAGAGAGGACTGCGAGCGGCGTATAAAGAGCGCAGGCGCTCTTTTGGACGGACGGGTAACTATCGAGCAGCGCGAGAGGGTAAGATGCGGCTTATACGGCCTTGCTGCCCGAACTGGACCGCCTGTTGAGAGGGGAGAGTGAACAGCCATGAACAAATACACAGAAGCTATCGAAACGATCAGGAATAACTATCCTCCTGCGCATTACACAATGCTGATAGTTGCGCTTGACCTGGCAATATCGGTATTAAAAGAAAAATCCGAGGAACAGGAGGATCAGCCATGAACAAAGAGCAGCAGATACGCGACAAGATTGCGCTAGCCCGTCAAATTAACGACGAGGAAGGCGTAGGACGGACGACGATGGTCGTGGAGATATCCATAGTTGAATCTCTAGTGGAGATCATAGAGCAGCAGGCCGAGGACCTTAAAGCAAAGGATGAGGAGATATCCAAACTCCACAACCTACACGCCGAAAACTATGCACGAGCGGTTGAGTACCGGGAGTCTCTGGATATAGCAGTAGAGGCGCTACGGGTCATTGCTGCCAACACTGACGATCGATCAACCGTAGCGCTCCAACATACGGCTGCTGAGGCCTTATCTCGTATAGCCAAACAAAATGATCATGGAGGAATCTAAACATGAAAAAGCATAAAAAGTTCAGATGGTTGCAATACGGTTCAGGCATCCATCGCATCCATCACATATGGTTTTCGTACGGGTGGAAGATTCCGTTTATACCGGTTGCTTATTTTAAAGGCACGGGGTGGCGCATCGCTCGACGTGATAAGTACCATAACTGCACGACAACTGGAAAATTCTAATCAGGCACCTAAATACAAGGGAGGGAAAGACATGAATTTGTATGAAGTCAGTTATCCGGCCGGTATGTGGGGCGATCATCCTGCATACTCCAAGCTAAAAACGGCAGAAACGTCCGGTTCTGCAAAATATGATGAATTTCTCGAAGCGAGTGATTGCTGGGATCTCACGTTCATCGACTTTTGCAAACAGATCCGCGTTCGAAAGGTGGGACAATCCACTCCGATGCCGGGATCAGCACCTTTCAAGTCGCCAGAACGAATCGAATTGATCAACAAATTAATCCAGGAAATTGGAAGACGCGGCCGCAAATTCCTGTATTCCAAGAAGCATGACAGGTTCGCCGCCTTCCATTGGGCAAACGGCAGGCTCTGGTATACAGACGATTACACTGGTGTTCCGATCCTTATGGAGCCAGGCAAACAAGGAAAGACCCGGGAACAGAAGCAAGCATTTTCCCATGGAGGCACGCTATGGGGGCTGGTCAACGACTTCCGAGACTATATCTTCGGCGACGATGATGCCAATCACAACAACGGCTATGGTGGGTTGTATTGCCCGCACTGGGGATACCCGCTGGAAGACATGGAAGCGATCCTACAGAAATCAATCGAGCTTGGCTATCTGAGGCCGAGAGTCAGCACATAGTACAAGGGAGGGAATACCCATGCATGTCAAATCTAACGTCACTTACTGGGGCATGGCCGGTAAGCGTGAAGTGAAGCGAAAGGTCAACAGCATTGAAACAAGATATTTGGGGACGCAATACGTCAACTGGACACTGATCAAGAAAGACGGATCTTCTGGTATGTCCGGTTTGACGGAGCGCAGAAAGTTCGAAGAATGGGCGAAAGGCATTTACGAAATCCACGAATAGACAGCTAGGGAGGGAATAGTATTCCCTCCTCCTATACCCACCATCACTCTCAAGAGGAGGCATAACCATTGCGGCTCAAATTTGAAATGTGGAAGGACCAGACCAGCGAGCGCGGGTGCGTTACGCGGTTTACGGATGGAAAAGGTCGGTCTACTGAATCATGGTGGAGCAGCCCGCCTGATTCAATCGACCACGTAGGACCTGAATACTTGCCTAACCGGCATCCCAACGTCCGCAACGCTCGACATAATACATTCTTCAAGCGTCGATTCAAAGAAGAGATGGTGAATATCAATGCAGCTAAACATGGATGACCTAATGCCCCAACAGGACGGGGAATGGGAGCTCATCGCACACGGCCGGCTGATCAAGACGTTTGAGACTGAGGTAGCTGGCCGATTGTTTCTGGATCAATTTAGACCTGATGGATACTTTAAAGGGGCCATACTGGCCCCAAGAGAGGATGTAGAAAGCGTATGAAACCAGGAGATAAAGTAACTTGGACCAGCCAAAGTAATGGCGGTGTAAAAACAAAGACGGGAGTTATTCACGCCGTTGTACCAACCGGAAGCCGAGCAAGTATTTACTTACCAAAGGACATTAGTACATCCCAGCGTAAATTCGACAATATCTTTGCCGTAAACTTCGACAGGTACATCGTGGCTGTTCCGCGGGGAGGAAAATCCGTGCTGACTGATTACTATTGCCCTAAGCCGGGACTTCTGAAATTGGCTGGGGAGAGCGGAGGAAGCGATACATGATATGAGCAATAACTTAATCACGACGATCAAGTCAACGACCCGATTGTTCCGGCAGCCGTACAAGATCGGCGATGTAATCGATGTCAAGGATAGGCCAGTCCTTATCCTTGGCATCGAGAAGTACGAACTGTGGGGCAACGACTTGGCAGTATGGTATACAGTGCAGCACCTTGACATGCCAGACTATGTGAGCCTCAAGAAAGCCTATAAACAGCCGCATGAGGTTGAATTGGAGATACAGTTTCCGTACAACGATGATCGGCTCAAGAAAGTATACATCGGCTCTACATGGACGGACCGCGGAATAACTTACAAACTTATTGAATACAGCGAGATTGCACTTAAAGGCACGGACCTGTACCTTTCGTTTATTGCGAGACCACTATACCCGGTTGACCGGAAAGAGGCTAAGGCGGTCTTATCGTCGCAAAGGCGGAAGAAGATCGGTTTGGAACTCATTTAGAGCAAGGGTAGGAAACATTTCCTTAACGATTTACGGGGAGGATGATGTTTTGAAAAGTAAGGCAAATTCCGATGTACCCCGAGACTTACTTGATCAATCTAAAAATATCGGAAAGATAAAAATTCTTAAGTATGACGGCGCAGATCCTAAAGTCATAGAAACTCTACAAGCCAAGGTCGATAGAACCGAATTCATCATCACATTGATCGAAGAAATTGACACATTATTCGGAAAAATCCTTAGACTCAGGTATGTAAACAGGTGGACAGTCGATGAAATTGCCAGTGAATTAGCGATTGCCCGCAGGACATACGATCGAGATCGTAAAAAGGCTTTAAATCTATTTCGCGAATTATCTACAGGGGAAGGTGCAGCGGATGGAACTCTTTGATATAAGGATCGGATACACATACTACTTCCGGACGGTGAGCGGTGGCAGCTTTACACGGACAGTCACTGGGTTCAACGGAACAATGCTGGTCTATCGTAAAGATGATGCCGAAGAAATGTCCGAAATGCCTGTCACGGACTTTATCCAGCAGTACAAACAACTCGGACTTCGGTCAGAGGGGCAGGCAGACCTATTTGATTATGTTGCGGAGGGGTAAAGGTGCAAAGTGACATTGTTAAGTTGCATTCGTCGGCAAAGACGGTCTACGAGCAATTAAAAAAGTTAGGCGAGGCAACTGTCTTTCAAATCAGCGAGAGCATGGATTGGAGATCGGATTCTGTTCGATCAAACATCACTACTCTGGCAAGGCTCGGCATGGTCTACAGGTCAGGAGGGTACGGTAAATCGGGGTTTATCTATAAAGCAGAAGATAAGCCTTACGAAGTAATCAACCCTGGAGGAAGACCACCAATGATAGGCGGTGGCAGAGAGGTCGAACCGATCGCCACGGTCAAGTTAGATCCTACACACAGGAAATTTCTTCTCGCGAATCAGCAACGTTGGGGAAAACGTGGAGAACTTGCTAGGGAAGCCAAAATGTCAAGGTATGAGCTCAATGTTGCCCTTGAAATATTGAAGCAAGAACAATCAGTATCAAAGGAACCAAAGAAACGGAGACGGAGGGCTTAGCATGAGCTTACCGTATGAGGCTACAGCAACGAACTATCGAAAATCTAAGAGGCAGTTAGAGCAGCTAAGGGACCGCCTCATGTCAGATCAGTTAAGTGAAGAAATAAAAGATGACCATCCAGACTTAAAAATAGTACAAAGTATGATATCGGACTGTAATTATACGATTGAATGGCTGACAACGAATAGACGGCCTGGAAGTAAGCGAGGGATCGAAAGGCGAGCCACGTATCAACGACACAAACTCATGGACCCAATACGTATGCAAGCGTTCGTCCAAAATAGTACAGCAGGCAGTCCTTCAAACTTGACGGATTGGCAAAAAATACAGATTGATACAGCATTATCCAATTTGAGTGACCGGGAACGTGAGTGTTACATCATGGCGCACGGAGATTGCTTCACACATGAACAAATTGCCCGAATGCTTGGCATATCAAAAGGCAGTGTTGATAAATTTGTGGATCGGGCACACAAAAAAGTTTCAGAAGAAGTTCAAAATAGTCTATTTTTTCGAAAGTAATGCGATTTTTGTCATGCAAAAGCCACCTATATATAGGAACGTCAGTTCTAAAGGGCTGCGGTGGCGGAATAGTAGACGCTAAGAGAGTGCATATCGCGGTGGTACGGGTTATGTGTACAATGCCCGCACATCGCTCCAGGACGGAACTCCATAAAGACCATTTGCATTCGAAACACAGTTGCAAGGTGCAAATCCTTGCCCGCAGCAGAATAAGGCGCAGTAGTGTTAATGGCAAACACGGGATAACAGGTTCCGGACTGCGGGTGGAAACCAAATCCGAGGTTCGAGCCCTCGGCTGTGCCATAAGAGGAGTCGCAAAAATGCGGCTCTTTTTCATTCCCCTTAACATGGGTCCTTAGCTCAAAGGTAGAGCTGTCTGCTCATGACGGACTGGTTACGGGTTCGAGTCCTGTAGGGCCCATTACAGATCAAAATAACCATTAGGAGTGATTGATGATGGATAGACCAGCGATACCGGCGCCGCCAAAACGGTACATTCTTGGAGATCCAAACGCACATATAGGGTTTGCCAGATGGTATCAGGTACTCACTGCACATATGGCGATAGCAGTAAAAGAAGCGGCGAAGGTTGGGATGCCTGCTAATTTGGCGGAGAGGGTTTTTGCTGAGACGATGAAAAACGTTCTTGATGATGCGGTAAGGGTGAGTGCTTTTGAATGATAGAAGGAAAACTTTCCTTACCAAGGAGGGATACCATGCAAGGTAGATTCGGAGTTGGTCTATTTATAGGTACCGCTGCGAGTATCCCTTTATGGATATCTATTTGGGGATGGATCAAGATTATATTTTAAGGGGCGAAAGGGGCCATGAAGCGAGATGAACCAAGGCAAGTTGAGCTAAGAGGACATGCTTGGATGAGGTACTGCGAGAGAGTGGGAATGATCTCGTTTGACGATCTCCAGGCAAGATGCAGCGAACTGTTCGAACGTGGGGAATACAAAACCCGTAAGAAGCGATTTGCCATTATGGATGGCGTATGGTGGACCTATACCATATCGAAAGAGACGATGTACCTGATTACCTGTTACGGATTGTCGGATTATGACATACCTACCGGGCTAGCGTGGGCGGCGATCCACAGGGACGCATTGAAATTAAGTTCGGCAGAGTAACACTAAAATACCAGTACCCCGGAGGTGAGGTGTAGTGAGTGAGCCATGACTGGGAGGCAATACAAAGGGAGTACGAAACAACCGAGGCCACTTTAGCGGAGGTAGCTGAGAGGCACGGGCTTAAGCTTCCTACTATAAAGAGTCGTAAGCAGCGTCAAGGATGGGCCAAGGGAAAGGATGCATCCCCGGCAAAGAAAGTTGCATCTAAACGCGCATCCAAGGATGCACCCGAAGATGCAAAGATGCATCCGCTTAAAATGGATGCAGATGATGACTCAGGGGGAAGCGAGACAAGAGCCCTAACCCCAAAGCAGGAAATGTTTGTTGCTGAATTTCTAGTAGACCTCAACGCTACCCGAGCTGCTATTAGGGCGGGTTACAGCGAGAGGAATGCAGATAAGATAGGGTCCGAATTACTAGGTAAAACTAGAGTAAGGGCCGCTATTGATAAGGCGAAGTTGGAGAGACAGCAACGGACAAAGATTACAGCTGATATGGTGCTTCAGCGATGGTGGGATATAGCGAGTGCTGACCCGAACGAGTTAATGCACTTAAGGCGCGTTTGCTGCCGATATTGCTTTGGGACAAACCATGAGTTTCAGTGGATCAACGAAAGCGAATATAAGGAATACTCATCAGCAGAGATTGCCAAGGCCAAAGAAGAAGATAGAACTCCTGTTATGCCATCAAATGAAGGTGGTTACGGATTCGACGGAACCTTGAGGCCACATCCAAAATGCCCAAGATGCTTCGGCGAGGGAAGAGTTGACTTGCACCTAGTGGATACGAAACAAGCATCTCCACAAGGGAGGGTGCTTTATGCTGGCGTTAAGCAAACGCAGACGGGTATCGAAATAAGAACGAGAGACCAGGATAAGGCCATGGAGTTGATTGCAAGGCACCTGGGCATGTTTGACCAGCATAGGCAACGGATGGATGAGAAGAAACTTGAAATTCTAAAAGCTAAACTGGAACATGACATGAAGTCTGGAGAATTTGGTGAGACAGACAACGGGACAATCGATAGCCTGATGGATGCTATTCAAAGGAGTGCATATGCGATAAAGGAGAGAGAATCAGATGGACTTCCAGATGTTCGGGGAAAAGATGATCCGGTTCATCCTCAATCCGATTGAGCAGGACGCACGGATAAACATCCTAGAAGGTTCTGTTCGTAGTGGCAAAACTGTTGGGATGATCCCCAAATGGTTGAACTACATTAAGAACGGACCCAAGGGTTTGCTGGTAATAACCGGCGTTTCAAAAGAAACCATTTATGATAACGTGCTGCAAGACCTGTTTAATACGGTTGGAGCAGCTAACTATAAGTATAACGCCCAAACGGGCCTGATCAAGATTTATGGCCGCAAGATCAAGGTTATTGGAGCCAAGGATGAGGGTTCGGAGAAGTACCTACGGGGTAAAACGCTGGCTGGAGCTTATTGTGACGAGTTATCGTTGATGCCTGAGAAGTTTTTCAAGCAATTGCTTAACCGGCTGTCTGTCAAGGGTGCGAAACTCTACGCAACGACGAACCCTGACCATCCCTATCACTTTCTCTATACCGAGTACATCACAGATGAGGCCAAGCTTAAGAACGGCATGGTAAAGGTGTATCATTTCGAACTCGATGATAACCCAAGCCTTGATGAGGAGTATAAGACGTTCATTCGGAGTGCATATACAGGATTCTGGTACATGCGGATGATAGAGGGATTATGGGTCGTAGCTCAAGGTGCTATTTATGACATGTGGGATAAGGTACTCAATACTTTCGTTGATGAAGACTTGCCGCTAGGCTTCAAGAGTTTAGCTAGGCGGTATGTATCTATTGACGTAGGTACGCAAAATGCCACTGTATACCTTGATTGCTGGGACGATGGTGATACCGTTTGGATTCTCAACGAGTATTACTATGATGGGCGAGCCGAAGGGAAGCAAAAAGAAAATTCGGAATACGCGGACGAACTAGAAATGTTTATCGGCGACGATTACCCCATAGCGATTATAGTGGACCCATCGGCAGCTAGCTTCAAAACGACGATTCGCAACCGTGGATTCAGGCCGAAAGATGCAGACAACGAAGTGCTGGAAGGCATAAGGATGATGTCCACTATGATAGCCAAGCGGAAGCTTAGGGTGCATCGAACGAATTGCCCGAACTTCCTGAAGGAAGTCAGCAGCTACGTATGGGATGAAAAAGCTACTCTTCGAGGTGTTGAACAGCCGGTTAAGCATTCAGATCACTGCATGGATGCGGCTAGATACTTCATAAAAACCATCATTAAGCCTCGAAGGTTGGAATCATAGCCTAAGTAGGAAAACGAAGCAATCGAGAGTAAAACTGAGATCGTCAATTCAGAGAATTGGCGCTATTTTGCATTGTTCCACGGAACGATAATCGGGCGTAAAGGCCGAAAATGGACAAATTTAAAGTTTCAAAAGTCCGACATTAGTATCAAATCCATATTTTGTACAGATGTCTGGGAAAGGAGGGGTGATATTGGGCAAAAGAAGCAGGTCCAGAAGACGGACGGCGGTTGATGCGGCGGTCCCAAAGATAAGTCCGGCAGACTTGGCGAAGCAGAAGCGCGAAGAGATGCCGAAAGGGTTCTCCACGGACTCATTCAGCAATGTATTGGCTCGGCTTGGGAACGGAACGCCTAATCTCCTGGAAGGCACGGAGTACCCGAATACCCGATTGACGCAGAACTACCAACTCATGAACAGCCTGTACCGCAGCCACTGGATCATCCGTCGGGTCATCGACGCGATACCGGAGGACATGACGCGTAACTGGATCACGATTACCTCGCAGCTTGAGCCGCACCAGATCAGGCAGCTGGACAAACTATGGAGAGTCAGACGGCTTAAGGATAAGATCCTGCTGGGGCTTAAGTGGGGCCGCTTGTACGGCGGGGCAATTGGACTAATTATGATCGACGGTCATGACGATATCCTACACGAGCCACTGGACTTTGACGCAATCATGCCGGGAAGCCTCAAGGGGATTATGATCCTGGACCGCTGGTCGGGGGCTTATCCGAGTCCTGAGCTTGTCGAGAATATCGATGACGTGGAGTTTGGGTTACCGCAATCTTATCGGATTACAACCGAAACTGGATCAGTAATGGAAGTGCACCATAGCCGGATTATACGATTCACGGGCCGTGAGCTACCGTACTGGGAAAAGGTCGCCGAAGTCTATTGGGGCGCCTCGGAGGTAGAAGTTGTATTTGATGAATTGAAGAAACGTGACAATACATCGTGGAACATTGCACAACTCATTTTCCTTGCCAACCTGCGTGTACAGAAAACGGCCGACTGGGGAGAAATGTTGGCAATTGGTGACTCAAAAGTTCAGTCGGAAATCTACGCCACGATTCAGGCGCAGAACTGGCTTATGTCCAATATGGGTATGCATGTTATAGGTAAAGATGATGAATTTCAAACGCACCAGTACAGTTTTAGCGGTTTGAATGAGATTTACGAGTCTTTTATGCTCGATTTGGCTGGTGCATGTGAGACGCCTGTTACCCGTCTATTTGGCCGTTCTCCTGCTGGAATGAATGCAACCGGTGAAAGCGACATGGAAATCTATCGTGAGAAGATTCAGCAGGCCCAGGAGACGACACTATCACCTATACTCGACAAACTCCTGCCGATTATGTGTATGTCTGAGTTTGGAGCTATACCAGATGATATCGACTATCGCTTCAATCCAATACGTACGCCGAGTGATAAAGAGATTGCTGAACTATCGGACAAAAAGACGTCAGCAATAGTTAACCTCTATACAGCTGGGGTCATAAGTCAAAAAACGTCCTTAAAAGAACTCAAGGCCATGTCTGAGACAACCGGCATGTTTACAAGCATCACAGATGAAGACATCGAACAGGCGGACGAAAGCACTGACCCGGGCGATATGCTGCCAGAAGGAGATATAGACTATGGCAGATTTATGGGAGCCGAAAAGGCGGATCGAACAGCGCTACAAAAAGTCGATTATACAGGTGATGAAGCACCTGGACGGTTTGCTAGATGGTTTAGAAGATTCCGCCGAGGTTACTAGGGTCATCCGGCGCTTCGCTGAGAGCAAGATGTTTGCGTCATACGCTCGGGCGTCGGCTACCAAGATGGTCACTAGCCTCTTTACCGATGCAGGCCGTACGTGGCGGCAGGCGGCACGGAAGAACAGCCAAGGAAGGCGAATATACGAGGCGCTGCAGCGTGAACTTAACGGCCGTCTCGGGCTAGACGTGCGGATGCAGATCGAACGCAATGCGGCGCTGATCAAGTCTTTGCCGTTGGATGCGGCAAAACAAGTTAATGAGAAGATCCTGAGTGATACCTTAAAGGGCATCAGGGCCAGCAGCGTAGCAGAGCAGATACGTAAGATGTTTCCGGGTGTGGCGGCTACTAAAGCCTCTCTCATTGCGCGCACAGAGACTAGCAAGACGGCTACGGCGCTTACTGAGGCTCGTTGCCAGGCTCTTGGGCTTGATTGGTATGTATGGCGGACCTCAGAAGATCAGAGGGTTAGGGACTCGCACAACCTTATGTCGATCGTTCTCTGTAGGTGGAGTGACCCGCCGAACCCAGAAGCATTGGACGGTGAGTCGCGCACCTTCGGACATTATCACCCTGGCGGTATATTCAATTGTCGCTGCTATGCTGAGCCTGTAATCGATCTTGATTTGATCACATGGCCCGCTAAGGTGTACTACGGAGGGCGACTTCAGCGGATGAGTCGGAAGCAGTTTGAACAAATCGCGTGAGGTGGACGATGAAGAAGCAAATTGTCATCACATACGACATTATCACCGGAGATGTTGAGGTCGAAAACCAAGACGAACTAACTCACTTTGAAATTGCTGCAATGCTCGCATATGCCAATATGTTACTTACTCAAGACTGGATACAGCGAAAGGATGAGTAGAAATGGCAAAGTTAACCCAAACGTTCGGTGACGTAAGTATAGTTTATGAAGGTACAGTTGATGAAATTAAAGCATTGAGTGAGGAGAAAGAAGGCGAAAGAATTACAACATCCTTTAACCCCTCAAGCAATGGTATTGAAGTAAATAACAGGTTATTTAAGGAAATGAAGACGGAAGCTCAATACGGTATTTTTTTCAATATAACGACAACGAGCACAGGTGAAATTCAATGGTACAATTCTGAAGAAGAGCGAAACATCGATGTTAATAGATTGCTTACCGCCGGGTTTATTGCATTAAGAGATGCAACAATACCGGGGAAATATTCTAAGACAGTATCCCCTGTTGCATTTAGTTTGGTTAATGGTAGCTTTTGTTTTTGGAAGAGGAGGTAGCAGTGTGGGAGCAGATTGGGATGCATTTGAAGAACGAGTAAAGTCGGAATTGGTACGTTGGCGAACGGCGTTAGTGGCGCATCCTGGTTTTGATGGTCGTTGTATCGGCGCCTTCTATGCGGCAATCAGTGAAGATGAAGCAGTCTTGAGGCGAATTAATAGAGTAAACGAGGAACAGAAGTCCACATAATGGGCTTTTTTTATTCCCTGAAAGGAGGTGAACAGAACACAGATGAAGGCCTTTTACGGATCAAGGTTTAGCCCTAACATGACGGCAACTCCAGAGGGGTTTCTGATTGCCCATAACGTGCCTATCGCCCGTACAGGCTGGTACGAATACCTGGGCGAAGAGGTCGGCGTTCCGGATAAGGTCGGTCAGATCGTGAATGTCTACCGAAGCCCCGAGGTAGTGTTTAGCCCGGCGGCAATGGCTAGTTTCGAGGGTAAGGTAGTTACCGACGATCATCCTCCCGAACAGGTTACGCCGGAGAATGCCACACGGTATACCCGGGGGGCGGTGCAAAACGTTAGGCAAGGTACCGGGGAAGATGGCGACCTCCTTCTGGCTGATCTGGTCATATACGATCAGTCGTTGATAGACGATATCCAATCGGGCAAGCGTGAAGTATCATGCGGGTACGATTGTACCTATGAACCCTATGGGGACGGGTACCAACAAAAGCAAATCTGCGGAAACCATGTCGCTGTTGTAAAAAGCGGACGAGCTGGTGACCGCGTTGCGATAAAGGATTCAAAATCTAAACAGGATGGTGAGTTAGCAATGGGAAAAATTGTACTACCTAAGAAAAACAAATCTCGTATGACGGATTTTTTATCGGCAATCGGCCTCAAAGCAATCGCAACCGATGCTGAACCAGAACAAATCATGGACGCCGTTGAGGGTCTGATTGAGGAGCGCAGGGCAGATGACTCCGAAGAAGAACCGGCAGCAGAGGCTACAAAGGATCAAGATCCGGCAATCGCTCAGTTATCTGAGCAAGTAGCCAAACTCGCGGAAGTGGTAAACGGCCTACTTGCCCAGAAGGACAATGTACCGCCAAGCCCAGAAAAAGCGATTGATGACGAAATCGCACGACTGGAAGCTGCTGAGGACGACGAGGAAGAAAGCCACACAATCCCGGTCGAGCAGTTTGACGAGGAAGGCCCAGTGACGGACCCTGAGGACCGCCCACAACCAGCACTGGACAATGCATACAAGATTGATGCGCTGAAGGCTATGAAGCCAATCATTGCTGCTATCTCGGACCCGGTAGAGCGCAAGCGAGCTGCTGACGCTGCACTTGCCAGCATCAAAACAAAGCCGAAGAAAAACGCCTATGCAGCCATTGATAAGGCGGCCCGTAAGAAAGCTGCCGATGCAGCTAAAGCCAAGGACAGCGGAGAAGAGAAGGATTATTCCTACCTTGGACCACAGATCGCTGCACAACACAACCCACACTATAAGGCTAAAGCCTAAGGAGGTCGTTATACATGCCAGGAAGCGTAATTGGGAAAGAACTTAACTTGGGCTATGAGGGTAACGTAGCCCGTAGCGTAGATGCAATCATTACGAATCGATTCGTTAAACCGTCGGATGCAACGGCAATCCAATTCGGTGATGCGGTTGTGCTCAACTCGGACAATACGTACTCCCGGTTCGGGGCAGGCGGTACGTTTGCTGCTTTTGCAGGGGTTGCGGTCCGTGAGGTCAAGCAGGCACTGGACTACACCAGTAATCAAGGGGAGTATCGCCCGGGTCAACCTTGCGATGTTATCGAGCGCGGTACGGTCACTGTAGCCTGCAACGTTGGCACGCCAACAGCTGGCGGCGCTGTATACCTCCGTGTTGCTGTTAATGCGGCTATCCCTAATGGGGTCGTTGGAAAGTTTGAGGCAGCAGCAGACGGCACAAACACTGTGCAAATCACAAGCGCACAATGGAAAACTGGCAAGCTTGATGCGAACCGAGTGGCCGAATTGACGCTGCTTACTCGCAACAAAGCCTAAGGAGGGAAACAATCGATGACATACACAGCACAGGGTAATACGTTTACACCGCAAGGGCTCGGGGCGCCGCGTCCAATGAATGATGCAGCAATTGGATCAGGCATGGCATTTCTCGAAGGGGAGCTTGAAAAACGTGACCCCCGCCTGCTGGAGCCGCTGCAATCCGTCACATGGGCCCGGGATATCGTAGCTAAAACAGGCGGCGGTTGGGTTGACTACACATCCAACACGTTTGTTGACTATGCTACATCCGGAGGAGCAACAGGCGGTAGCGGCATTATCGGCGGGGCAACCAACGATATCCCTGTAATGCAGGCTAACCTTAACAAAGATATCTACAAGGTGTTCACATTTTCGAACATCCTGAAGGTGCCGTTTGTAGATCAGGCGAAACTGAAGAACATCGGTCGTAGCCTGGACGATATCCTCGACAAAGGTATTCGTGCGAATTATAACAAATCGATCGACAATGTCGCTTATAACGGCATCCCCGGCATCAATGTACCAGGACTAGTAAACAATCCTAAT
This sequence comes from Paenibacillus filicis, assembly GCF_038070315.1. Lineage (NCBI taxonomy): Bacteria > Bacillati > Bacillota > Bacilli > Caryophanales > Paenibacillaceae > Paenibacillus > Paenibacillus filicis. Next base: position 278,323 of record NZ_JBBPCC010000006.1, on the reverse strand, counting down.
CTGGTAGCTACAGCGGCTCCTAATGGGGTTGGTGGTTCGCCTAATTGGAAGAACAAGACGCCAGACGAGATCCTTGATGACGTCAATGCAATCATCAATGCAACTTGGGCTGCTTCCGAATACGATCTCACAGGCATGGCAAACCATATCTTGATTCCACCTGTTCAATATACCTACCTGACAGGTCGTAAGGTTTCCGAGGCCGGTACAGATTCCATCCTGAAATTCCTGCTGGAGAACAATATCGGCAAGAACCAAGGCATCGACTTGTTCATCGCGCCTTCTCGCTGGTGCACCGGCGCAGGTACAGGTGGCACAGACCGTATGGTCGCGTATGTCAATTCTGATGATCGGGTTAACTTTGACCTTACTGTTCCACTGAGCCGCGTTATGACGCAACCATCGGTAACGGAGATGGCATATATGACCGCTTATGCAGCTCAAATCGGCCAAGTAAAGTTCCTGTACACGCAATGCGCGCGGTACATGGACGGAATCTAAGGAGGACAACTCATGCGAATCTTTGCGACGAAAACATATCAGTTTGACCATCCTACAGGTGCCGAAGATGGTGTTGTTGTTCAACATCAGTCCTTTGCCGATGTTCCGGAATGGGTAACGAAATCGCTGATCTTTAAGTTAGCACAAAAAGACGGCTCTGTAGAGGTTCTTGAATCCAAGCAGGATGAAGCAGCAGCGGAAAAGGGTGCTAAGGCAGCGGTTAAAGCTGAGGCTAAGAGGTTAGAGGCAGAAGCCAAAGCTAAAGAAGAGCAGGAAGCCAGGGAAAGAGAAGAGGCTGAGGCTAAGGCTAAGCAACAGGCGACTGCGGAGTAAAGGAGGAAGCACACGTGAGCTTCTCCAACCGGTATATCGGAATCATCGGGCAGGCATCCAATATCAGAGTAGGGACTAACCCTCCCTACTCGATTGATGAGTTTCTACAGGTATATCCGCAGTTTGGTAAGGACTCCAGCGGCAAAGAGGTCGTGCCGGAGTTTATGATCCATATGTACACTGACCTCGCGAATGCAAGTATTCAGGAGGCACGGTGGCACTCTTACTGGCGGGTTGCTATGGGGTGGTTTATCGCCCACTTTCTGACGCTCTACCTACAGGGCCTAGCAGACCCGGACGGCGGCGCTGCTGCTGTCATGGCTGCTGGACAGGCCAAGGGTCTGAACACCTCGGAGTCGGTCGGTGACGTGTCTGTGAGCATGGATTACTCACAGATCGGGCAGGATCTGGACGGATGGGCGGCTTGGAAGCTTACCATCTACGGTCAACAACTCGCGACAGTGGGCAAACTGATGGGCAAGGGCGGCATGTACATCTATTAGGGGGTGATTGGAATGATCAAATTCCATGAGATGGTAAGTTATGATCCTCTATTGAATAAATGGCATTTCGACGATATAGTTCCCTCGCATGTGGTACAAATTGTAGCCGCAGCGGCATATGGCATGAAAATCGATGAACAAACAATTTCATCTATCAAAAAAATAGTTTCTTCGCTTCTAACGGAGTAGGTGATCGGATTGTTTAACGCATTTGCAAAGGTTACTTCTGGTAAAGACCTATCCCCTGATATCAAAAAGGCACTGGATGACCTTGCGCGGACTCAGGTGTTTGTCGGTATTCCTGAGGGACCAGACGATGCAAGACCGGATCAGGATATCACCAATGCTGAGCTGCTCTATGTCCATACCCACGGTGTAAGGGAAAAGGAAATGCGCGACGAGATGAACCCGAAGGTCGAGAGCGGTGAGACAACATACAGCAAGGCCATGCAGATGTACCTGCAATCCCACGGATCTCCGCTGTGGCATTCGCCGCCTAGGCCGGTCATTGAGCCAGCCATTGAGAAGAACAGGGAAATAGTCGGCAAACAACTTCAGAAGGCGGCTACGGCTGCTCTGGAGGGCGGGGACGTTGAGGCAGAGCTGCACAAGGCTGGATTGATGGGACAAAACATTGCCCGTGCATGGTTTACGGACCCAGCGAATGGCTGGGACCCCAATACCCCGGCAACGCAGGCTATGAAAGGTAGCGACAAACCTTTGGTAAACACCGGAGAGTTGCGCAAGGCTATCACCTATGTCGTGGACAAGGGGGATGGGTCATGATCAACGTGGGCCGAATCGTAAACAGCCGTAACTTTGCTCAGCCTAAGGGATTCGTGGTCAACCGCATCACAGGTAAGTGGGTCCGTGGGCGCTTTGTAACAGACCCTGAGGATAAGATAATTATTCAAGGGACGGTAACAGTCGCAAACGCCGAAGACCTGCAGCAAGTACCGGAGGGCGACCGGGTAACGGGACTCATGTGCTTTTACTCTCAACAACCGATTTATATTACTCGTGATGAGGGTGAAATATCTGGCGCTGGGATTTCAGATGAAATCGAGTGGAAAGGCGAACGTTATCGGGTTTCAACCGTTGCCCCGTGGAGCGATTTCGGATATTACAAGGCATTCGGTGTAAGAATGGCAGGGGATTAGGATGGCACTATCCATTCAAGAGCTTGAGGACATTTTTTTTGATCAGACAGCACGAATTATCGGCTTAGACCCCAACGACGAACGCACGCAGAATAGAATTCGTGTTACTTGGCCAGCAAAGGGCGCTCCCGCGTGGAAACGTGAAGAGGATGTGGCCTTTTTTATAATCGATTATGACGATGATCTCTATACCCGGCAAATGGATGTGTCCTACGTAGGAGAGACAGATGGTATTGGCAGACGGACGGTCGGACATACCCAGGTACTACGGGTAAGTTGGATATGCTATGGGCCCAACAGTTTCAGCGATGCCGCCACGATCCGCGCGGGTCTGTTTGGTCCTACATCAAAAGAGGCGTTTGCTGGATCAAACCTTGCACTGATTACGGATGTACCAATGCCAAAACGGGTACCCGAACAATTTGGAGGGCAATGGTGGGACCGTACATCCTTTTGGGCTAGGTTTAACGAGCGCGTCCTACGTCAGGAAAATGTGTCTTACCTCGAAAGCGCAGATGTGAAAATAATTCCAGGGTAGGTGAAATGAATTGGCGACACAATCTCTAAACGATATTGTCAACGTGACCGTGACAGTATCCCCGATGTCCGCTGCTAATAGCGGGTTTAACCTCGGGCTGATTGTAGGTAAATCTACAATTATTACACCGGCTGTACGGGTTAAATTATACAATGGCACGGATGCTATGATTTCAGACGGATGGACAGGGCAAGAGCCTGAATATTTGGCAGCACAGATGTACTTCAGCCAGACGCCAAGGCCGCGCAGAGTTGCGATAGGTCGCTGGGATGGTACTGGTTCTGAGACCTCAGCACAGGCCCTGACGGCTTGCAGAGCAAAGAACAGTGATTGGTATGGGTCTTATGTTTGCGGAGCAGTCAAGGCTGATATTCTGGCAAACGTTGCTTATATCGAAACCGCAGTGCCATTGGCTGCTTACTTCTACGACACGAAAGATGCAGATGTAATAGCAGGAACAGCCGGTAATGTCATGCAGACTCTAAATGCAGCCAAGCGACACCGTGTTTTGGGGCAATACAGCACAACCAATTACGCTGCAGCAGCAACTATGGGCGTAGCAATGGGTTTAAATACAGGGCTGGCTAACTCAGCCTTTACACTGGCATACAAGACGCTTGTGGGTGTACTGCCAGAGGACCTGACAACCACACAGGTTAACACCATCCTCGGATACAAAGGGAACGTATACACCAGCTACGGAGCAACATACAACCTCTTGGTACAGGGAACCATGGCGGATGGGGTCAGTTTCGATGAGGTGCTAAACCTTGACGTATTGACCAATGAGATTCAGACGGCAGTAGTAAACGCCCTGACTCAGGGGCCTAAGATCCCGCAAACCGAAGATGGCGTGAGCCTCCTGGTAAGTGCAATCACAGACCCGTGCAACAACGCTCGTAACCGCGGTGTCATCGCTCCGGGAGTATGGAAAGCGGCTCCGATACTCAATCTGCAAACTGGCGATACTTTGTCTGCCGGTTATTTGGTGTTGGCGGACACAATCGCTAACCAGTCTCAGACGGATCGAGATGCCCGCAAGTCTCCGCCGATCTATGTAGCCATCAAATTGGCCGGGGCAATCGAGTATGTCGTTATCGGCGTAGTCGTGAATAGGTAGGAGGGATAACATTGGGATACTCAACATACAGCTTTTCGGATGTCTCGCAAACCATTTCTCATCCATCTCTCGGTCAATATGTGTTAAACGGCGAGGGAGTAGGGAGCATATCCGTGGCTATGGCGAATGATAATACCGTGCATGATGTATCTGCTGACGGGTCAGTGATGTCCTCGAAGATAAAAGTTAAAAATGGTACGCTGCAAATTTCTGTACAGCAAACGGCTGAACTTAATACTTGGCTTCTTAAAGCGTATAACTATGCTTATACTGCTCCGGTAAACGAATGGGCAAGGTTCCAAATAATCATTAGAGCTCCATTAATGAAACATTCAGTAACTGCAACGGGAGTAAGCTTTCAAAAGATTGCTGATCGCTCTTATCAGTCTCAAGGGCAACAGGTTACATGGACGCTTATGGCCGCTGATATCCAACAAGAAGCAATTTAGGAGGTTGACGGATGAAACCAGTGGAGAAATACAAGGATGTCCCGATCAATGGACGGAATTTTCGGATCAAGAAATTTGATGCCCGGACCGGCAGTTTCATGTTGCTGAAAGTCACTGGTTTGCTGGCCCCACTTTTCAAAAATCTGGACATTGCCAAGATCATCAATGCCACTGAAGAGAAAGAAGACGGCGAAGAAGCATTTAATGTCACCGACATTATTTCTAAGTTTAATATCTCCGGAATTATGGCTGAGCTAGGAAATCTCTCCGAAGAAGACTTTGACTACGTCCAAGAAAAAAGCCTTCGGGTGTGCAGTGAATTGCTCCCGGCCGGAGAAGCACCCGTCTTGAGAAAGAACGGGACATTCGGCGTAGAGGACCTTGCGGACGACACAATAACGGTCATGGCCTTAACTGCCCACGCCCTGATCTTTAATCTAAAAGGTTTTTTCTCCGGCAGCCCCTTGGCTTCGCTCCTCGGGGGTCTGCCGACTACATCCCGGCAGTCTTAGTCAATGTTGAAGCCTTTGTCTACGCTCCTGTAATGGCTGGTTTTTGGAGCCACAGGGACATCGTAGACGAGGTATTTACGTTAGATGACCTGTTGGATGCTCATGAAATGCTTGAAATCAGGTACGAAAATACGGAGCGCGCCCGCGAAGCCGCCGAGAGGAGGAGCCAATCATGATCGAGACTATAAAGTCCTACTTAGTATCACTCGGATTTTCAGTCGATAAGTCCAGCTATAAAGATGCGACTAAGGCAGTAGACCAAGTCGAAAAATCAGTATCAAAATTTGCTGGTGGTGCGGTCGTTGGCTTTGCGGCGGCTACTACGGCGGTAGTAGGTTTTGTAGCAGCGTCTAGTATTGCCATCGCTAAGTTTGTAGGGGGCATCGCTAAGGCCGATCTGGAGAACGAGAAGCTTGCCCGGCAGTTATGGATCAGTAAGGACGCTGCCATGGCTTATAACTCAAGCCTGAAGGCGATGGGAGCGTCTTTAGAGGATTTGTATTTAAGTCCTGAATTAATGCGTAATTTTCAACAACTGAATAGGGAGGCACAGAACCTTAAGCCTCCCGCTGAGTTCGCGGAGCAAATGAAACTCGTGCGGTCCGTGCAATTTGAGTTCGCTCGCATGAAGCTTGAAGCCAGCTATGCCATACAGTGGGTCGGATATTACTTTGTCAAGTACATGGAGGGGCCGATACGCAATATTAAGACAACCCTCCAGGAGATAAATGCCGTCATTGTGAAGCAAATGCCCTCGTGGACCAAGGTTATTGCCCAAGTGATGAGTTGGTTTGCTCGTATGGGGTTAACCACATTCAGGGTGATCAAGGATATCATCCGATTGTTCGGGGACCTAGGAGCTTCCATCCCGAAAAACCTCAAGGTCATTGGAGTTGCTGTGGCTGCGCTGGGACTGGCGTTAAAAACCGGACCCATCGGGCTCTTTATTACTGCATTGTCGGGACTATTACTCCTGCTGGATGACTTTTATACCTACCTGGACGGAGGACAATCCGCTCTAGGTCCTGTTTGGCAGAGAATAATGGATTTCTTCGATATGCTGGAGAACTCGGGAGTAATCGATGGGTTTAAACGTCGCTGGTCCGAAGCGATGTCCGGCATTTCGGAAGGTATCGAGATTGCATACAACGGTCTCAAGGAGTTTTACAAGGGCCTTGAGGATAGTGGAGCAATTGAATCATTCAAAAACTCTTTTTCAAACTCGTTTGAGATACTAAAAAAGCTTGATGCAGAGTTTGATAAATGGATCAAGGGTCTTGGGCAAAAAGTCAAAGATGAAAAAGTGTTCGAAGGGTTAATGACCAGTGTTGCGTCCCTAATCGGATCAGTATGGGAACTGACTGAAGCAGTAACCGGCTTGCTTAACAAACTTTTGGGCCTCAAGGAGACAGAAAAGTCGCTGAATTCGATTGGCGACATCCTGAGTACAACTATCGTTAAATCGTTAAGAGTAATTAGTGACCTTATTGGTGGTATATCCGGTTATATCACACTGATATCTAAAACGATTAACGGTGATCTATTGGATCACTTGGGACTCGAAGGGGAAAAGGCCGATGAAAGGCTGAAGTTGAACCCGGAGTCTGACAAAGGTTTCGTAGGTAAATCGTTTGATGCTATTAAAAATATGTTTTCCGGGTATTTTACTGGAAATACAGATTTTCAGGATGCATTCACTAGGTCGTTAGGCATCTTGGCAAGGAGTCAGCAAGTAAATTCAGGCAATGCTCCAGGATACACGATACCGCAGGCCAACAACCAAACAACGAAAAACAATGTCAGCCTCACTCAAACAAACCATATTCACGGATCCGATCCCGAACGCACATCTGATGCCGTTCAGGATAAAACAGAATCGTTCCTCATGAGAAACTTCGGAGGGGTGTTAAGGTAATGACTGATGAGGACAACGGTTTTAAAAACGGGTCAGTCATCCTTGACCTAGACTCGCCTGATATATCCCAACTTGTATACACCAAGACTAACATCGGGGGCTGGTTCTTCGATGCTTTTTTAAAAATGGAACATACAAGCCGCCTGACGATCACAGAGCACCCTGTACAGGCCGGGGCAGCGGTATCGGACCACGCCTTCCTACAGCCCCGAGAGTTGTCCATGGATGTGGCGATGAGCAATGTCCATGAAAGCTCGGTTCCTGGGCAGTTTAGCGGAGGGTACTCCAGATCAGTGCAGGCTTTTTATGTGCTGAAGGAACTTCAACAGTTAAGGGTTCCTATTCAGATCCATACAAGGCTTGGACTATACCGAAATATGATGGTCGAAGTTCTGAGCGCACCTGACGACTTTGAGACCTTAGACGGGTTACATTGTTCGGTCACATTCAAGGAATTGAACGTTGCGCAGGTGAGGACGGTTAAGATAAGCTCTCGCCCTACAGTTACAGATACATCTAAGCGCGGATCTCCCGAACCTATTACTCCTAATCAGTCTGCGTTAAGTCAGATGGGACTTGGTAAACTGCTGTTTGGGCAATAAGGAGGCACACCATGGCGACAAGGATTGTCCCTCTAATACCGGGATCAAACCAAAGTTTCAACTGCACCCTTCCAGTGGACGAAAAGAACATCACGTTAGGATTCACGTTTACGTGGAACGGAGTAGGTGAGTACTGGTTTGTGTCGGTTACAGATGTAAAGAACAAGGAATTAATGTTGGATGCTGTCCCGCTTGTTACAGGAGAGTACCCGGCTGCAGATATATTGGGGCAATACACATACATGGGTATCGGTAGTGCGGCTGTAGTGCCAATCAGCGGAGCTGCTGGTATCCCGAATCTGAATAACCTCGGAACAGACTTTGTGCTTGTCTGGACCGACACGCTGGGGTGATGAGATGGCGTCAGATTGGAAGGCACTAGCGACTACGGAAGCACAGGCTCAGAGTTGTGACCTTAACATCGTATTAGCGACCGTAGACGCAGAGACCAGCGGAACCAATATACTCGGGGACAGCGGTAACGCATTGGGGTATGGTCAGGTATGGCCTAAGTGGCATAAGGATGCTTTTCAGTATGCGGCGAATAAGTTCAGGCTTGACTTGCCGCCAACTCATGAGTTGCTGCAAAAACTCACACTTAGCAATGACGCGTTTTCAATGTGCGTGGCGGTATATGTCATCAAGCAGGTATGGAAATCTGCACGTAAGGACTTCCGGCAGTTCTCGCTCCAATATGTCGGACCGGCTATACCAGACAAAGACTATCAGCGGCGCTATAACATCTGGCTCAAGTATCAAGGCAAACAAAGCGGAGTGGTCAATGCGGCATCGGTAACCACTCCAGGACCGCCGACAGTGAACGCACCTGGGCAGTTAGATATAACGGTCCCGGCGACCAACTACGGCGTTGTAGCCAATTCTCAGGCGCTTGGTAACATCCTATTTGGACGACGCTACCGGGTGATTGTGAGTAGGTCAGATGGTACGGCCTTGGATGTGTCTCAGTTGAGATGCACATTTAAGATACAAAAGACTATCCAGCAGCAGCCAAACTTTTCTGAGATCGCCATTTACAACTTAGCACCTGACACCGAAAACTCAATCATCCAAGAAGGTAACCGTATCGTGATCGAGGCTGGATATGAGGGTAATCAATACGGCGTCATCTTTGATGGGGATGTCATACAGCCGATCAGGGATAAAGAGGATGGAGTGACATACCGGCTCACGCTATACTCTCTAGACGGCGACCGCTTTATGAACCAGGGTTTTGTCGGGTTTTCGGTCCTAAAAGGACAGTCGGCCCGGAGTCTGGTGGGAAACATCGTCGCACAGTCTAAAGTACCAGCGCAGGTAGGCAGCATCTCGGACGGATTCAGCGCCCAAGAGCTAAGCCGGGGAAAAGTGGTATTCGGACTTGCAAAAGATTATCTGAGGCAGCTTGCTCAATCGCAAGAGGCCTCTTTTTATATCGAGGATGGCAAAGTAAACCTTGTCAGGATGGCCGACTTGCCCGTGGGAGAGATATTGGATTTGGCCCCGGCGTCCGGTTTGATCGGTAATCCGGCACAAAACGACCAAGGCGTTACTTTCAAATGCCTTCTCAATCCTTCGGTAAAGATAAACACGCTTGTGCGGATCGATAACAGCCTCATACGAGCACAAACCTACCAGCAAGGACAGGTCATCCGAAATTTGGACAGCGAAGGCATTTACAGAGTAATTAAGGTGACCTACTCCGGCGATACGCGAGGTGACAACTGGGAATGCGAGTGCGAGGCCGTATCTCAGGCCGGGATACTCCCGGGGATGATCTCGGAAGCGTCTCAGAATCCTTATTAAGGAGGATCTATCATGGCTGTGACTATCTCTGAACGGCTAGCGGGTGGAGATAACAAAGAAGAATTTTACCGGCGCTTGCTTGAGGGAGCAAGCAGCAATATCCGAGTGGCTATACCTGGCATTGTCTTTGAATTCGACCCAAATACGCAGACAGCAAGCGTACAGGTAGCCATCCGCGAGAGGATTATTGACGCAGATCTTAAGCAAAAGTGGATTGAGGTGCCTTTGCTACTGGATGTGCCGATCATTATCCCCCGAGCAGGTGGCTTTGCATTAACCCTCCCGGTCAAAGCAGGGGACGAATGCTTGGTAATCTTTGCGGATATGTGCATGGATGCTTGGTTCTCTTCTGGAGGTGTTCAAAATCAGATCGAGCGGCGCCGACATGACCTATCCGATGGGTTTGCGATTCTCGGACCATGGAGCCAGCCCCGGAAACTGTCTAATTACTCGCAGACGGCGGCGCAGTTAAGGTCTGAAGATGGACAGACGGTAATTAGCCTGAGCCCGGGCAAGATCGATATTAACGCATCGGATGTCAGGGTCAACGGCAGGTCAATCGTGCCGTGAGGAGGGGTTTATGAGGTACCGCAAAATGCATAATGGCGATTACGTCTTTGGAGGCAGCGCTAGGGACTTTGTAGAGGGAGTAGAGGCTGTAAGCCAAGCTATCCGTACCAACCTGCTCCTATTAAAAGGGGAATGGTGGGAAGACACAGAGAAGGGGTTGCCGCTCTTTCAAAATATCCTCGGGCAAGCTGGCACGCCTCAGCACATACAGGCAACCGATCTACTCGTCCAAGAGGTGATCCGCAACACTCCGGGGGTCACAAAGATTAACGATTTTAAGAGCACATATGAGAACCGCAAATACTCGCTTACTTGCAGGGTTGACACGCAGTTCGGCGAGGCTCAAGCGGAGGTGAATTTTTAATGGCCTACTTTAGCCCTTACATCGATGCGTCAGGGCTTCACATTCCGGCGTATACGGATATCCGGGATCAACTTATTGCGGATGCCCGGTCTATATTTGGGCAGGACATATACCTTGAGAACGACAGCCAAGACTATCAATGGATCTCGGCAGTATCAAATATCATCTATGATGCTTTTTTGACCAATCAAGCGGTGTATAACAGCCGGGGGCCATCAACGGCAATCGGCAGTCCGCTCGATATCATCGTTAAAATCAATGGTATAAAGCGGCAACCTGCGGTGTACTCGACATGCCCAGTCTTATTGACTGGATCACCGGGGGCGACCGTTACTAATGGTGTGGTTGGGGACAGCGCCGGGTATATGTGGTCATTAACCAATCCAGTCATATTAGACGGTACGGGTAAGGCCACCGCGCTTGCGACTTGCCAGACTCCCGGTCCCATCACGGCGAACCCGGGTCAGATAACGAAAATCGTGACACCAACGTTTGGATGGATAGCAGTATCAAACGCAGATTATGCAACCCTCGGGGCATATGCGGAGACAGATGGCCAGCTTAGATCCAGGCAGTCCATAAGTACTTCGCAGCCTAGCAGGACTGTATTAGAGGGAATCAAAGGTGCAGTCGCAGCCGTACAGGGGACTGAGCGGTTCGAGGTTTACGAGAATGACACGAACGTCATTGACTCGAACGGTTTACCGCCGCATTCGATTACGGCTGTCGTAGAGGGTGGAACCAATCAAGACATCGCCCAAGCGATCTATCGTAAAAAGGGACCTGGCTGCTACACCAATGGAACAATATCAGTTGATATTACCGATCAATTCGGTATGCCAATGCCTATAAGGTTTTACCGCCCAACTTATGTCGATATCGACGTGGTGCTTAATGTAAAGATGCTTGCAGGCTACACGACCGAAACGACAGATGCGATCAAATCATCCACAGCCCAGTACATCGATTCACTGAACATAGGCGACGATTTGACGGTATCCAGTCTATGGGGAGCTGCTTTGTCGGCGAATAAGGTTCCGAATAAACCTTTATTTTCGATTACTTCGCTTAAGGCATCCAAGCATGGACAAACACCGGGAACAACAGATATTGTCATAGCATTTAACGAGGTAACAAGAGGAAATACAGCGAACGTAACACTAAATATTACTTGAGGGGTGGTAAGAGTTGAGTATCAGTAAGTATATCGACCTTATCACTTCTCAGCACAAGGTACAGCCCAAATTTATCGCGTGGCTTTCATCGCCGCTTAACATAGTCAATGACGGAATCAATCAATCCAAGAAGCTGCCGGATGATTTTGACATCGACAAGGCAATAGGAGTTCAACTCGACACCCTGGGTGAGATCATCGGGCGAAGTCGATACTTGCCCTTTCAACCGACCGCCGGGATATCCCCGGTGCTTGATGACGAAAACTATCGGATTGCCTTAAAAGCCAAGATCGCCCAAAATCAATGGGACGGGACCATACCTCAGATATATGAGATATGGGAAAGTCTCTTTGACGATGTACGGTTAATGATCGTTGATAACCAAAATATGACGATGGCAGCGCTGATTGAGGGAACGTTGAGCACAACGGCGAGGGAATTGGTAGCAAGTGGATTGATCATCCCTAAGCCTGCTGGGGTGGGTCTACAGATCATCGAGGTTACAGATGTTGACTCTCAGACGTTTGTCGGTGGGTTGGTCACTGGAACTGAAATTATTACCATATATACAAATACACCAGCCTAGGAGGTGTTACGGTGGCAGTCTATGGAATGATGGCTATCACAACAAAGGGTCTTGCTTTATATGCCAAGGCCCAAACAGGGGTCGAAATTAAGTTTACTCGGATGCAGATTGGCTCGGGGCAGTTGCCCGGCGGGCAAACACCAGCATCTAGGACATCCTTGGTTACTCCAATTTCATATTTCCCTATCAACTCAATCAAGAGCACAGGAAATACAGCATTTGTGAGAGGGATGTTTGATAACGGGAATATCACGACCCCAACCTATACATGCGAGGTTGGGTTATTTGCGCTTGATCCACAAGACGGGGAAATCCTCTACTCTTACGCCAACGCGGGGACGCAAGGGGATACGATTCCGCCTATATCGTCCGGGCCCCTATCCAAGCAGTTTCAGCTTAATGCAGCAATCGGAAACGCATCTAACGTTACAGCTACGGTAGTACCTATCCCTGCGCTACATGGGCCGACTCACGTGGAAAACGGGACGGACCCGATACCAAACGCCACAAGCACCGTTGGCGGTCTGATGTCTGCCGCTGATAAAAAGGATTTAACTACCATCAAGTCCCAACTTAAGGACGGTCTGACAATCACCTCTACGCTCAAGCACGGTCCCCAGGTCATTACAACGGATCAAGCGGGACCAGCGCGGGTAACTGTGCAGGGGCGTACGCTGCAAAACATCTTAGTCGGCGGTGACTGCGAGTCCCTTACCGGATGGACAACGGCCGGAACTGTACTGGATACGACGATAAGACGGTACGGCGACGCTAGCTTTAAGATGTTCGGCAGCACCGGTAACCGGGCCGCTTATAAGGAGATTGATCTGGACGCAGCCAAGACGTACGTTGCAGCGGTCGATGTCTATGTCACACGGGCAGTAACGCTGCCGAATATCGCTATCTACGACAAGGGCGGGTTCGCAAACGCCGTGTTTAAAAACGTGAATACCACGATGCTCAATCAGTGGCAGACGGTATACGTCAAGTTTACGGGTCGTTCGGGAGTCCGGCTGTTGCTCGGTAAATTCAGCGGCACCGACGATTTCGACGCATACTTTGACGGTGCGAGCCTGTACGAAGTAGACGCAGCCACATACGCAGCGATCGGTACGACGATAACGGATTCTAATATCCGCGACTACCTACCGCATATCAACGGCATGCAGTCCGTGCAATGTCCGGCTGTACTCAAGACGGGGAAAAACCCGCTCCCGCCGTTTGCAGAGTGGACAAATCTCCATCCAAATGCGACGATTAGCGGCCCATACGTGGTGAATCATGCAGCTAACGGTACAGGTCAGGTGGTTATTGGATACAGCGTACCTGTAGTGAGTGGGCAGACATACACGTTCTCGGCCACATTGCCTGCCCTGGGAGGAATATATGTCAGAAAAGAGTCCGCTACAGGCGCTTTTGTCGGTGGTTCAACATCATCGCCATACTCCTTTACGGCAGATGCCAGTTATAACGGATTTGCATTCGTCTATTTTTCGACTGGTACAGCAACCGGCAATATCACGTTCTCGAATCCGATACTCGTCCTCGGAACTACCGCCGACCTGCCGCAATCATTCGAGGCGCGCAACGACGATTACGTCATAGGCGTGTCGGACAGCGACGGCAAGCCGCTTAAACTCGCAGGAGATCCGATCAGCGGCGTGTATGACTCACTGTACTGGCGGGATGCGTGGTACAAGTACAAGCGGTGGGAGACGGACAAGGTCCTCAGAGGATCGAACATCACTCCGGGTCTGCAAAACAAGGTCGGCTATAAGATCGTGACTACTCCACTTTCGGCGTTTCCTTCCGCAATGCCCGATAGCGCAGCCTACAAAGCAGCTAGATTCGACGGGAGGGCGCTTACGCCTATTCAATATGGCAACATAACTGGACCTGACTGCATCGGATCCGGGTCCAGCGGGCTGGGAATTAGCATCTCCAATACAGACAGCGGTTTTTCGGATGCTACCGTTCCTACGGCCAATGAGTTGGTCGCACTGTTCAACGGGTGGCAAGCGAAAACTCTCGATGCCAATGGCAAGCCTACGGCATGGCGCTCGCTGCTTACCCAATCCGACGCTCCGACGCAGACGCTCGCTTACGTCAGCACCAACGAGGTACCGGGCTGGCCGGGTTACTTGACGATGATCTATCAGCGGGCACAGGGCGTGGAGGAGGCCGTTACCGTAGAGGGCAGTATATCAATGCACACGGGCGGCAACCTGGTCGAGTTGACGGAGGGCGTGATCGTCCGCGAGAAGGTAACGCCAGCTTTGTCCGGATCTACGTACTTTGTCAACAATCTAGCGGGAGCTAAATTGTCCAGGCGAGCGAATGCTATCTTGAGCGTATACAAAGGCGGCGACCCAAATCGTAAATGGACCATAGCTAAGCGATCGGCCGTTGACGCCGGGCTACCTACGTATGGCTACGGATATGCTCAAATCCCTGCCGCCGAGCTTGCGTCCACCAACGACGTATACGTCACCTACCTAGCACTCGATAAACAAAACATGACGGCAGCCGCTACGGACGGGCGTATCGAGTATCCCGGCAATCCCGGCAGCGCAATCGGGGCGTTGTCGCAGAGCCTAGACGATAACTGGACGCGGGACAGCGTGCAGGACTGGCAGCTTATCCTTGCGGCGGCGTACAGCGAAAACAACGCCCGGGATATCGCATCGCACCGTACAGCGCCGGATATGGATCATCCGGACAAGTCCGTCAGGCAGCGGCACCTCGCGGACGGGGCGGTTACGGACGCAGCCATAGGTAGCCGGACGGCCAACGATACGACCGCGCCAACGATGACGGGGCCGCTGGGTACGTTGCTGAGTAGCCTGTTTTCTTTGATCAAGGGGATCACCGGCAAGGCATCCGCAACTTCGGCGCCGAGGACGACGCTGGAAAACGCGGTAAAGCGCGACGGGGATACGATGACGGGTTCGCTTACTGTGCCGAACGTCCTCGTAACGACAGATGGCGATGCAATCCTCGGTGTCGAAGATACAGGCGCTCCTAGCACGAGTTTTCGACGCAAGCTGATCTATGCGTCTCGTAACGTACTCGGTGGTGATGGGTGGTTATTCCGCCAACAGAAGCCCAGTGACGGAGGGATTCTGGACTATCGGCTATCTGGTCCGGGCGGCGACATCATGACAACGGGCAATTCTATTCAATTTCGTCTTAACGCGGGAGTCCTAGAATCGTGGAACGGAAGTGGGTGGCAACCAGTGGGCGCAATAAAAAGCATACAAAAAGGCGTATCGAGGATTAACTCGGGGTCATCGTATGTTGACGTAACGATCACTCAAGTTGATATTAACAAGTCTGGCCCTAGAGTTGACGGATCAGTATTACTGGCTTATCAGCGTCCAAGTGGCGGCGATGTCACGCAGTTATCGTCAGTGACTGCGACATTTCTTGACAACAAGACAGTTAGGATCACTTATATGATAAATGGCTCAGCAGCTAATGTACCTAACGCTGTAGACGTGCAATGGTCAGTAACCGAATACTTGTGAGGTGATAAGCATGTTTAAATATGCACAGATAGACAACCTAGGCCGGGCGATTAGCGTATCCTACCTATCCAGCGAGGTAGACGCGCCGAGTTTGATACTGCTGGGTGACGTAGAGGACGTACAACTTGGCGACATCTACGCAGACGGTGTCTGGACCCGCCCGGCACCATCGACGCCGGAGCAACCGGAGCAACCGGGTACCCCAACGCTCGCTGACGTAATGGCCGAGTTACAAGCGACCCGCGCGGATAATCTCGCAATTATGGCGGCGCTGGCGGATCTCTTCGAGTCCCGGCTGGGAGGTGACGTCTAATGGCGCTGCTTTATTATAGGCTTGTCAAAGCCGGAGTGCGGACGCTGGATAGCGTACCTACACGTGATGGTATCAGGGATCAGGTACAAGCCATGATTGATGCAGAGGGGGGCGGTGGCAATGTCTGATTATTTGGACTCAAGATTTGCAAAATCAGGTGCAGCCATCAAGTCTAATGGGCAAGTAGTAAATACGGCAAACTTGCAGGAGGGCATATTACATGCCCTCGGAGGCGGCGATCCTGTAGGTAGTGAGACGCTGGTTGTAGCGGCCAACAAACCTTCCAAGCTTGCCAGCATTCCGGCGGGTGCTACGCAAGCTGTCATTAGTGTGGAGGGCGGAGATATAAGGTATTGGCGTAAGGATGATCCGCCTCCATCAGCAACAAGCGGACATCCAGTCAAGGCCGGTGCAGAGTTTACGCTGGATTCAGCGGCGCAGCTTGCCGGATTTAGAGCATACCCGGTTAGCGGGTCGCCAGTGCTGCAGGTGAGTTATCTAGGCGCTGTCCCCAAGCCGCCTGAAGACACACAGCCCCCCACGACACCTACAGGGTTAACGTCTACGTCTGTCACGGCATCACAGGTCCAGCTATCCTGGAGCGCATCAACCGATAACGTAGGTGTCGTGGCTTACGATATCTACCGGGGCGGGACTAAGATCGGCTCCTCAAGTACCACGACTTACACGGATAATACCGTCTCACCGGGGACGAGCTACAGCTATACCGTCAAGGCAAGAGACGCCGCGGGCAATGTCTCAGCAGCAAGCAGCCCTGTATCCGTAAGCACTCCGGCAGCGCCGGATACACAGGCACCGTCGATCCCAACTGGACTGACGGCTACGGCTGCCGGTACAGATACGATCAACCTTGCTTGGACCGCATCGACGGACAATGTCGGCGTGGCCGGCTACGACATCTACCGCGACGGCAACAAGGTAGGATCGTTCGCTACGACCACTTATAGTGACACGGGGTTGACGGCATCCACGACATACAGTTACACAGTCAAAGCAAAGGATGCGGCGGGGAACATTTCGGCGGCGAGTGCTGCAGCTAGTGCGACAACACAGGCAGCAGGATTTGGGGCTATTTCCGACCCTGAAGGTCGCTCGCTTGTAGCAGACAGGGGTTATACTCTCAATTCCCTTTCAGACCCCGGAAGCCCTACGATATGGGGCATCGCTGACACGTTTAGGACGAAGCACACAGCCTGGAAAAATTTCAACGGCTTGCAACTCATTTACCCCGGCGTAAATGGTGAACTGGCTACGCCCAACCCGGTTACGTACAAGATCGCGATTGAGTTCGAAGACCCAACAACGAAGGTCTTGACCCGCGTTCCCATTGCTTGGGATGAACAAGGAACACGGAGTAAGACGGTGCAGCCTAGCGAGGTCGCATACACATACCCGCTCGCACGGGAAATCACCAAAGGAACAAACTTCTGGATTAGGACTTTTGTTTCCGTTCCCGCTGGAGGGAAGTACCCGAAGGGCGGACCGGCGTTGTTCAGAACATTGGAAGAAGGAAAGGTTATTGGTCAAGATTTGTGTGATTTCGACCAAACTACTAATCCAATCCTTGCGGTAAGCTCAGACGTGGCTGGAGCTGTTTTCCCCCTTGCCATCATCGGCAAGGAGAAGACTGGAGAGCGTACTGCTTCTGTTTTGCTTTACGGCGATTCCATTCAGGCTGGTTCCGCCGACAATCCTGGCCCCAACGGTGAAATTCCGTCACAACGCGGGTTTGGTGTCCGTGCTTGCTTTGATGCAGGGTTGCCGTGGTCGAACGTTGCAATTGGCGGGGAACGGGTTCAAGATTTCCGTAACTCCAATACTGTTCGTCTGCACATAGCGCCGTTTTGCACTCACGCAATCGGCAACTATGGCACGAATGACAACGGGTCGAGCCTTTCCAGCATGAAGACATACTTGTCTCAGGCGTTTCAGGCGGTCAAAGCTAAGAACCCCAAGATCATGCTGTATCAGACCAAGATTCTAGGCCGAAACACTGGAAATATCAACACTATTTATAGTGCATGGTACACGCCGGGTAACGTCAGGGATCAAGTCAACGATTGGATTTCCACCGCCCCGTACGCTGACGGCCTTATCGACGGGTACTTTGACGGTGCCTACGGGACTGAGACGCAGAATCCAAGGACTGGCGGATTCCGTAGCACCGCATACACTGCGGATTGGACGCACCCTCTGCCATTCGGTCACGATATGATCAGACGTGCAGTAGACACGGACCGCATGGCTCAGTTCAAGTCCTTTGCGAAGGTTGAGGACCGCATTCCGTCCACTCCTACGAGTTTGAAAGCATTCCTCAGCGATAAGGACGCTATGCTCGTGTGGGACAAGGTCACGGACTTTTTTGTCTCCTACTACAACGTGTACCGGAACGGCGTAAAGGTTAACTCTGCGCCGATTGATTACAAAAACCCGGTGTTCTACGAATCGGGGCTGACGGCGGGAACAAGCTATACTTACAGCGTTAAGGCCGTATCCATTTTCGATGTGGAGGGTGCAGGCGTATCTGCTACCAAGCAGGCCGTTAACTCAAGCCCGATTGTGTCCGATTCCTTTAACCGAGCTGACAGCACCAATACCGGCGACGTTGAGGTCGGTATCGAAGGTTCGAAGACATGGCAGCGCACCAACGCTGACAGATACGACATCAACGGCAATATGCTTCGCCGCACGGGTACGTCCGGTATCGGACAGTACATCACCGTACAGACAGGCGTCAAGGATCAGATCGTAGACGTAAAACAGACCGCTGTAGGGGCCAACCAAGGAGCCACGTTGGTATTCAGGTTCGCTGGTAACACTAACCTTATTTCCGTCAGCTTCGCTCAGCGGGCGGGCGTTTCGATCCGCGTCAATAATGTGCTGACAAGCAACATCAAAGAGAGCCTGCCTCTGTCCCCGGCCATTGCAGCCGGACAGACAAGCGCGTACCGCGTGGCTATCATCGGCAACGGTGTGTTCATCTTCCTTGATGGTGTCAACGTACTGGCCGCTTACGACGAGAGGCTAAGCTTCGCAACGAGCGGCACAATGGCGGGTATGGGGACCAGCGTTGTCGGCGACCTTTACGACGACTACTCCGTCAGGGGGTAACAAGCAATATAGGATTCACGCCCCGAGCAATCGGGGCTATTTTATATGCTCGGGGGTCGAGCGGGAAGGAACCACATTATGCCAACAGACGAGACAAAACAACTCTCCGAGCAGCTCGTGGCGCTTAGGCTGGATCTTGTAAGGATGGAGACAAAGATAGACGGCATTAAGGATCTGACAAAGAAGGTCGAGGAAATTGACGACCGGGCCAAGGAATCGCTCCAGAGCACCAGATCAGCACACAAACGGCTGGACAGAGTCGAAAAGGTCGTGAACTGGGCAGCAACTACAATCATTGGCAGCGTGATATTAGCCGCTATGGCTATGCTGCTGAAAGGGAAAGGGTGATATAAATGGATACTCAATTCTTCACTTGGGAGGCGCTGGCTACGATTGGCGGAGCCTCTTTGCTTACGTTTTTCATCGTGCAGTATACGAAGGGAGTGCTTGACCGCTGGCTGAATGTGCCTACGGATCACCTTGCCGTCGCCGTAGCCTTTGGTGTGCTGCTGATCGCTCAGCTTGCACTAGGGGCCAACGGTCATGATTGGCGGCTTTACCCGCTTACGTTCGCTAACGCCTTTCTGGTGGCCGCAGCGGCGGCACAGATGCAGCACAAATCAATCCGCCCGCCAGGTGCGAGGCAGGATGAGGAGGAGAGGCAATGACAGCAGCAGAGTTTATCGCCAAAATTGCCCCTTTAGCTCAGGTCGAGCAGTTGCGTACCAGTGTGCTGGCGTCGATTACGATTGCTCAGGGAGCCCTTGAGAGTGCTTGGGGAAGGAGCGCTCCGGGAAACAACCTGTTTGGCATCAAAGGTGCAGGAACAACGCAGGACACCAAGGAGTACATCAACGGCCAGTGGGTGACAATAAAGGCCGGATTCCGGGCTTATCCTGATTGGACGGGATCGATCGTGGATCACAGCGATTTCCTTGTCCAAAATGGACGTTATGCTCGGGCAGGGTTCTTCCAGGCTTGCGCCGCGCTGGATTACAAGGGAGCAGCCAGGGCGTTGCAGCAGGCAGGGTATGCAACGGATCCTAACTACGCGAACAAATTGATCTCGCTGATCGAAAGTAACGGCCTGCAAAAATATGATTTGGTCCAAGTGGAAACGGAGGAAGACGACATGAACAAAGTACTGGAGTATGACCAATGGGCATGGGACGAACTGGACAAGTATCTTGGGGATGCGTATAACGAGGGGATTATCTCGGATTGGAAATGGGTGCAAGCCGCTCGGGACAAGGCACTGACATACAAGGACCTGCTGTTACTCAAGGTATTGATTGATGAGCGTAGACGAGTAAAGGCATAGAGTAGGAAAAGTTTCCTTACCCCGCTGGCTTTTGCTGCGGGGTAAGGAAATGTGTAATTTAAATATAATGTGGAAATATTTTGTTGAAAAACCCCCACTCAAGTGGTACTATTTACCTAATTTGATCTAGGGGTGTTATTTATGGAGGTAAGACTACCGTCGCAATTTGATAGCGAGAGCATGTATTCGTTTATTTCCAATACGTTAAACGAGGAAAATGAGCCACATTCAAATGAAATATCCTTTGATTTCAGACCTTTGGAATTTATCACTCCCGTTGGTGTCACAGTTTTAAGTAACTTAATCGGGAAATTAATGAAACACGGCACAAAGGTGAGTTTCGTGTATAGAGCTCCAAATAGACTTATTAAATTCTGTCCGATTGCATTTTTAGATGATTCTATGTTCTTCAAACATTACCTTGGAAATAGCTTAGACGGATATGCAAGACTAAGACCAACTACCCTTCCATTATCAAATGTAACATATGCCAAAAGCCATGATTATCTAACAAGTACAATGGTGTGGTTAGCAAGTAAACTTAGTTTAACAAAGAAATCATTGGGAGATGTTGAGACATGCATGAAAGAAGTTTTTAACAATATTAAAGATCATTCCTCCGAGAAAATCGGCAGCGTGTTCGTCCAACAGTACCCCAGAAATAATACGGTTATGTTCGCCATTTCGGATTTCGGAGTAGGGATACCGTTTCATATACAGCGAATTCATCCTTCATTATCAGATGGAGAAGCAATAAGATTAGCTGTTCAGGAAGGGTTCACAACTAAGACAAGCCCCAGAAATAGAGGAGCAGGTCTTGACTTTTTATTACATAATGTAGTTAAAAATAACAAAGGATTTGTTTACATTCATTCAAACCGTGGTATACTAAATTGTACCGGAGACGGCAATGGTGGGATCAAATTCGAAGTTAAAAATACGGCTGGATTTTACCCAGGAACTTTATTAGAGATTAACTTCAGAACTGATACCATCGAAAATGAAGAGGAGGAATTTTTGTGGGAATGATTAGGGTGCTTGATCATGTTGATCGTTGCTACTCCAACTCTGACGGCGATGATGTTCGTTCGTTAATCTTCGAACAGTTCGAAACTGGAACTAAGACGACCATTTCTTTTGACGGAGTAGATAGCGTTTCATCCTCATTTATCAACTCAGCTTTTATCGATCTACTAGATCAATATTCGTTTGATTATATCCGTCAGAACTTATCATTTATTGATTCTACAAAATCAATAAATGAATTAATAAAAAAACGTTTTTCATTTGAAGTTAACGAAAGAAATAAATTGCTTAATGTGTGAAAAAAAGCCCTCATTCCTCTTGGAGTGGGGCTTTTCTATTTCCTCGGAACACTACCCGTCTAACTCTAAACTCATAATAATCTCCTGAAGTGAACCAAAGGAAAAATTACCTTACCCCGCCAGCACACGCTAGCGGGCTTTTCGCATCTATATAAACGTTAGAGGAGGAGTGATTGGTATTGTACCCATCATCCTCCTAATTATGCATGCAGCGGTAGATGATACAATGTTAATAGGTGATGACTATGATTATTTCTCCGATGCTGCTGGAATCGATCCAAGAGCCGTTTAGTGACGATGCTTACGTATTTGAACCCAAGATAGATGGACACCGCCTTATCATTCGCAAACAAGGTGCGGAGGTACGGCTATGGACACGGCACGGTAATGAATGCACACGTCAGTATCCCGAGCTACAGGATGTTCCCATAGAGGGCGATGTAGTGCTTGATGGAGAAGTATGCTGCACGAATGAGAGCGGCGCAATTGATTTCGAGTCCGTCATGGATCGCTTTCAACTCAAAAAGCGCGACAAGATCGAACGGCACGCCCGGCGTCGTCCGGTCAACTATATCGTTTGGGATATCCTGTTTCACGGTGGGCGCGACTTACGCGGACTGCCGCTAGTCGAACGTCGCACGGTCTTGGAGTCGGTCTTTATACCGGGAACAAACATGAGTATTGTTCCGCAGATAGATGGACGCGGGGACGATCTATGGAGGGCTGTGACAGCAAGGAGTATGGAGGGGATGGTTGCCAAGCGGAAAACGAGCAAATATGTAGGGCGGCGGTCTGCCGACTGGCTGAAACTAGTCAACTACCAGTACGCGGACGTGTACCTGACCGGCTACCGCAAGGATGAGTTCGGATGGCTGGCTCAAGTGGAGGAGGGTGGCAAGCTTCGGCCTGCGGGGATAATCGAACTAGGGGTTACGGCGACCCACCGTAAGGCGTTCTTTAGCCATGTCAGTGCACTCAAGACGGGCGAGGACAGCAGGTTCGTTTATCTGGAGCCGCGGCTTAAAGCAACCGTGAAATTCCGTAACTGGACGCGAAATGGCATGCTACGTACCCCTTCATTAGTGCAAATAAAAAGCAGCTCGTAATGAGCTGCTTTTAACTTATTTGTAATAAACTTTCCCACAGATTTCACATTTCCCTGCATAACCGATGACTTTAGTGTTAACAGCGCATTTTTTCAATGTGACAACGTGTTCATTAAGTTTTACGGAAGGCTTATACAAGTCATTAAAATCTACGGGTTCAGGATGAGGACAAAGTAATTCGTAGTAATCGGATTTAACATGAAAAAACCTGTCTTCTTCGTAGAAGCCAAATATCTCGAATAATTGAACCTCTGTAAACACTAGCTATTCCTCCCGTCCATGTACTACTTCATGATCTCTAAGACAGTATTCACTTTTCCAGCAACGTCTGAGTTCTGTTCCGTCTTGATGTATTCACGGAATGCTTCCTGTAAAAGAACGCCTTTCTCTTGCTTAGTTACAAACGCCCATGCATCTAGCAAGGCTATAAAGTCATCATCAAATTTAAAACTGGTTGTCGTCTTTGATTTTGTCATTGTGTCCGGTTACTCCTACTATTATTTACCATCATCATATGCGAGAATCACTATCCTTGGCAACCCTTGCATACAATCCAGCCAGCAGGGGCCACCCCTCGCCAGTACGCAGTGTTAGCGCCTGCAGCAGCGTTACAACCTCGTAGGCATCGCCGTTAAGTACCTCTATTTGATCCTTATCCGTCAACTCCGACAATAACCCCGTGGCATCCTGGAGGCTCACCACACCGCCATCTATGACAAGCGTACCCGTCCGGTAGCCTCCAAGCTTATCCGCAGCCTCTCGCATCCATCCGGTCATTTACGCGCCCTGAGCAGCGCCACAATCGACATCAGCAGCGCGGCAATGATTACTATCCATGTTATGTTGTTCACGTGGAGCCCTCCTTCTTTCCGTTTTCATACGCAGCGCCAATGAGGGATGATACGGCCTTTACCGTACTGTTATCCATACCAGACAGCCATGCAAGAATGCTGAGTTCTGCCCGTTCCAAGGTACGCCCGAGAGCCTTCTCCGTTTTCTCGACAATTGGTCTATATTGCCGCACCTCCCACTCTTCCATGATTCTTCCTTCCGGCCATAGATTATCCGCCAAGTCGAGTTCCGCCCACTCTGCGCGTCCGCGATTGTTAACGCCGATGTATTTCAAGTTCATCCCCGTTCATCCTCCTAAGAGGGGCCGAAGCCCCTACGCTACCCACGTCTTTTAAGTTTGCTGCGAACACCGTACATATACACTTGCACGCGCTTTACATCGTCGTAGATTTTCCATTCAATTTTTGTGATGCTTTCCGGAACAAACAAATCATCATTGCCAAACCCGTCTAATATCAGCGGCTTGCCGACTTCAGGAAAGGGGCAACCAATTTCCACGCCTACGCATACTTCCTCACGACTCATACCGTATCCCTCCCGGAAGGCCCCGAAGGGCCTGTGTTATTTACTCGCATACTTGACCGCTACTTCTTTGATCGCGGCCTTCGCTTTAATGATTGACGTGTATTCATTACCGTCAATATGGCTATCCCACGGAGTCTGTACGTAGAAGCGGCCATACCCACTAATGTTCTTATAGCTGACTGTGCACCCGAGGTAATTGACCACATTTGTCTTCAACGCGGCATTGTAGCGTTCCTTCTCGGCTTCCCACCTCATCTGACGTTCCGTCATCAGTTACTCCTCCTTCGAGATGTGCGCGCACATCTCCAAGATTTCCGTTGCGACGAGGTTGCGGCTCAGCGCTTCCAAGAAAAGCCTCTCAGCTTGTTTCTGAGTCGTCGCAAGACCGCGTTTGATTATGTCGTCGATATAATCCTGCTTAACCTCACTGAGCGTCATCCCCATTACCTCCCCGCGTAAGCCCGCCGGCACATTGTATATCCTGAACCATTTATGTTAAGATTGGGAGGAAGGCCGGGTCGAGTCCGACCTTCCTGGGAACCTTATTTGCGTTTGCGGCGCTTACGTGGGGTTCCTTTTTTGTTGTCCTTTTTCGGCTTCATCAGCATTACTGCGGTTATGAGTTGGATGATAGCCGTAAGGAGCGTTACCCAATCTTTCATGCTTGCCTCCTTTCGAAAGTCAATTGTTCGACTTCCTAAACATAATATATCACTTATAAAACATATTGTCAAACAAAATATTTGATTTATCGAATATTACATGTTATTATTCAGATATAAAGTTTCAAAAGGGTGATATTTATGTTCAGCTACAAACCGCTTTGGAGAATTCTTGTAGAGAAAGAAATGACGAGAACGGAGATGAGGGAAGCGCTGGGGCTTTCTTCTTCGACTCTGGCAAAAATGGGGAAGGGCGAGTATGTTTCTTTGGAAGTGATCGATAAGCTTTGTACTTATTTTGAGGTCCAGCCAAACTATATCATCGAGCACCAAAAAGAAAAGGAGGGATAGTATGTCACATTACGAGAACAAAGAGAGCATCAAAACAATGGATGATTTAAAATCCATCTTCCCGGATGGCGAAGCAGATGAAATGAACTGGTGTGTTTTTTCTAACGGCGGAATCCACGGCGGTTATGAAAAACTTGATGACCTTGCTGGTGATCTAGACGAAGATTACGAATATCCGCCAAGAATTAATGTACTCGTGATCCGTCCTCGACTGGTAAGCATGTTATACGGCTACATTGAAGTTAACAAAGAAGATATACCGTTTCTCAGGAAACTAGTAAACAGTACACTTCAGGCTATCGCAAAGAGTCAAAGCGGGAATTTGTAGTAACAGGAAGCATGACAGAGTAGTATGCAAAAGAGCAGTAGGGATAGACGCCCTTACTGCTCTTTTTTAATCTCCCCACTCAAGTAGCCGCCAGCCTTTCCATTGGCTGACCGGGTTTTTACGCTTGCCCTGAGCAGAGTATTTGATCTTAACAATGCCATCCCACGCTTGATTTAGTGTGCCGTCAAACATATCGATATGCTCACGTATCCAATTTTTGAGGTTACGGCAACGGTATATCTCGCCGTCCGGAGATTGTATAACCCACTCTTTGGCGTGCATGTGCGTCTCAAAGCGCCCAGTCAACGGCGATAGCGCCGCCATCTCATGCGCTTTGGTGAGTGACTCCGCGTACACGCTAGAGTATTTACGCCGCCTGTTTTCCGCCGAGCACTCCGATCCACACGTGACTGTACCGTTACTTGGAGAGTCAGCGAACGTCTTGCCGCATATGATGCAAGTTTTTACGTTGCTCTTAAGTACGGACCAGCAGCGCATAGAGCACGTGTATTTATTGCGGCCAAGCGGCTTCTCGCAGATCGGGCATTTACCGCTCATTTTACGTCCTTCACCGTTCCTTCGAACCAGTACGACCGGCCTGCGCCGTCAACTCCGTCATATGGCGGTAGGGTACCGCGGTCGATGCGTCCCCTAATAGCTTGCGGCGAGCTGCCGATTCGTCGCGCTAGATCAGCGTTATAGACCTTAATCCTAACGTCATCCGGTCCGTATGATCGTCCGTCCGGATCGACGAGAACCGGCTGTCCGTAAGAACTGGCGGGATGGTCGGTTGTTAGCCGCCACCCAGCCCACACGCCTGCGCCTACCCAATTGTTATTCATTATTTTTCCTCCGTCTGAAGTATGTTTGGCAGTTGAGGCAGTACTTTGGTTTAGCCTTATGTACTGCCAAGGGTTCGACCCAAGGTTTACCGCATTGAGGGCAAAGCCCTTTAGATAACAAATTTAAGCGACGTTGTGATGCCGAGGCGCGACTTTTTTCTCTCCGCTGTTCCTTTGTCTGTGGGGGCTTTCTATTATTATTATTAGTGGTTCGACGCCTGGGTCGGTTCGCTTCGGGAGTTAAACCAACAGACTTCACAGCCTCGTCATACGTAAGTCCATACCGTTTTATGGTTGATAAACTAGGTGGTCCCTTGTATTCACTCTGCAAGGGAACGTGGCCGAGTGTCTCAAGGTTTATTTTTAGCCTTTCTAGATGAGACTCCAAATCTGTTTTCCTTGGTGCTGGTTGATACTCGATCCCAGCTTCCCGGCAGACGGCGCCCCACGATCCATACTCGTCAATCAATGAGCGATACGAGGGACTCAACTTAGCGTCTACGTACTTTTGAACTGTTAGATTCGATTCTGGGTACATCAGCGCCGCTTGTCTCACAGACATAAGTCCGTTTATTTTCGTTCTCTTTTTCGCTTGCGTTTTCAAGATTCCAGCCTTTTTACGGGCAACTTGCATTGATCCAAATCGCTTATAGATTAAAGGGAGGCTCGGACCGGTATTAGTTTTGTGATATGCTATGTATTGCTCAATATTAAGAGTACCTCCAAAGTACGCAGCAGCCTGCTTTAAGTATCCGATTAGTTCGTCTTCAGAATAGGGCGTTCTTCCTCTATTCTTCAAACAACGAGGACACAAGCGGGAAGATATTGTACCCTCGTATTTATTCCCACAACGTTCGCAAAATTTATTCATTTCCAAATTCTTCATCTAGCGCTCCGTTTACCGCACTAGCCATGTCCTCGAGATCGCAGTCGCTAGCACCGTGGACGACTGCTTGGACTCGGTCCTTACCGTGCTCCTCCTCCAATTCCGCGATACGATCTTCCAACGCCTGATGATCCGTAGTTACCTTCGCCCACCAATCGTAAGTGTCTTGATCGGCCGCGAACATATCCGAGTCTTCATCGTACGTAAATTGTCCGTCGATGAACGCGCCATGGTTACCGATGAAGTCACTGACGAAATCAACGTTACTACGTGGATCGACGATGCTGAGCGTTTCTTTTGCGCCGGTTTCTTTGATCGTTACTTTAATCATATCGAATCTCTCCTGTACCCGACGCCTTGGTGCGCCTGCGGTTTATTGTGTCCGCTCTTGTTGTTGATCTAAATATACCATGAACGTTTATAAATGTAAATGGGAACAAAATAAGAACATGAGTAATATTTTCCCATTGTATAAAACGCCACTGTTCGCATATAATACAAACAAACGTTCTCATTCGGAGGCGAACATATGGAACGCGTTATTATGCTCGCGGACTGTCAATCGTTTTACGCGTCGGTCGAGAAGGCGGCGCACCCAGAATACGCGGATAAGCCCGTTGCTGTGGCCGGCGACCCTGCGCGTAGGTCCGGTATTATTCTCGCCGCCTGTCCCATCGCGAAGTCATTCGGAGTCACAACGGCAGAAACGTTAGGCACCGCGCTAGCTAAGTGTCCGGACCTCATCGTCATCCGTCCGCGTATGCAGACGTATATCGAGGTGTCCATGCTGATCACGGAGATTTATGAGTCATTTACGGACCTCGTAGAACCGTTCTCCATCGACGAACAATTTTTGGACGTAACCGGATCAATAGGGTATTTTGGCTCCCCTCTAGAGATTGCTCAGCAAATCCAGGCTAAGATTATGTTGGCAACGGGCGTCTGGTCTAGGGTCGGGATTGGGGATACCAAAATCCTCGCAAAAACAGCCTGTGATAACTTTGCCAAAAAGGTGGATGGAGGGATATTTGTATTACCCAAAGCCGAGGTGTCCAAACATCTATGGCCTTTATCGATCGATAAGATGTACGGTGTAGCACTGCGGATGACAAGACACTTTAACATGATGGGTATCAACAAAATCGGGGACGTAGCTCAAATGCCGCTAGCAGACTTCAAGCGACGTATGAGCAAGCGGATGGGTCGTAATAGCGACATTCAGGCGGAGTTGTACTGGCAAACTGCGAACGGGATAGATGACTCCCAGGTTACGCCATCAACGCACGATGCCCAAAAGGCAGTCGGCCATGGATTGACCCTTCCCAAAGATTACAGCAAACTCAGCGACATAGACGTTATCATCCTAGAGCTCTCGGAGGAGGTCTGCCGCCGCTGCAGGGCAAAAGGATACCAGGGCCGAGTGGTGTCCGTGGGCTGCGGCGGAGCTGATTTTGACCGTCCTACGGGCTTCTCAAGACAAACCACGCTGCAAGACAGCACGAACATAACCAAAGAGGTCTATGAGGCAGCTCGGGGCTTGTTTCGCGCTCACTGGGACGGCCTCCCTGTCCGTAGAGTTGGCGTCACCCTCACAGGGCTATCCTCAGACGATACGTATCAACTCTCGCTGTTTACGGATAAGGTGAGGCTGCGTAACCTGGAACGGGCTACAGACAGCATTAAAAATCGATTCGGCAACTCATCTATCCTTAGGGCATCATCCCTCCTTACAGCCGGTCAGGCATTGGAGAGGTCTCAAAAGATTGGTGGTCATTACATGTGAGTATTAGTAAAAAGCTGACCGGGAACGGTCGATGGGAGGCAAGCAGGATGATGTTACCCCAGCACAAAGAGGCACTGATCGAGCGGCGGAATCTGGAACAAAAAGAGTTGAAAAGGGCAAGGGTACCGACGCGGGAAGAGCTTGAGATGATTCGCGACGCCATGCTGCTGCCCGTTGTGCTGACGATAGTAGAGCAAAACGGCAGGGATCTGCTGCTAAATCAATCCCCGCTCAAAAAGCTCTATATAGCTGCTGCTCAAGTCCTTCTGGATCGGATACATGCGGATCTTGTCCGTATCAATAAAGAGTTGCGGGATCGCAAGATAAAGGTTTATCGGGATGATCGGGAGGACAGCGACTTGCACTACCGGTACATTATTGAGGGGTACGAGGATAAGTTATTGATCACCCGGGACGTAGCAAAAGCAACGATCAGCAAAAAGATTGGGGATCGCATCTACGGCTTGATTGGGGACCTAAAAAAGGAATAGGGGGATCTACGTGGAGAGAGAGCAACTGAGCAAGCGGCAAGAGGATATACTTTCAGTAATTGCA
This sequence comes from Paenibacillus filicis, assembly GCF_038070315.1. NCBI lineage: Bacteria > Bacillati > Bacillota > Bacilli > Caryophanales > Paenibacillaceae > Paenibacillus > Paenibacillus filicis. The sequence goes on along the minus strand of NZ_JBBPCC010000006.1, from coordinate 248,684 downwards.
CACTACGCCGCCCTGAACGGCTATCCTCCAACATTTAGAGAGGTGGCAGACCTAGTGGGCCTCCAGTCGTCCAGCACGATTCACGGGCATCTGGAGAGGTTGAAAAAGAAGGGGCTGCTGGATTGGGAGGAGTCTAAACCAAGAACGCTTAGAATTTTATAGTACAAAAGAGCCCTCATCCGTCGAAGGATAGAGGGCTCTGCAGTTATTTTGTTTTAAACCACACGCCGCCAGTGCCATCGCTCTTGCGCGCAAAAGTGATAAGCGGTTCGGAGTCGTTTTTGTCAACCAAGAAAGCAACATATCCAGTGTGCTGCGCGTTGACATATAACTCCGATTTGATAGTAGGCTCCGGGGCCACAACGCTGAAGAACTTATAATCTTTGCCTTGGGAAGAGACTAATGTAAAGTCAGATTTACTAATTGATACCTTTGCATCAGGGTTTTTATTACCGGATATCTTAATGGATAATTTAGCAAGAAGATATTCTTTTCCTTCAGGAGCTTCCTCGTTAAACTTATTCTCCTTTTCGATAAGTCTCCAGGCTTTATCGCCCCGAATTGCTTCATCTACACTTAGTTGCCCATTGTAATTTTCTATTATCGAACTATTAGTAAAGTCAATGGTTGTTCCAATAGAGGCTGGTTTGCTCCTACTGGTGGGCAGGGGATTAGATGTAGCAGTTGGCTTATTATCAGTTTTAGGAACGTCTGTACTCTTGGCTTGAGGCTGCACCTTATTTTCCATATCAGAAGCTATTGTATTGATCCTGGCGGAAGTCGTTTCAAGCTTATTCGCAGTTCCATTCAGTGTATTGCTAATAAACGGCCATAAAAACACTACAATTATTAATCCAGCGCCGACATACGACCAAGACCTTAAGGTCCTTTTCTTTATTTCTTCGCTAGTTAAGTGAGTCATTTTAATTTTGTCATCCTCTACGTTCAACTAACCCACACTCCCATTATAAAAATAGCCCAGGAGTCGTAAAACTCGTGGGCCTTTTGTCGGTGCTTCCGAACTATAGCCAATAATATCAGATTACCTAATGGTTGTAAATAATGGAAAATGGAAAAAACAATCATTTAAAGTGTTGCAAAAGCATTTTAAATGCTGTAAAATGAAATTATGGAGGTGATTGAAATGGGTGGTAGGCCGCCAAAGGCAGATAAAAAAATCCGTGAAGCTATATACTTCGAACCTGCGTTACTTGAGTGGCTTAAGGTTATGGCAGAGGAACAGAGGTGTACAGTAAGTGTGATCGTAAACAGGCTAACCGAGAAAGCCAAAGAACAACAAAACCTTAATCACTAAAATAAAATAGGGTAAAAGGGGTAAAAACATGTCTACAGTCGGCTTTCTCATTCTAGGTTTCCTCGACATCTCGGTAATGCTCTACCTGGTACTTAAGATTTTCCGTTGGCCTTATAAATATCACTACCAAGCGTGTATTGTCATAGCATCCGTATGCTCGATAGAATCATACGTCACTAGGTTTGTATTACACATATCAGAAATAGATTTATTGATTCAAATTATAACGATAATGCTATTAATGAGAGCCCTAATGCAGGTAAGCCTTTACTACTCCTTAATAATCTCTACCATAGGCGCTCTTTCCTACTCAATTGTAGTGTTCGCAGTATTCACGATCCTTGACCTACTGAACGTTGTAGCTTCGAGTGACGCCTCTAACAACGCCGGACTCAGCATATCAATGGTCCAGGCTATAGGGCAACTAACCGGCCTATTGATCGCATATTTCTTACATAAGATTAATGCTGGATTTTCATTTATATCCGTTCCTCCTCACGATGCGAAACGGAGGTTTAGCAAACAGGAAAAGTATCAAATTACAATTAACACTATAGGCATTCTAATCATTGCATCGACCACTAATTTGGTCATCTCATATGGAGGATTTGGTGTTACCATCATTATGGCAATAGAGGCGGTCGCATTAGTGTGCTTGCTTTTGATAGCTTATAAGAGGGACGTGAGAGTTTGAAGGACCCAATTGATTATTTATCTGATGGCATAGCAGGAGCAATAAAGCGGGCTAACCCAGAAGAGACGGTTGATAAAGAGGTGATGAGCTATGCACTTTCATTAGGCATCAACATGGTTTTAACAATAGGATTATTCCTATTGGTTGGATATCTGACAAACAATTTTATATTGTCTGTAGGAATTCTAATTGTGTTTGCAGTAATGAGGACTTTAGCAAAAGGAATCCACATTAAATCATTAACTTTGTGCGTTATTGTGACCGTCACGATGCTAATTATGGTATTATTAATACAGTGGCCTAGCGTAATTTCTATACCAGCAATTATTGCGGTTGTATTATTGGTATTGATCAAATCGCCGGTAAACTGGATTCGGAAATCAACCGCAATAGTAGTTGCCGCAATTTGTTTTACGATAGGAGACATTCACCTGGTTGTAGCTTGCTTATGCCAGGCGATTACTTTAGTTCCACTAAGGAGGTGACACCATGATCAAAGCTATTGCAAAGTACTCTTCCGCTGCGCTAGGGTTGGCTGCGCTTGTGCTCTTCGTTACAGACAAGTTCCCTTTGGGAGATAAGCATGCCCCGGAAGCATTGAGAAAGAAATGATGTTGATATGAATAATTTCGACTTACCTATACCTTGTTGGGACGTTGATGAAAATACTCAGACAATCATGGTTACGTCTGTAATATACTTAGAAGTAACAAGAATAAAAAGTACAGCAAAGATCAAGATGTATACTGCCAACCAAGAGTACATTTCTAAAATTCAAGGGTCGCTTGAGTCTTTGGAAATCATGCTTGAGCAATTCGGATTTGTAAGGGCAGATACAGGGATCTTAGTAAATATCAATCATTTTTCGCACTTCGAAAATGATGGATACCAGCGAAAAAAGTTCTGCTTTAACAACTCCGATAAGTTCGTTTTTTGCTCAAGACCAAGTTACTCTAGATTACGTTTACTTTTAACTGATAAAGGGGCCTAAGACATTTACTGTTCTAGGCCCCTATATCATGTATTTATATTTTTGTCAATGACAATTGGTAGGTACTTTAATTGCACCCCACAAATGCCAAAATCTGTGTTAAAATCATGTACATAGAATTAAAACGATGTGCGTAAAGTGTACGCCTAAGAGAGGGGGATTCGAGAATGGAGGACCTTGTAAGCCGGATAGGACAAGTATTGGAAGAGCAAGGTCTGGATATGGCCTCAAGAGAGGCTGCGGTGAAAAAAATAGCAGAACTCATTTATTTAGAGAAAAAAGAGTTAGTCGCATTATGTATAGATGCTGATAATCCAGATGAATTGATCAACATAAAAATATCAGAATGTTACTACATAGATACTCAAAAAAGAAGAATAATCTATCAGCATACCAATGGTAAGAAGTATCCCAATGTCCATTTGCTTGAAGACTTTGAATCAAGTAGTTTACTATATAGAGAAGGGATTATTCGTACTGATCATTCAAACTTTCTTAATATAAACAGAGTTACCAGCTTCAGCAAAGCAAGAGGCCAAGCTTTTTTTGATGCTGATAAAAGGATTGCCGCAAAAGTAGCAAGCATACATTCGCCACAAGTAAAAGAGAACTTGAGGATTCGAGGGATTGAGTGAAAATAAAGTTCTTGACTAATAAAATTTTCGCCATATTGGCGAATTTCGAGCGAGGGGAGGAGCGAAAACTCACTCACCGCCGCTTGCGTTTACTGATAAAAGTAACTTCGTAAAAATCTTCAGCATGGCAATTAAGTATCCTGGACGCTAGTACCGTATGTTCGTAGGTCATATTCCGCTCGTTATTGATCCAGCGATAAACGGTTGATGGGGCTACCTCCATACGTCGAGCAAACTCAGCAGGTGTCATATCACCTAATAGCGAGTGCAAGCGGCAACTCCCCCTTTCCAGGGGCATGTCTCACCTCGCAAACTGACATATACAATATTATACATCAATTTAAGGAGGTGAGGAAATGAAGTTGGATACAAATAGCCGTAGCTCATGTAGAGAGCCAACGGCTATAGGTGCAAAGACTCACTGCAATGAGTCTAAGCATTTCGGTACATTGTAATAATAAATCAAATTCATCTGAAATGAAACACATAAATAATCGCAATGACTTGCATTCAATCGCAAATGTCTTTGCCTGGAAGAGGGAACGATATGCACGAAGTACGATATAATAGTGAAATAAGCAAAAAATATCTTTCCGTGAGAGTGAAGCTTTTATTTGAAGCGCGAAAATTGCCCATTCCAGAGAAGGTTAGGATAATTACTCCGAACGAGAATTTTGTACTGACAATAAAGTGATAAATGCAACAGGGGCGCCCACAAGAGCGCCCCTGATTTGCCCACATATAAAGGTTAAACAACATCAAAACACGAATGTGCGTTCCGTGATAATTCATTGAAAACCCTGTTTATCTCACGAAACAAGGCAAAACATTAGCATGAGATATTCATCGTACGCAAGTTCACGCCTGGGAGCGTGAGCAGTATTTGACCCTGTATTAATCATTAAGACTGAAAGCGTGTATCCGGGAGACCGGATACACGCTTTTTTTGTTGGCCAGCAGGCTGGAAATATTACTTTGCTCCTATACTTAACTTTACGTCAGTAGATGATTCGATACTTGTCCTCGCTTAAATGTTACCCCGATCCTACGTCTTTTCAGACAGCGCATCCCATACGCTCATTAGCATTGTTATGGCAGCATCAATGGCCTCAATTGGAACACCGTCCCTGGCTTGTGAAGAAATCCCTCGAAGAAAGGTGTCAAACAAGGTCACCAGCATGGGAATATCCGTAGAAGCGGGTAGCTCACCATGTGCAATGGCCCGTTCGATACAAGCCTGCTGCCAGCCGCGGACCTTTTCTCGTTCCTTGGAGAGCAACTCCATGATGTGCTTGAGTTCAGGAGAACAGGTCGAAGCGGACAACACAATCAGACAGCCTAGAGGGTGGGAGCTTTCGGTCTGCATCCGTGCCGATCGCCGTAAACCATCCTCAATGGCTGCTTTGGCTGTCATGCTTGTATCCCTGAAGCTTTCCGAAACTTGTCCGTAAGTGGAGATATACTGATCCACCACTTCGCGGAACAGCGCCTCCTTGGATTCGAACGCCGCGTAAAAACTCGCTGCTGATATATCTCCCATCGCAGCGCGCAACTGAGCAAGTGAAGTGGATTCAAAGCCGTGTTCCCAGAACAGAAGCATTGCGGCGACAACCGCCTGGTCTCGATTAAATGCTCGGGGACGTCCCGTTCGTGGCATAAGATAACCTCCTTCTATTTAATATATACTAATCGATCCAGAAGTCCTTGACAAGGGATTGCGTTGAGTTTAATATGTGGAATGAGTGATCCATAATTATTTTTAGGAGGAACATACTTTGTCTCACATCTCATCATCCACAGATCTGGCTCAATCGGCTAATATGCCTGCTAAGCTTCCTTGGCTTGCATTGCTGGCACTTGCGATGACAGGGTTTATTTGTATTCTTACAGAGACAATCCCAGCGGGGCTCCTGCCGTTAATCGGGGAAGGGTTAAATATTACGAAAGCGATGGCCGGGCAACTCGTAACCCTGTATGCGTTAGGCTCGCTTGTGGCGGCGATTCCGTTCGCCATGTTTACCGGAAGCGTGCGGCGGCGCCCGCTCTTGATAGCCATTATTACAGTTTTTTTAGTCTTCAACTCGATCACCGCCTTATCGACCAGCTACGCTCTGACACTAACGGCACGCTTTATTGCCGGTGTGGCTGCTGGCGCAGCTTGGGGGATGGTTGCCGGTTACGCCAGGCGCATGGTTCCGGAAGCTCTGAGAGGGCGTGCCCTTGCTGTTGCTATGGTAGGAACACCCATTGCGTTGACCTTTGGGGTGCCGGCCGGAACTTTGCTGGGTGATCTAATCGGTTGGCGCCCCGTATTCGGGCTGATGTCTCTTCTGACTCTTGTGTTAATCGTGTGGGTGCTATGGAAGGTGCCGGACTATCCCGGTCAGCCTGCAGAGGAGAGAATGACAGTCCGGCAGGTATTTGTTTTACCGGGCATACGTCCGATTCTGATGGTGGTCCTTACCTGGATGCTGGCACACAATATTTTGTACACGTATATTGCCCCGTTTCTTGAGCGAGCCGGGCTCGCAGAACGTGTCGATCTGGTCTTGCTGGTCTTTGGATTAGCGGCTCTTGTATCCATCTGGGTTATTGGCCTGCTCATCGACCACAAGCTGCGCCTGCTGGTATTGGTCAGTCTAATTGGCTTTGCGCTGGTATCTGTAGCCCTGTTGGCGGGTGGCACATCGGCGTCGGTCGTTTATGCGGCTGTTGCGTTATGGGGACTTACCTTCGGGGGGGCCGCAACACTATTGCAAACCGCACTTGCTGATGCAAGCGGCGAAGAAGGTGTGGATATTGTAATGCCCATTAATACGACGGTGTGGAATCTGGCCATTGCTGGCGGAGGCATTGCAGGTGGCATCTTGTTAGACATGGTGGGGGCGCAGGCTTTCCCAGGGGTGCTGTTGATTTTGCTGCTTGTGGCACTTATTATAGCGTTCAGTGCGAAGAAACATGGCTTTCCCCGAAAACAAAAAACATCGCAAGGCTCTTGAATTCGTCGCAAAGGTTGAGGATAAGCTCCTAGATGCAGCTGCGAGCAGGGAAGGTCGATAGGTGGCCGGTTCCTCACCTTAACGAACGGTCATGTGTCATATGCATGCAGAAACCCCCTGCCACACTTCCCGTCCGTAAGGATCGAGAATGTGGCAGGGGGTTTCAAAATCTTATTGAAGATTAGTGAACGTTGCGGAATACGCCGATGACCTTGCCGAGGATGGATACATTCGTCAGCCGAAGCGGTTCCATTGTTGGATTTTCCGGCTGCAGGCGGATATGATCTCTTTCCTTGTAGAACGTCTTGACTGTAGCTTCGTCCTCTTCGGTCATCGCTACGACAATCTCGCCGTTATTGGCCGTCTGCTGCTGACGAACGATGACATAGTCGCCGTTGCGGATCCCGGCTTCGATCATGCTCTCGCCGATGACGCTGAGCATGAAGACGTTATTCTCGCCTACAAAATGGCTGGGGAGCGGGAAGTAGTCCTCGATATTCTCTGTTGCTGTAATCGGGACGCCTGCGGTTACGCGGCCGATCAGAGGCACGTGGGACACGGATACGGCAAAGGCACCGTCGCCAGAGGTTCCATCCAGAATCTCGATGGCGCGCGGCTTGGTCGGATCGCGGCGGATCAAGCCCTTCTTCTCTAGTCTTTCGAGATGTCCGTGAACGGTGGAGCTGGAAGCGAGGCCTACAGCTTCGCCGATCTCGCGTACGGAAGGTGGGTAACCCTTATCCTTGACTTCGGTTTTAATAAAATTAAGAATCGCTTGTTGGCGGGAGGAAATCTTACTCATCGTATCACTCCAATTAAAGGGAATCATTAAGTGGAAGTATAGCATAGAATAGCCGTTCGTACAAACATAAGTTCGAAAAAATGCGATTGACACAAACGTTTGTTCGTGATAATTTGAGAACAGAACAAATGTTTGGGGGCGCGAACGATATGATTCAATCAATTCCATTTCATGAAGTTGCGTATTCTTCTTCCAAGAGGCAGCCTATGCCTGCTGCCAACAATCGCCGAAGCAGGCTCGTTGTGCTAAGTGCTGTATTGGCGGGGCTTCTCCTTGCCGCTGGTTTCATTACCATGCTGTTCGGCAACGCGGATGCTTACGCGGCTGATCCCCAGCCTGCAAGCCATGCTTTTATAGTGGTGAACAGTGGTGATACTTTATGGGGAATCGCTTCTGAATTCAAGTCTCCCAAAGCGGATATTAAGGAATATATATATGAGATCAAGAAGTTGAACGGCATGAAAAACTCTTCCCTGATGGCGGGACAGAAACTGTTGATCCCGTAATCTTCTTGCTGCTATAACCTCTTCTTCGACAGGTTCTCTTGACAATGCATGGCCGGAATGTCAAAGTATAATTTGAGCTATTAGGATCATGACTTGACAGGGAGGACCGGCATGCAGGAATCAGATCACGATGTAACAGTGAAGAGAATTAATGAGTTGGCCCGGAAGGCGAAGACTGAGGGATTGTCGGATGCAGAGATTGAGGAGCGGAATGAATTGCGTGCCAAATACATCAATTCGTTCAAGGCTTCTTTACGAACTCAGCTCGATAACATCAAATTCGTCGACGAGGATGAGGAGAAGAAGTAACGGGAGGGATGGGCATGCAATATCGTGTGTTGGGAAGAAGCGGCCTGATCGTCTCCGAGCTATGCTTGGGTACCATGACGTTTGGCTCATCCACAGACGAGAACGATTCTATCGAGATGATCAACCGCTTCCTGGAACGGGGCGGCAATTTTATCGATACGGCTAACGTGTATGTCTCAGGTAAATCCGAAGAGATTGTCGGCAAAGCGATCCGTGAACGGCGTTCGGATGTTGTGCTGGCTACGAAGGTAAGAATGGCCACGGGATCTGGAGTTAATGAACGCGGTTTATCGCGCAAGCATATTATGGATGGAGTTCACAATAGCTTGAAGCGGCTGCAAACCGATTACATTGATTTATATCAGGTCCATGTGTGGGATCATCTGACTCCGATTGAAGAAACGCTGCGAACGCTTGATGATTTGGTCGCGAGCGGCAAGGTACGCTATATCGGTTGCTCGAATTTCTTGGGCTACCAGCTAATGAAGTCTCTGGGCATCAGTGACCACAACCGCTACGCGCGGTTTATTTCTGTTCAACCGCAGTATAGTCTTGTGAGCCGCGAGATGGATCGGGAAGTTCTGCCGCTTTGCCTAGAGGAACAGGTAGGCGTGATCCCTTGGGCACCGCTTGGCGGTGGATTCCTTACAGGGCGCTATAAGCGGGGCGTGGAGCCGAGTGAAGGCAGGCTCTCCTCCAAGGCAGGGGAAAGCCGGTGGGAGCTTCGCAATTCGGAGAAAAATTTCCGGATCTTGGACGAGCTGTTGGAGGTTTCCAGAGAAGTGGACAAGTCACCGGCTCAGGTCGCATTGAATTGGCTCATTCATAAGCCGGGCATTACGTCCCCTATATTCGGAGCACGTACGCTGGAACAATACGAAGATAATATGGGTGCTGCCGGCTGGAGGCTTTCGGAGGCTCAGTGGGAGCGGCTGGATCAGGCAAGTGCCTTGCCTTCAGAGTATCCATATCGCTTTATCGAGAAGTTCCGCCGCGAATTATAAGACATACATAAGGGGATTGAACCATGTCATCATCTCGCAAATGGGAACGTATGGTGCGCAAAAATTCGAAAGTTACAAGTCGGCGCAACCAAAGCGGCAGCACCAGTACAGCGGTGAAATCGACGGACGGGTCGGTCACCTATAAGGGAAGAAGCTGGCTGTTTCCCATGCTGCTGACTGCGATCGGCGTATTTTGTCTAGTCGTTTTCAGTAAAATCCCAGGCCAAGAATCCATGTATTGGGTGACGGGATTCAGTTATATCGGCTTGGCTTTGCTGATGTATTGGGCTAGAAGGCCGATACTTAAAGTTAGCAAGACATCGTTGACCTCCCGCAGGTTCGGCGGGGACCGGGTCGCAGAAGCTTCCAACATCCAGAACATTAGCTTTGGCAAGGATACGGTCGTTATCACGCTCAAGACGAAGCGAAATCGGTGGGCCTACTCCAAAAGCTTCCATCAGATGCCGATTGATGCCATGAAGGAGAAGCTGACGGAGTTTGCTTCGAAAAACAGCGTAGAGCTTAAACAAGATACATAAGCTTGCGAGCTTAGAGATTATACCATGCTATCGTGGGGGAAAGAGGAGTACGACGATGACAATCAAGGCGGTTTTATTTGATCTGGATGATACCCTGCTATGGGATGACCGTAGTGTGAAGGAAGCGTTCGAGGCGACATGTCAGGAGGCAGCACGGCATTATGATATAGACCCTGCTCGTCTGGAAGAGGAAGTGCGCCGGGAAGCTAGAGCTTTGTATGAAACGTTCGATACGTTCCCATTCACCAAAATGATCGGAATCAACCCGTTTGAGGGCCTCTGGGCTAACTTCACTCACGGGCATCAAGAGGAGTTTCGCAAGCTGCAGGCACTGGCTCCAGACTACCGCAAGAAGTCCTGGACACGCGGATTGAAGGCGCTGGGTGTTGAAGATGCAGCGCTCGGAGAAAAGCTTGCTGAGCTGTTCCCTGCGGAACGCAGACAGCGCCCGATTGTATACGAAGAGACCTTCGAGGTGCTGGATCAGTTGAAGAGCAAGTACAAGCTGCTGTTGTTGACCAATGGTTCTCCGGACTTACAGAAGGAGAAGCTGGCCGGAGTACCTGAGCTGCTCCCATACTTTGATCATATCGTCATCTCCGGCGAATTCGGGGAAGGAAAGCCGGCCGCTTCGATCTTCCATCATGCGATGGAGCTGCTGCAAATTTCCCCGGAAGAAGGCGTCATGATCGGAGATAAGCTGACAACCGATATCATGGGGTCCAATACCGTCGGTATGCGTAATATGTGGATCAACCGTCATGAGCTGGAGCTGACGGGAGAGAATCTGCCCGTTCACCAAATTCGTTCGCTTCGCGATATTGAACCGATTCTGGCTTCGCTGTAATCGGCCTTTATGAACAGCATTTCGCTCTATCGGCGGGATGCTGTTTTTATATGGACAGGGTAGTTGACCATTCCCTTGCCCTCGGTTGACGGCTCATGGACCGTGTCCTTCCATAAGAAATGCGAATATCATATTGGGAGTAGTATGGGGCAACGGGGAAGAGCTTGCCGAATAATCAAAAAAGCCCGGCGTTCGTCCGCCGGACTTTCATGCTGTGTGAGCGTGTCTTATGCTTTTTGGAAGGAAGCATCTTCGAAAGGATGGGCAATCCAGCCTTCCGTTTCGATGAACAACCGGACGGCTACGATCTGGCGGTTGTCCATTAAGGTGAAGAAATGCGGCTTGTGCTCAGGCACGGAGATGACATCGCCTGCTTCGAGCTCGACATCGAAATATCCGACATCATCGGTTCCTTTGATAATAAAGATACCGCGTCCCGCCGTGATCGCACGAACTTCATCTTCCGTGTGCGTATGGACCTGCTCGAATTTTTTCAGCAGCTCATCCAGATTAGGCGTTGCGTCGGAGAGGGCGATAAGGTCCCAGGTCTGGTAGCCACGGCGCCCAGCCAAGTCACGGATCTCCTCTTCAAACGTAGAGAGAATTTGAGCTTTCTCCTCGTCGGACAGGACGAACTTCTCTTGCAGCTCAGGTGCCAGTTTGCCTGGATTCCAATGCTCGTAAAGTACCTCTTGATTCTCTAAAAAAGCGCGCACGTTCTCCTCGCCTTGAATGCGTTCGTCCGTATTGCGAATGCGGATTTCTGCCATCGAACATCCCTCTTTCACATGAAAAGTTACTTCTATAACGTATTATAGTAGAATCAGACACATCTGTCGATCTTCAATGGTAAGAAATCCGATAGGATTTATATTGAGTTGTACGGTTTTTGTCGAAGTTTCTTTTCATCATGTCATGTTTCTGTTACACTAAAGGATAAAATGTCCACGAATGCAAAAGGCTTGTTCGCATTTCGGGAGAATACGTTTTTTTGTCGCCACGAAATGGAGAAGACAGGCAGTCATGATGTGGCGAGAACGACTTTCGAAGGGGACGAAGGCTGCTGTTAACTAACGGACTGGCATCAGGGTGAAGGCTTCGCATAGAAGCTTTTCTGATTGACGGACAGTACTTGCAGTTAGCTGTCCGGCAGGAGAGAAAGGGGAAGGCTAAAGAGATGACAAAAATGAGCTTACAAGAGCAGCTTACACGTAAAATTATGATTCTGGACGGCGCTATGGGAACCATGATCCAGCAGGAGAACCTGACCGAAGCCGACTTCGGAGGCGAGGAACTGGATGGTTGTAATGAAATCCTGGTGCTTACCCGTCCTGATGTGATACAAGACATTCATGAGAAATACTTTGCTGCCGGTGCGGATATGGTCGAAACGAACACCTTTGGTGCGACCAGCGTCGTACTGGCCGAATACGATATTCCGGAGAAAGCCAGAGAAATCAATCTGGTAGCGGCCAAGCTGGCTATAGAAGCTGCTGAGAAATATAGCACCCCTGAATGGCCTCGGTATGTGGTAGGGGCGATGGGTCCTACGACCAAAACCTTGTCTGTGACAGGCGGCGTTACCTTCGAAGAGCTCGTCGAGAGCTATTACGAGCAGGCGATGGCGCTTATCGAGGCGGGCGTGGATGCGCTGCTGCTGGAAACGTCCCAGGATACGCTGAACGTTAAAGCGGGGAGCATCGGGATCCGTAACGCTTATGCAGATAGTGGTAAAAGGCTGCCATTGATGATTTCCGGTACGATCGAGCCTATGGGCACGACGCTGGCTGGTCAAAATATCGAATCGTTCTATATCTCGCTCGAGCATCTTGAGCCGATCTCCATCGGCCTGAACTGTGCCACAGGGCCAGAGTTCATGCGTGACCATATCCGTACCTTGTCGGAAATTGCGGGTACGGCGATCAGCTGTTATCCGAATGCCGGGCTTCCCGATGAGAACGGACAATACCATGAATCCCCGGAGTCTCTGGCCATGAAAATCGCCGGATTCGCCGAGCAGGGTTGGCTGAATATTGCAGGCGGCTGCTGCGGCACAACGCCTGATCATATCCGCGCGATGGCGGAGACGCTGCAGTCCTACAAGCCGCGCCAGCAGAATGGCACGCATCCTGCAGCTGTATCCGGTATCGAGACGGTGTATCTGGAGGAGGACAACCGGCCGATCATGGTCGGCGAGCGGACCAATATTTCGGGATCGCGTAAATTCAAGCGCCTGATCAAGGAAGGCAAGTTCGAGGAAGGCTCCGAGATCGCCAGAGCCCAGGTCAAGAACGGAGCGCATGTCATCGATATCAACTTGCAGGATACGGATATCGACGAGGCGTATGCGATGGAAAATTTCCTCAGCTTTGTCTCCAAGAAGGTCAAGGCTCCGCTGATGATCGACTCCACGTATGATCATATTATTGAGCTGGGTCTGAAGTTTTCCCAAGGGAAGGCGATCATCAACTCGATCAACCTGGAGGATGGGGAGAGCAAGTTCGAGAGCATTGTGCCGCTGATTCATAGGTACGGAGCAGCCGTCGTTATGATTCTGATCGACGAACGGGGGCAGGCTGTCAGCCGCCAGGCCAAGATCGAGGTCGCAGACCGCGCGTACGATCTGCTGACCCGCAAGTATGGGCTCAAGCCGCATGATATCATTTTCGATCCGAATATGTTCCCGGTCGGCTCGGGCGACCCGCAATACATCGGTTCGGCGGTAGAAACGATCGAAGGGATCAAGCTGATCAAGGCTAAATATCCGGAGTGTAAGACCATTCTCGGATTGAGTAATATATCCTTCGGTCTGCCGGATGCCGGACGTGAGGTATTGAACGCTGTGTATCTGTATCACTGCACCAAGGCCGGTCTCGACTACGCGATCGTGAATACCGAGAAGCTGGAGCGCTACGCTTCCATTCCGGAAGAAGAGCGCAGATTGGCGGAAGAGCTGATCTACAACACAACGGACGAGACGCTGGCCGAATTCGTGGCTCACTTCCGTGTGAAGAAAGTGGAGAAGAAGGAGAAAATCTCCAACTTATCCCTGGAGGAACGGTTGGCTTCCTATGTGGTGGAGGGAACCAAGGAGGGATTGATCCCCGATCTGGAGATAGCGCTTCAGACTTATGCTCCGCTCGCTGTGATTAACGGGCCGCTGATGCGGGGGATGGAAGAAGTAGGCCGACTCTTTAATAACAATGAACTGATTGTAGCCGAGGTGCTGCAGAGCGCCGAGGTCATGAAGGCTTCCGTTGCTTACCTGGAGCAATTCATGGAGAAGTCGGAGAGTGCGGTTAAGGGCAAGATTATCCTGGCGACTGTCAAGGGCGATGTGCATGATATCGGTAAAAACCTGGTGGAGATCATCCTTTCCAACAACGGCTATAAGATTATCAATCTAGGTATTAAGGTACCGCCTGAGCAACTGATCGAAGCTTACCGCAGAGAGAAGCCGGATGCGATCGGCTTGTCTGGCCTGCTGGTCAAGTCCGCTCAGCAAATGGTCATCACGGCGCAGGACTTGAAGTCCGCTGGTATCGACGTGCCGATCATGGTCGGGGGAGCGGCGTTGACACGCAAATTCACCAAGACGCGGATCGCTCCTGAGTACGATGGTATCGTGTTGTATGCCAAGGATGCGATGGACGGGCTGGATCTCGCGAACAAGCTAAGCGACCCGGAGCATCGTCAGACGCTTATCCGTGAGCTTCGCGAGAGCATGGAATCGGATGTTAAGGAAGCTGGACGCAAAGAAGAGGCCATGCCGGTTTTGACGCGTGTGAAAACGTCCAATGTTGATCGGACGGTGCCTGTACAAGTGCCGCCCGATCTGGAGCGTCACGTGCTTCGAGACTTCCCGATCAGCCATCTGATCCCCTATGTCAATATGCAGATGCTCTTGGGTCACCACCTGGGACTCAAGGGCAAGGTCGAGCAGCTGCTCGCCGACAAGGACCCGAAGGCACTCCAGCTTAAGGAGACCGTTGATGGTATTCTGGCAGAGGCGCAATCACAAGGTATTATCAGAGCTCATGGGATGTACCAGTTTTTCCCTGCACAATCCAGCGGCAATGAGGTGCTGATCTATGATCCGAAGGATCAGACCAAGGTGCTGCAAACCTTTACCTTCCCACGTCAGGAGAAGGAGCCATTCCTGTGCCTGGCTGATTACCTGAAATCAGTCGAAAGCGGAGAAATGGACTACGTCGGCTTCCTGGTCGTTACCGCAGGTCACGGTGTCAGTGATCTGGCTGCACTCTGGCGGGACAAGGGCGACTATCTTCGTTCTCATGCGATGCAGGCTTCGGCGCTGGAGATGGCCGAGGGCCTCGCCGAACGCGTTCATCAGCTGATGCGCGACAAGTGGGGCTTCCCAGACCCGGCAGAGATGACGATGCAGGAGCGGTTCGGAGCCAAGTATCGCGGGCAACGCTTCTCGTTCGGCTATCCTGCTTGCCCGAATTTGGACGATCAGCAGCAATTGTTCGCGCTGCTTAATCCGGCGGATATAGGGGTGGAGCTGACCGAAGGAAGCATGATGGAGCCAGAGGCCTCTGTATCGGCGATTGTATTCGCCCACCCGCAGGCACGTTATTTCAACGCTTGACGAGTTCCTGGTTATACTACAAAGAGTGGGGCGGGATGCCCCGCTCTTTCGCTTTACAATGGCGCGGTTGTCCAGCGCAACGAACGGAGTGAATTGGAAATGGAGATTTACTTTCTCGGGACCGGGGCCGGTATGCCGTCCAAGGAACGTAATGTGACCTCGATCATGCTGAATTTGCTGGCGGAGAGGAACGTCTATTGGATGTTCGATTGCGGAGAAGGAACCCAGCACCAGATCTTGCGGGCACCGGTGAAGGTGAGCAAGCTGGAGAAGCTGTTCGTGACTCACCTGCACGGCGATCACATCTACGGACTGCCTGGTCTGATGTCCAGCCGTTCGTATCAAGGTGGGGATACGCCGTTTACGATCTACGGTCCGCGCGGCATCCGTGAATTTATCGAGACTTCCCTGCGGATTAGCGAATCGCATCTCGGCTATGAGACGAATATTGTGGAATTTGACGAAAGCGAGGAGCCAGCCCTCTTGTTCGAGGACGAGCAGATACGCGTGGAGTACGCTCCGCTGGTACACCGTATTGCCAGCTACGGCTTCCGTGTGGTGGAGAAGCCGCAGCCAGGCCGATTGCTGGTGGACAAGCTGAAGGCTTATGGCATCGTGGCCGGTCCGTTGTACGGCCGAATCAAGCAAGGGCAGCCCGTCATGCTGCCAGACGGACGGGAAGTGCAGGCTGCCGAGTTTCTGGGGGCACCCATCCCCGGACGGATCGTGACGATCCTGGGGGACACGCAGCCTTGTGAGAACTCCATAACACTGGCCCTTGACGCGGATTTGCTGGTGCATGAAGCGACCTTCGGTGAGGCACGCAAGGAAATGGCAGTCCGGTACGATCACTCGACCTCGATGGATGCGGCCCGCATAGCAAGCGAAGCGAAGGTCAAGACGCTGGTTATTACCCATATCAGCTCGCGTTATCAGGAAGAAGCGGCGGACGAGCTGCTGCAGGAGGCGCGGACGATTCATCCCCAGACTTATATGGCCGCGGATCACTTCCGTCTGGAGATTCCGATGCGGGCGGCGGACGGCGCGGCGGCTAGTCCGGAATAGGACATCCTTTAGCCTACATGAACGAACAAGTAGAAGCTGTGCCCATCGGGTGCAGCTTCTTTTTCTTTTCTTTGAATCCGGGCAGTCTGTCGTGAGAAATCATCGGTGTGAGTGGGGTTATGAGCCTAGATGGATGTGGATTTGTAGTTCTCCTTTAGCAGCTGCTTGGCTATATAGAAAATCTGCCCCATGTGTTCGGAATAGTGTGCCGCGCACTGATGCAGCATATCGAGATTCGTCCTCTCCTTATTTCGAATCACTTGTTTGTGTTCTAATTCTTCATCGGTCATCTGTTTAATCGTATCCACGACCCACTGCAATCTGTGTTGGATGATGCTCTCTAACTCTGATTTCTTCAGGTACGCTTGTTGCAGTTCTTGCTCACGATTTCGATAGACTTCTTGATGAAGCATCCCCTTCATGATTCTTTCTTGAATGTTTCCGTCGATATGCCTGACCAAAGTCGATATGCTAAGACTCGTTTCATCAGGTCTCCAATTGACCTGATCATCATCGAGTTGTTGCAGAGCTTTCAGGCATCTCCGTTGGATTTCTTCGAACTTGTTGGATAACCATTCTCGGTTAAAATCATATTTCATAGTAATCCCCTCCTCGTGCATAAGGCTGAACTACTTGTTGATTCGACGTTGCGATTTCAAATTCCTTGATAAATTTGTGAATACTTGGTTGAAGGCACGCGGAAGAAGGGCTTTCAACTTGTACAAGCTTTTCTTATCAAAAGCTTAACAACACGTGAACGCAGCAGTAATAATCGTCTGCTACGCTAAGTAGGTATCGATCACTTTGCTGGGGAAAGGCGTGTTGACGATGAGCCTAACGGCAAGCCGGATAAACCGGGAGACCTCGAGGTTGGCAGTCATGCTTGCAAGCACGGAGAATGAAGTGGAGCAAGCGCTCCGCCTGCGGTACCGGGTTTTCGTAGAGGAAGAGCAGAATATGCGGCTGCGTGCGGATAACGGTCTGGAGCAGGATGCTTATGATGATTATTGCGATCATCTGATTGTCAAGGACCTGACGTATGATCAGGTGATCGGAACGTATCGGCTGCTGCCGGGTGACCGTACTCTGGCTTCTGGAGGGTTCTACTCGGAGACGGAATTCGATCTGTCAGGCTTCACACCAGATAAGAACCGTACACTCGAGCTTGGCCGAAGCTGCATCGATCCTGCCTATCGGGATGGCAAGGCGATTCAATTATTGTGGGAAGGCATCGCCTCGTATCTGGCGGAGCGGGAGCTGTTCTACCTGATCGGTTGCGCGAGCGTGCATCTTCAGACGCTTGATGAAGTGAACCGGATCTACTCCTATTTGCGCCGTAAGCAAGTGATCACAGACCGCTTCTCCGTGCGGCCGCTGGAAACTCACCGGATCGGCGGTCTGAGGATGGTTGACGAAGGGCATGACGATAAAGAACTGTTTCGCAGCCTTCCTCCACTGATGAAAGGCTATCAATGGCTTGGAGCCGAGATTGGCGGAGATCCGGCCTATGATGGGGTGTTCGATACCGTCGATTTTTTCATCGTTCTGGAGAAGGACAGATTGGCCAAACGCTATAAAAAACGGTTCATGGCCGGTTGATGACGGATTAGAGGCGATAGAGAAAGGAGTTAGGCCATGTACAAGTGGATAGGGCGATGGACGGGGCAAGCAGGCAGACTGAAGCGGCTAGCCTCTTGGATGGGACTGCTGCCGCAAAGCGTTATTGTGGCCATCGGCTGGTTTTTGGCTACTCTCTTGCTGCTATTCTCCATCACAGGACTAGGCAAGCGTGTACTGCGCAACATCCAGATGCTGCTGCCGAGGCGGTCGGAGTTAGAGCATCTGCGTATTCGTTACGATTATTTCTACCAGCTGGTCATGACGCATTATGAACTGCTCGTCGAATCCGAGCGTCTTTACAATCCCAAAGCCTTCCCCGGCCGATTTACAGTCGAAGGGGAGGAGCATCTGGAGCAAGCGCTTGGACTCGGCCGCGGGGCCATCGTTTATACCGCGCATTGCGGCAACTTTTTCTATTATTACTGGTACTTGTGCCAAAAGTATGATTGCTTGACCGTAGCAACGGCTTCGAGCGAGGAGCTGCGTCCGCTGTTCGAAAAATTCGCGGCGATGGGTTGTCCAGGGCTGGACTATGACCACACCCCGCCGCTGGAATTAATGCGCAGGCTGCGGACGCATCTGCGGAATGGCGGTGTCGTCTTTCTGCTCGGCGACTTTTACCGCCCGGCATTTCCGCTATCCAGCTTCTTCGGCCAGCCGTCTCGTTCCCCGGACGGAACGACGATGCTGTCCATTGAGCTGCAGACGCCGGTCATCCCGTTCTGCGGGTGGCGCAAGCATGGCTTTGCCCATCATTTGAGCTTCGAACCTGCCCTACATCTGGCCTCTTCCTATACCCGCTCTACACGCTCAGAGGCAACCGTATGGCTGAACCGCAAGCTGGAGAGGATGATCCGGGAGCGCCCCGAGCAATGGTTTTACTGGTTCAATGCTGAGGAACGCTGGGAGGTCCGTGAGCCTCATGCTCCCTTGGCTTCTAGTCAAGAGGATGCTGCTGAGTTTCAGACACGACAGGAGGCAGGCTGACATGGATACGGGAAGCCATCTGCTATTCGGCGCGACCTTAGCCGGTTTATCTATGCTTCATCCGGATGTAGCGGCGGGATCTCCCGCTTTGTTTCATGCGATTCTGACGGCAGCCCTAGTGGGGTCACATGCACCCGATCTCGATACGGTGACGAGGCTGCGGGGGTATTCAACATACTTAAATCTTCACCGCGGAGTCACGCATTCACTGCCTGCTCTGTTGATCTGGCCATTCGTTGTGGGTCTGCCGATTGCCTGGATGTTCGGCGTATGGGAGCAGATGGGGTGGGTCTTGGCTACCGCGGGCGCCGCTGTCTGCCTGCATGTTCTATTGGATTGGCTGAACGCCTATGGCGTGCAATGCTTCAGGCCGTTCTCCCGGAAATGGCAGCATCTTGATGTATTATCTTTGTTTGAACCGTTTCTCTTCCTGATTCATGCGGCTGGTTTGGTAGGGTGGCTGCTGTACGGAGGCAATCCGGGGCAGGTGATGCTGCTCGTCTACGGCATCTCGTCGGTCTATGTGGCGATCCGTATCTGGCAGCATGCGCGGGTTTTGGGGCTTGTACGGCGGGAGCTGGATCTTACGGAAGGATGCCAGGCCATTCCCGGATGGAACTGGCTCCGCTGGCAATTCGTCGCAGAGACGGGGGAATGCTTCTATACGGGGTATGTGACGGGCAGTCGTCTGCATATTCAGAACGTATATAGCAAGAAGCCATCCGATCCGCTCGTGGAAGCCAGCAAAGCAGCAGACGGAGTTCGGGCGTTTCTTCAATTTGCCCAGCAAATTCATGTCTCTTGCGCAGAAGAACACGAAGGCTATGTAGTAAGATGGAGGGATGTACGGTTCTGGCATGGCAACCGTCTGCCGTTCGGGGTCGACGTACTATTGAACAGAGAGCTGCAAGTCACAGGGTATTCATTAGGATGGAAGAAAAAAGCGTGGCATCCTCCTTTTGTATGAATTAGTGATGTTGAATAATGTCGAATGGTAATATAGAACTAGTAATTTTGGTCTAATTTTTCGTTGACGATTGCATGGGCTTATGCTTAAATGTAGGTAAAGCATACCTACATAAATGATGATCAGAAATGCGAGGATTGGCTGCCTTATTTGGGCGCTTTGGCAGCCATGAGCAACTAGCGCAACCGACCTGAGCGCATGTCGCATGGGTCGTTTTTTTATTTATACATAACTAGGAGGGATAGGTATGGCTCCTCGCAAGCGGATTGGCGACCTGTTGGTGGAAGCCGGACTTTTGACCCAGGATCAGTTGACTAAGGCGCTCCAGGAGCAGCGGGAAACGAAGATGAGGCTCGGCGAGTTTCTGATCAACCGCAGCTATATTACGGAGCAGCAGCTCATCGAGGTGCTCGAGTTCCAGCTCGGCATTCCGCATATTCAGTTATTCCGCCAGAAAATCGATCCAAAGGTGATCAATCTGATCCCGCAGCGGGTTGCCGAGCAGCATCAGGTGCTGCCAGTACGGGTGGACGGCAATAAGCTGATCCTGGCGATGGCCGATCCGCTCGATTATTTTGCGATCGATGAGCTGCGGATGAGTACCGGCTTGCGGATTGAGCCAACGATTGCGGCCCGTGAAGAGCTGCAGCGGGCGATCCGCAGGTATTACGGTCTTCAGGAATCGGTGGAGCAGATCAGCCAGATTCTGCAGACGCGAGAAGCGGAAGAGATCACGACCCAGATTGAGGATGAGAATTCGCCGGTCGTCAAGACGGTCAATCAGATCATTATTCAGGCTGTACAGGTCGGCGCAAGCGACATCCATATTGACCCGCAGGAGGACTCGCTTCGCATCCGTTACCGCGTAGACGGCGTGATGCGGACAGAGCGAACGCTTCCTCCGCATATGCAGCGCGTGATTGTGGCCCGGATTAAAATAATGGCCAATCTGAACGTAGCCGAGCGCAGGCTTCCGCAGGACGGTCGTGTGGAGATCGAGAACGAATTCCGTAAGGTGGATATCCGGATATCCACGCTGCCGACGATCCACGGCGAGAAGGTCGTGATGCGGGTGCTCGATCTGGGGAACGCGCTCACCGATATTGAGAAGCTAGGTTTGTCGGAGAGCAACTACCGGCAATTTATGAAAGGCATCCAGAACGCTCACGGTGTTGTGCTCATTACCGGACCTACGGGCAGCGGAAAAACAACCACACTATACTCTGCATTGTCACGGCTAAATTCCGACGATATCAACGTCATTACGATTGAAGATCCGGTCGAGTACCAGATACAAGGCATCAATCAAATTCAGGTCAATACGACGGCCGGACTCACGTTTGCCCGTGGTCTGCGTGCGATCTTGCGTCAAGATCCGAACATTGTGATGATCGGGGAAATCCGGGATACGGAAACTGCCGAGATAGCGGTCCGTACGGCGATGACGGGGCATCTGGTTCTCAGTACCTTACATACGAACAATGCGGCCAACGCGATCACGAGGCTGATCGACATGGGAATCGAGCCGTTCCTGATCGCATCATCGGTGAAGACCATTGTCGCCCAGCGGCTCGTGAGACGCGTTTGCCCGTCATGCAGTACCAAGCATGAACCGACGGTCGAGGAACGGAGATATCTGGAGGAGCACGGTTACCTCGCTGAGGGCTTGCGCAAAGGGGAAGGATGCGTGGAATGCGGCCGTACCGGATACAAGGGGCGATTGGCCATCCATGAAGTACTAACGATCGATGAGACTCTGAAATCGATGATTCTCGGGAAGCGGCCGGATAGTGACTACCAGTCTTACGCCGAGACGAAAACCCTCATTCCGCTGATTCGGGACGGGCTGGATAAAGTGGTCAGCGGCCAGACATCCGTGTCGGAGGTTATTCGTGTGCTAGGGAGCTACTAGCTCTCAAGGGGCGAAGTTTGGGATTATTAAGAATCACAAAGAAAATTTAATAATGCTGTTCGGATGCAAGTGATAAGATATAATGAAACTGTTGAAATTATAGGATTTTATACCTATAATTTTAGGTATATAAGACTGGTTTTGATGGCTTAAGAGGAAAGTTGGGATGAGATGTCTTTGCTGGTGGATCTGATGAAGCTCGCCTCGGAGAGAAAGGCATCAGATATTCATATTACGGTCGGGTCGCCTGCGAAGCTCCGTATTCATGGCACGCTTGTATCGGCAGGTGCTCAGCCTGTGACGCCTGAGCAATCCCGAAGCATGGCCCGTGAGATGATGTCCGAGGAATCGTTCAACCGGTTTATGGAAAAGGGGGATACGGATCTTTCGTACGAAATCGACGGGGTTTCGCGCTACCGGGTCAATGCCTTCCATCAGAAGGGCAACGTATCTCTGACGATCCGCTTGATTCCTTCCCGGATTCCTCCGATGGAGGAACTGGGATTGCCGCCGATGGCGCTGGACTTTGCGAAGAAGCCCCAGGGACTGGTACTTGTGACCGGACCTACGGGAAGCGGTAAATCGACGACGCTGGCCGCTATCATCGATTATATCAACCGTTCGCGCAGCGATCACATCATCACGCTGGAAGACCCGATCGAGTTCGTGCATGCGCATAAGTCGAGCATTGTTAACCAGCGCGAGGTGGGAGTGGATACGGATTCCTTCGCAACCGGGCTGCGTGCGGCTCTGCGCCAAGATCCCGATGTGATTCTCGTCGGCGAGATGCGCGACCTGGAGACGATCTCCACCGCCATCACAGCTGCCGAGACCGGTCATCTGGTGTTCGCTACACTGCATACGGCCGATGCTCCCCAGACGATCGACCGGATCATCGATGTATTTCCCGCAGACTCCCAGCAGCAGATTCGTGTCCAGCTGGCTTCCGTACTGCTCGGAGTAATGGCCCAAAGGCTGCTGCCTAGGGCAGACGGTCAAGGACGTATTGCTGCGATCGAGGTGCTGGTCAATACGCCAGCCGTCGCCAATCTCATCCGCTCCGAGAAGGTGCATCAGCTCCGTTCGACGATGCAGACGGGAAGGGCACAGGGGATGGTTACGATGGAGATGGTGCTGCGCGAGCTCGTGCAGCAGCGGATCGTGTCCCTGGATACGGCCAAGGAAGCCTTGTTCGGCTTCGCGGAGCTGAATTAGTTCATGTGCGGCAGAATGAGGTGGAACGGTAATGCCTAAGTTCATGTACAAGGCAGTTAATCACAGCGGCATGCCGTTCAAAGGAACGCTGGAAGCCCAGTCGTTCGAACAGGCTATGGATGAATTGAAGCGTAAGGGCTATTGGATTACGGAGCTGCTGGATCAGAGCCAGAGCTTGCTGCACCGGGAGATCAAGTTCGGCGGCCCGAAGGTCAAGGTCCAGCAGTTTACGATCTTCTGCAGGCAGCTGGCTACGCTGTACAAATCCGGCGTATCCATGGTGGAGTCCGTCAAGGCGCTGGCTGAACAGACGGAGAACAAGGAATTCAGGCGTATCCTGACGGATGTAGCCATGAGCATGCAGCAGGGAACCCAGATGTCGGAAGCGGCGTCCCGATACCCTACGGTATTCAGCGGCATTTTCATCAATATGCTGAAGGCCGGTGAGCTTAGCGGCAATCTGGATGAGATGCTGAACCGACTGGCTGTGTTTTATGAAAAGGAGCACTATACCCGGGAGAAGGTCAAGTCCGCGATGGTGTATCCGGTCATCATGGGCATTCTGACGGTTGTCGTGGTGACGCTGATGATGCTGTTCGTTATTCCGAATTACGTGACCAGCTTTCAATCGATGGGGCTTGAGCTGCCGCTTCCGACGAGAATGGTCATCGCGGTCAGTGACTGGATCGTGGCTTTCTGGTATGTGATTCCTCTTATCATATTCACCCCAAGCATATTGATCAGCTTGATCAGACGTCATCCCAAAGGTCCTTACTGGATTGACTACGTGAAGCTGCGCATTCCGGTCTTCGGCAAGCTTCTGCATAAGCAAGCTATCGCACGGTTCAGCCGGACGTTCAGTTCGCTGTTCACCGCAGCGATTCCGATGCTGCAGGCTTTGACACTGGTGTCCAGCGTCACCGGCAATGTTGTTGTCGGCAAAGTGATCGAGGATGCCCGAGACGGGCTGATCGGAGGCAGGTCGATTACGGACCCTTTCCGGCAAACGTGGCTGTTTCCTCCCATGGTGGTGCAGATGATGGCCGTTGGCGAACAATCCGGCGCTCTGGATACGATGCTGGAGAAAGTGGCGGACTTCTACGAAGCGGAAGTGGATGCGATGACCGACCGGCTCAAGTCGCTGCTAGAGCCGCTGATGATCGTAGCCTTGTCAGGGGTTGTCGGGGGGATTGTGCTGGCCGTTATGCTTCCTACCTTCGATATGATGAAGAACGGTATGGTGCCAATGAATTAAAGTCCGTCAGAACTTCGATAGGGTGTTACTTTTTTTTACATACAATTATGATGATGAAAAGGGGACATGTTCCATGAAAAAGTTTTTGAAATTGAAGCTATTCCGTAAAAACGAAAAAGGGCTGACGCTGGTCGAGCTTCTGGCGGTTATTGTAATTTTGGGCGTTATTGCGGCGATTGCGGTGCCGTCGATCGGTGGGGTAATTCAGAATTCAAGAATAAACGCGGATACGCAGTCTGAAGAATTGATCAAAGATGCCACAGTTCGCTATCTTATTGATAGAAATATTGGATCAGGCATCACAACTGTAACCATTGCGGACCTTCAAACTAACGGCTACCTAAAGAGTGGGACACTTACTCAGCAAGTAACGGGTGCCAAATACGTATCCGTGACCGTTGCTTATAGTGCGACTACAGGCTGGTCGGCTACTAACGTCGTCACAGGAACCTAATGATTTCATTTTAAACCAAAGGTAACTCTCCAGGGTTACCTTCTTTCATTCAACAGGAGGTGAACAGCGGGAGTGGATACGGCGATTGCTCTGGTTTTTGCAGGAATTCTTGGTTTATTGATCGGAAGCTTTCTGAATGTGGCGGCGCTTCGTACGCTATCCGGGGAGTCGTTGTCATTCCCGCCGTCCCACTGCACCAGCTGCAGTCACCGCCTGGGTCCGCTTGACTTAGTTCCTGTCCTCAGCTATCTGCTCCTGAGAGGCAAGTGCCGGTACTGCCGGCAGACGATCTCCATCCAATATCCGATCGTGGAGGCAGCAACCAGTCTTCTTTATGTGCTAATCGTATGGAAATACGGAGTCAGCTGGGAAGCGGCGGCCTGTCTATTCTTCGCTTCGGTTCTGGTAGCGATTGTCATTACCGATTGGAAAGCGATGATTATTCCGAACCGTATTATACTGTTCGGATTGGCAGGAGCGCTGCTGCTCAGGCTGATGTCGCACCCGCTGCCTTGGTGGCATTACTTGGCCGGGATGATGGGCGGTTTATTGCTGATCGTAGCTATAGCTGGGCTCGGATCGGTGCTGCTTCGTAAGGAAGCGATGGGAATGGGTGATGCCAAGCTGTTTGCGTTGGTCGGCCTTGTGCTGGGCTGGAAGCTTACGCTGCTTACCTTATTCGTTGCGAGTCTGCTGGGAACGGTGATCGGGTTAACGGTCATAGCGCTGAAGCGGTCCGAGCGTGAAGCGTATATTCCCTTCGGTCCTTACATTGCGCTCGCCAGCGTGATCTGCATGTTCGAGGGAGATTCGTGGATTAGTTGGTACCTGGGTTTATTGTAAGGAGAGAGTCATGGTTAGGACAACAAGTGCACGCAGTTGGGAGTGGCTGGTCATATGCGGTTCAAGGTTGAGAGGCTTAGGCAATGGATGACGCTGGCCAGTCATTATTTGGGCATCGAAATAACGGACTCTGCGGTGAAGCTGACAGAGCTTATGATAAAATCTGGCGCTTCCGCGTCGGTCACATCCTGCATCCGGGAGCCGCTGCCTGTGGATGCCGTGCAGGACGGAAAAATCATGCGTCCGCATGAATTAGTCCGTACCTTGCAGACGGCCAAGGCTCGATTGAAGAAGCGGACAAGCCGGGCGAATATTTCATTGCCAAGCCAGAATGTGATGGTTCGCTTTATGAAGTTTCCCGACATTCCGGTGAAGGAGCTTCGCCAGGTGATCGATTTTGAGATCAAGCATAACATCCATCTGCCTTTCGAGGACCCGGTGTATGATTTCGTCAAGTTGAACGGACATCATAACCAGCGATCGTCTGTCAGGCTGATGAAGCGCAATCCACCGAATATACAGCAGTCCGCTGCCATTAAGGAAGCGGCTGCCTCATCGGAGAGTTTGTTTGGAGGTAAGAACAGCGATCCGTTTGCAGATTTGGATCAGACTGCGGATGTGGTCCATGAAGAGTTATGCGATGTGATGCTGGTGGCGGTCCCAAGACCGATGGTGGAGCAGTATGTGGATTTGTTCAAGCAGGCGGGCATCAAAATCGCAAGCATCGAGATCAAGGCGATGTCACTCTTTCGTTGTCTGCAATCGATTGACGCTCAACTCAAGGGCACATATCTGCTGATCGATATCAACGATACGATCTGCGATGTGAATGTCTTCTCGGACGGTCAGCTGAAAATTTCACGCAACGTTCAGGTTGCTTTTCAAGAAAAGGAACAAGCGAAGGAGGAGCATGATGATCCGTTCTCCTGGTTGTCTGGTGCAGACAGCCACGGAGATTCTGGCTTTACTAATGCTTGCAGCGAGCTTGCGCACGAGCTGGAGCGGCTTATCAACTTTTACAAGTACACCTTGAACAATCGTAATGAGGAATTCGGCGCGCTGTTTATTGCTGGTGACGTAAGCCGTCTGGATGAAATTTCGGAATACCTGCAGAATCGTCTGTCTCTGAAGGTAACCTCGCTGCAAGCCAGTGTCTCCTGGGACAAGGAGCTGAGAGCCAAGACGGTTGCTTCGGAAGCGTTCGCGACAACCATCGGGCTCGCTCTGCGGGGGGCTGCAACATGAATAACATCAACCTTCTCCCCAGAAAGCCCAGGAGCGAGCAGTACTTCTGGCCGGTGCTCAGTGTAACGGCGCTGGCCGTCGTGCTTTCCTTCACGACCTTGGCTGTCTTTCAGTACAAGCTGGAGATGGCCTCGGAGCAGCAAGCCCAATACAAGCAGCAGCTGCAAGCGCGGATTCAGGTATTAACCCGGCAGCATGCCGAGGAACCGCGGACCGAGGAGTACCGCCGATTGCTCCAGACTGTGAAATCACTGGAGGGCAAGCGGATCGACTGGCTTCCCTGGATGAAAAGCATCACGGCTCCGCTGCCGGAGGCGTCGCGTCTGCTTACGCTGAAGAAAGCCGATGCGTCCCAGAATGAGGTGCCTGTAGCTCCTCCAGCGTCAGGACAGCCTCAGCTCCAGCAGCCGGGGGGGATAATTGACAGCCAGAAGCTCGATGCCCAGCTCGAGTTCTCCGACTTCAAGCAGATTGCGGATTATGTGCTGAAATTGAAAAAGGATAAGGGCTTTCAGGACATCCAGATCTTGTCTGTCGAGAAGAAGGAACTCGTCCTGCCTGTTGCCGTTGCTCTGGTTACCGAGAGTACCCCGGATAAGAAGCCGGCCGTGCCTGCACAGAAGGAAAGGTTCGTTCAGGATATCATCAGTCAAAAGCCGGCAGTAAGCGGGACCAAGTCGGAGCAGCTGTTGTCCGAGCTGGATTGGCTGATTAGCGGCAAGATGTACGAGCAGGAGCACGGAATCAAGCTCCCTGACCGGAAATTTACAAGCGGTAGCCCGCTCAAGGATTCACCGATCACGGAGGATGAGCTCCAAAAAGCTAGAGAGCAAGTGAATAAATTCGAGTCGATGTTCACCGAGAACCGCGAGACGCCTGCAACGGTTCAGGAAGCTGTAGCTCAGGCAACTGCAGCTGAGAAGAAGGCCGTCGTCTATACTGTTCATCTGGAGATTCAAACACGACCGATTACGACGACTCCATAGGTGATCCTGATGAATAAAGTACAATGGAACGCGATAGGGAACCGATTGAAAAACCGTCAGGTCCTGTTAACGGCTGCTGTTGTGATCAGTATGCTGCTGCTGGGCTTGTATTTTATCCGTGCCGTTTATCCCGCTCTGGCGGCCTCCAATCTGGACAATGGGGAGATCGTCCTGCTGGAGCAGCAGCGTGCCGCTCTGGAACAGAAGCCTGTACCGGACAAGGTCCCGGACAGTGAAGTGACCGCTCTGCTGCGTCGCGTACCCACCCAGCCTGAAATCCCCAGATTTCTGTACGCGCTTCTGTCTGCCGAGGAAGGCACTGGGGTAATTCTGCAATCTTACACGACGGGAACTCCGGCGAAGAATGCGGAGGGTCAGAAGTCATTCATCGATACGAAGACGAATTCGGTACAAACGCAAGCAGGCAAGCCTGCTGTAAGTCCTCATGGGAACGGAGTGACAGAGCTCACGATTACACTCAAGCTCAGTGGAACCTATGACGGGCTCCAGCAATTTCTGGCCCGCCTTCAGCAAGGAGAACGCTTAGTTTCGGTAACGTCTTGGACTCTGAATGCTGTCAATCAGAGTCCGGTCAAGCCATCGCAGGCGCAGCCCAAGCCACAACCGCAGCTGCAGAATCAGGAAGAGGACGGAGGGACGGAGGGGACGCCTCCCGAAACGGAGACAACGGGCACCACAGCGAGCGCGAGCAGCCTCCCCTTGCATATGATGGAGCTGCAGCTCAGCTTGTACGCAGCTCCGTCTTATGAAGGCAAGCTGGGCGCCTTGGAGGCGTTGCCTCTGCCATCCCATGAAGCTCGCATCGATCCCACCTTGTCCGATCATGCCTTCTACCCGATGCTGAAGCCGGTGCCTTAATATTTCGAGGAAGAGGAAAGGGTTTATACGTGATGAAGAAGAAGCTAGTGGTAAGCCTGCTGCTGATGTCAACCGTTCTCTACGGCACAGCCTTCGCCGACAGCGGCTGGCGGAAGATCGATGCGATGTTCTCGCAAATCAGCCTTACGATGAACGGTCAGAAGGCTGACATGCGCGGAGACGTCATGTTCTATGAGGGCTCCATCTTTGTTCCCCTCCGCAGCCTGTCTGAGGCGCTGGGGGCGGAGGTGAGCTGGAACGGCAAGACGCAGACGGTTGACGTTGATTTTACATCCGACAAAACGAAGGATATCTATAACGCCTCTCAGAAGGCGATGTACCAATATCTGATCATGCAGAACAATGCGGTTACGGCGGAGCTCATCGCGGGCTTCAAGGGCGATGATGAGGCGAGGCTGCTGCGCACCAACGAGCGCTACGAGAAGCTGCGGGATATTGCCAAGCAGATCGGTGATGAGCGGAATGCTGTATTATTTGACAAAATGATGGCCTCCATGCAGATCGTGATCAGCGGCTGGAGCAGCAAAAACGTCAGCGATTACAGCCTCGGCTGGGCGTTGTACAACGACTACGCCAAAGCTCTGAATACGGCGCTGGCTGAGAAGGTAAAGGACCTGACGAAGAACGAACCGAAATAGAAGGCCAAGGCCATAAAAAAACGGGCATTACTTATCCCAGCTTGGGATCGTAATGTCCGTTTTGTAATCGTAGGCTTGCTGCTTGCCTTTTTGGCCCGGCAGGAGCGTCATTTGGAACTGAAGATGAAGATATTTCACTTGAATGTCGCTGCTCCCGGAGCTGCTCGTTTGGCCGCTCTGCGTCATGAAGTAGGAGCTGGCTCCGGTGATGTCATGGATTAGGACATTTCGAGCAGGCGGCTTGCCGTCTTGGACGGTCTCGACGACTAGCGTCTGGTTGGGGATATCCCTATAGTACCGGATGTAATTGTCGGTTCTGCTAGCGGATTTGAACAAAGTCAGCACATTCTGCTGCTCAGCGGTAGCTGCACCGGCCGGCATAATCAGATTGTACTTCTGCTCGCGAAGCTTCCCGATCATATGATTGCTGACGGACCGGGCTTCGATCTGCGCTTTCTGACGGGCATAGGTGACTTGATTTCCGGTATTTAATTGCTGGAGAGCCATTGTAATGACTCCTGCGATAATGCCTATGAGTGTAATGGCGGCAAGCAGTTCGACCAGCGTCAGCCCTTTTTCGTTGCGGAACATGTTCATATTAGGAGTTCCTGTCCAGATAGCTTTGAATGGCATAGCTGACGCCTCCGGCTGCGGGAATGATCTCAACCTGAATGAGGGAGAAATGATCAGCTACCTTAAGCGTATAGCTCGTACGATTGTTGTCAGTAATCGTATAAACCTGCTTATCGGCCTCGGGAATCGGTATGTTGCTAATATTGACCTTGTACTGACGGTCGGAAGCGCTCGGATAATAAATCGTCTCAAGTTGAACGGGACTTGTCACAGTCTGTCTCAAGGGAACCAGATTCACAAGTTGCTGGATGTCGGCGCCGGGATTGGGCAGAGTTCCCGAATTGTTCGTGGGCGGAAACCAGATATTCATGCTGGCTGTCCCGGAGCTGAAGCTTGCTTTCAATTGTTCCATCACGGACCTGGCGATATCCACGGACACATCCCGCTTCTGCTCCCGTGCTGAGGCGGAGAATAGCTGGTTGTACGTATACGTGAAGGCGAGGATGACCATGGACAAAATAACTAGACTGGCCAAAATTTCGACAAGAGTCAACCCTTTTTCGTTGCGCAGCAAAATTTTCACCTCTTCAATAAGGGACTATGTTACTATAAATATAGTCCAAAAATCACGGTGAGGGAATGGGGAGCCATGAAAAATTTATGGAGAAATGAACGTGGTGCCGCTTTGATTCTTGTGCTGATGCTGAGTATGGTGATTACGGTCGGCTTGACCGCGCTCATTCTGAGTACACAGCAGGGCCAGCGTAACTCTGTGCACGATGGAAATGCCGAGCGTTCGAATTATATTGCGGAATCCGGTGCTGTCATTGTAAAACGGCTGGTTAAAAATGCGGCGGACAATAATGTGCAGGTGCTGAATCTGAACGCTGCGCAGCTAAAGGTTCTGGAAGACGTGAAACCATCCTTTACGCTGGACGGCACCAATGATATGAAAATAAGCCCCTTCAAAGAAGAGGGGAAAATTGTTGTGAATATTGAGGGATTCTCCAAATTCAATGATAGCTTGCAGAAACGTACGAAAATTACCCTGCCTGTCCTGGCGAACAGTAACGGTGGAGGTTCTGGCAGCAACGGTAACGGGATATTTGGCAACGACGTAGTGGGAACTTCGGTTACGGAGAAAAATCAGAAGAAAACCGAGCAATGGGTCAGGCATTGGGATGAGAAGACTTCCAAGGAAAGCGCTCCGGGTCAATATTACAAGGTGACTAACTACCAGGAGCAAATGACCAATCACTTCACCAAGCAGATAGATGCGAATCGTCCGGTCTTCTCGACGTCTGCGGTATTCCCGCTGCAGGGTCCGACTGCTCCCATTATTCCGCTGGAGGTGCTTGACGAGAAGAATTGCTCCAAGTCAGAGTTCCAGGCTTCGGATTTGGATGCGGTCAGCGAAATCTATTGTACGAAGAACATCGTGATTAGTCCTAAAGGGATGACCAAAAAGACCCCTATATATACGAACGGGAGTATTACCGTGAGGGGGGATATCACCAATGGGACATATATGGGCACTCTCTCGGCCAAAGGAAATATTACGTTCGAAGGTAAAATTTATGGTGGAGAGTTCGGCGAAACCATATCTGGCGGACAGATCATCTTCATGGATGAACTGAACGGCGGAGCGTTCTCTTCGCGCCTCTCTGCCCGAGGAGATATCGAGTTTAGAGGCAATATCAATGGCGTGACCTTTTCCGGTGATACTTTGTCCGGAGGTAGTATTTATTATAAGCGTGTCGTGAATAACATCACGTATTCAGGACGGCTGTCTGTTCAGCAAAATATCGTGTTTGAAGAAGGCTTGAAAAAGGGAACGTTCAGCATAGGCTTAGTGGCTGGAAACGATCTTCTGTTCAAGCGGTCTGTAGGGGATACTGGGCCCGTTATCATCTCCGGACTGATGGAGAGCGGAGGCGAGCTGAAGTTCTTCGAGCCGGTCCGTAACGTTACGGCCTCCGGACGATTTGTCTCCGGCAAAGCGATGACCTTCAATAAAGAAGTGGGAAGCAATTTTGTGGTCAGCGGCTCGCTGCACAGTCATGGAGGCATCACCTTTGTAGAGCCGGTTACGAACTCGACGGTTAGTGGCGGCCTGTATGCTAAGGGCGACATTACGTTCCAGAAGGCTATTCAAGGCAATTCGACTTTGGGAGAAATCAAGAGCGGAAATAACATTACATTCCAGAACGTTGACGGGTCCACTATAACCGGTGATGTCATCGCGAACGGTCTGCTTGCTTTCAATGGCAACCTCAATGAAGGAGCATTGTTCAAGCAAAATCTGGTCAGCAATTCAGCCAATTCGGATCTCAAATTCTCTGCCGGAAGCCGGGTTGCCGTAGAGGGATCAATCTATTCGGCAAGGGGAATTGATTTCAATCAATTGAACGGTGTCAAGGTTGGCAAGTCCGTCTATGCCTATAAGGATATCCGGATGCCGACCAATCTGAGCTACTTGAACGTGACAGGCGCTGTCTTATCCCGAGATGGATCGGTGACGTTTCCGAAGCTGTTCGGATGCGGCTCCAAGGATGCTTGCTACATAGGAAGCTTCGTTGCGGGAACTGCCGGCATTAACTTCAATTATAATCTGGACGGCTTTATGTACTTCGGAGGTCTGAGCACGGCTCAAGCAATCAACTATAATGGCACGCAAAACGGGCCTCCGAATACGATCCGAATCAGCCGCAAAGTGCCCGAAGGGTACACGGAGGACAATAGCAATAATAGTGGAGGCATCAACTTCGGCGAGTGGAGAACGACGAGCTGAAGCGGCTCCGGCCTGCTTCACGGCTGTATCATCTGACAAGACCATTTCTGCTCTTGAGACAAGGTATAAACCCGGCTCCGGCAGGGCATACTAACGGATGGTGAATCATTTTAAGCTGGGAGGACAGGTGCCGTATGGACTTTACGAGCCAGGATATTGCTGTGATTGAACAGGCGCTGCAAATTGCGATACGTTCACAAAGTGAATCCGGTAAAGCTTACTCCTATCAGGAAGTGTTAAGCAAGCTGAAAACCAGAGCATCTGCTGCGATGACTTCATCCCATCTTGCCTTTCAGGACGGGTATCGGTTCGATTACGATGATTCAGCGGATCTGGAGTAACTAGGATATCTGTAGACCATAATCCTAAGCCGCCCACAGCAAGACCTGCCGCGACCTAAAACGTCGAAGCAGGTCTTGTTTGTTTATATGTTACGTAGGGGCGTTGCTCCTTCGAAGCGCAAACAGGATCGCCAGCAGAGACAAATTAAGAAGCACCGCCCACCACAGTCCGCTTCGTATGGCCAAGGTCAGAAATAGGGATTCCAGGGTCAGCAGCAGCATGAGCGGAACGAATAGTTGGGAGAAAGCGAACACAGGAGATTGCTCTATATATTCATCATGTAAATAATTAATGATACTAATAATCAAAAGAGCCGTAAACCACCATCCCACATAGTTTCCTAGCGGCAACTGATGGAGCATTGGGCTCCAGGTGGAGCTTTCTGCGGTCTGAGTCCCGTAGGTCGGTTGCACCGCGGAAGGCTTCAGGAGCAATTCCATGGATGCGATCATACTGGCCGTCCAGATCGCCGGGAGCCAGAAGCTTCGCCGCTTGCGGACGCGACGTTCGCGCTTGAGCTGAGGAAGGCCGGTGGACAGCTTCTGAGACAACGTGAGCCCCTTGCGGGCTTCCTGGGCCGCCTCGATAGGCGCCAGAGCTTTGGCTATGATAAGCAGCATGCACCAGGCGAAGGGGACCGCCAGAGGAACACCGAATACAAGAGGGGCGAAGCTGGGGCCCTCCTCTTGGGTCCCGATCCATTGCCCGGTGTGAACCCCAAGCCATTCCGCCACATAAGAGAGACTGGAGCAGATGACGAACAGCAGCAGCGCTTGTCTGGCACCGAACTTGCGGGTATACCAGGCGAGCGCGGTTGCACCGCCGAGAATCAGCAGCAAACGGCTGATCTCTGTATGCCATGTTGGCAGCCATCCGCTGCCAATCAGGATATAACTGAGCGTGAACCAGAGCAGATAAAGGAGCGACATCGGGAACAGCCACTTATTTACCATGGCTGTTGGTCCTTGCCTGCACTCGCTGTACCCGGGTGTTCGGAGGGGGGAGAGCATGACAATCGGCTGCCCTTGTTGTATCGTAACAGCGAATGCAGACGCTGGCTTGGTGCAGAAAGGAACATTCGTCCTGGCAACCGAAGCGTTGGCTGGGTGAGAAGGTAGGAACATGGCCTTGACGACGGAGCTTTGGCGTCTAATTCGTAAGTATGGCCTGCTTTCACAAGCTCGGTATTCATCGCAGTCACCTCGAATGACAGTTATAGTAGACCGATGGATCGGACATGCAGAGTTGGCCTGTATGCTTCGCGCTCATCAGAGCAGATGAAACAAGGCCTGCAGGCATGCTGCACACGCGGGAAGGCTCTTCCTTATTTATGTATATAAGGAACTTGGACAAATGATACGGAAAATCGGATGAATGGAAGTTAAAAACAATTTGTAAGCCGAACATGCATTCGTTTATAATAAAAGGAGTATCGCTTTAACAGGAAAAGGAGCAATTCCATGAACCGACTGACCGGCAAGGTGTCCTCCATGAACGAATTAATCGAGCTGGTGCGCAGCACGCCGGAGCTTATGAAGCAGGTCACCTATTGGCACACCATTCCCGCCAGAGACGGCCGATATGAGGATTTTCCGGGCGGCTTGAACGAGCAGCTTCGTGAGGCGCTCATCACCAGAGGCGTGAGGCAATTATACATACATCAGGCGCAGGCCTTCCGTGAGGTGGCCGCTGGCCGTCATGTCGTCGCGGTGACGCCTACTGCCTCCGGCAAGACGCTTTGCTACAACCTGCCTGTGCTCCAGGGCATTCTGCGCGATGACAGCGCTCGGGCGCTATATTTATTCCCGACCAAGGCGCTGGCGCAAGACCAGGTGGCGGAGCTTCAAGAGCTCGCAACCGTGATGGGAGCGGATATCAAGACGCATACCTATGATGGCGATACGCCGCCTACTGTCCGTACGGCCATCCGCAATGCGGGGCATATCGTGGTGACGAACCCGGATATGCTGCATGCGGCTATCCTGCCGCATCATACGAAGTGGGTCAAGCTGTTCGAGAATATCAAATATATTGTCATTGACGAGGTTCATACGTATCGGGGCGTGTTCGGCAGCCATGTGGCCAATGTGATCCGCAGGCTAAAGCGTATTTGCCGATTCTACGGATCGAACCCGCAATTCATATGCGCGTCGGCGACCATTGATAATCCCCGCGAGCATACGGAGCGGCTGATCGGCGAGCAGGTCGCGCTGGTGAACGAGAACGGCTCTCCAGCAGGAGAGAAGCATTTCGTATTCTACAATCCCCCGGTTGTCAATGAACAGCTCGGCATCCGCAAGAGCAGCGTGCTGGAGACGCGCAAGCTGGCTGGGCTGCTGCTCAAGCAGGGCATTCAGACGATCGTATTTGCCCGCAGCCGGGTGCGGGTGGAGATTCTGCTGACCTATCTGCAGGAGCTAGTCGCCCATGAGCTCGGGACGAAGTCGATTCGTGGCTACAGGGGCGGCTACCTACCTAAGCTGAGGCGCGAGATCGAGCGGGGGCTGCGCAATGGGGAGATCCGCGGCGTTGTCAGCACGAACGCGCTGGAGCTCGGCATCGATATCGGGCAGCTGCAGGCATGCGTGTTGAACGGCTACCCGGGGTCCATAGCCAGCACCTGGCAGCAGTCGGGCCGGGCGGGGCGGCGCCAGGAGAGCTCCATTACCTTTCTCGTGGCGAGCAGTAATCCGCTGGACCAGTATGTGATCCAGCATCCGGATTTTTTCATCGACAAGGCGCCGGAGCGTGCGCTGATCGAGCCGGATAATCTGATCATTCTCGTCGACCATGTGAAATGTGCCGCTTACGAGCTGCCGTTCGAGGAGCACGAGACGTTCGGCGGGGAGTCGCTGCACGATATTCTTGAGTTTCTGACCGACGAGCGCATCCTCCACCGGGTGAAGACCCGCTGGCATTGGATGGATCAGTCGTTTCCCGCCCATGATGTCAGCCTCCGTTCGGCTGCGCAGGAAAATTATATTATTATCGATATGACCGGCGGGGCCAAGGTGCTGGGCGAGGTGGACCGGTTCAGCGCGCCGACACTGATTCACGAGGAAGCGATTTATCTGCACGAAGGCGTGCAGTATCAGGTCGAGAAGCTGGACTATGAGGAGAAGAAGGCGTATGTGCGCGAGGTTGACGTCGATTATTTTACCGATGCCAATCTGGCGGTGCAGCTGAAGGTACTGCATGTAATGCGCGAGGACCGTCAGCAGGGACTGACCCGTCAGTATGGCGAGGTCACAGTCAATGCGAAGGCGACGATATTCAAGAAGCTCAAGCTGCATACGCATGAGAATATTGGCTCAGGACCTATCCATCTGCCCGAGGAAGAGCTGCATACCAGCTCGTACTGGATCACGTTCGATGAAGAGACGGCGTCTCAGATGACGACGAACGACATGCAGTTTGCTCTGCTGGGGCTGTCCAATGTACTGGTCCATATCGCTCCGCTGTATCTGATGTGCGATCCGCAGGACGTACGTGTTGTGGCTCAGGTCAAGGCGGTGCACAACAAGCAGCCGACGATTTTCTTCTATGACCGCTATCCGGGTGGCGTAGGGCTGAGCGAGCGCTTGTACGAACTCCACGGCCAACTGCTCGCGGAAGCCTCTAGACTCATCGGTAGCTGCGGCTGTCTGAGCGGTTGTCCGGCCTGTGTCGGGCCGATCGAGGAGGTAGGGCTGACGGGCAAGAAGCTGGCGCTGAATCTGCTGGCGAAGCTGGAGGGAGATGTGCGATGAGCAGTTTGCGTGACCGGTTGAACCGGCATTTGAAGCCGGGAGCCTCTTCTGGGAACAGGGGGGAGAACACGGACAGCAGGGAATTTGAGGAAGAGCAGACGCTGAAGACGGAGGAGCTGTCGGCGGCAAGCGATCAGCAGGCTGCGGCCTCAGAGCAGCTTCAGGTCCAGTTGTCAGCTTCCATATCCACTTCTGCAGCCGATCCGGAAGAGGCGGGCTGGTCCAGGATTGGAGCCGTTCTTCAGTCGGGGGAGTGGGGGGACTTCATCACACGCCGTCTGGTTTATGAGCCCGCGTTCCAGCATGGACATTATGCCCTCGGCGACCTGGAGGCAACGGCACCTGCGCTTCAGCGGCTGCTGCAGACCCGCAAGAAGGCCGTCCAGGGCCGGCCGATGCCTGCGAGGGACGCGGGACTTGCAGCAGAAGGACAGCCTGATAAGGAAGGCCAGGCACATCTGTCGTCTCGAGAGTATAGTGAATCCCAGGCGGGCTCGCATGTTGGGACGGCAGCCATTTTGCCCGACACTGGGCTTGAGCAACTGCTGTTCATCGATACGGAGACAACTGGGCTAGGTCAAGGAGCGGGGAACGTTCCGTTTATGGTCGGAATCGGTTATTTCGAGGATGGAGGCTTTGTCGTGGAGCAGATGCTGATCCGGCATCCGGGCGAAGAGGCCTCCATGCTGTCTTATCTGCAGACCCGGATTTCGGAGAGGCCGGTGCTCATCTCGTACAACGGGAAGTCGTTTGACTGGCCGATTGTGAACAACAGGTTTATCCTGAACCGGATTCCCCTGCCGTCTGAGCCGCAGGGGCATATCGACTTCCTGTATCCGTCCCGCAGCCTTTGGAAAACGACGCTGGCCTCTTGCCGTCTGGGACAGGTTGAGGAGGACCGGCTCGGAGTGCTTCGGGAGGATGATGTGCCCGGCTCACTTGCTCCGGCCTTGTACTTTCAATATTTGGCTGAGCGAGATCCGGCCATCCTGGAAGGTGTGTTCCGGCATAATGAATGGGACATTCTGACTCTCGTCGGACTTGCCGTTCATTTCGGGAAGCTGTTGACGGGAGAGACAGGCTTCGAGGACGTCCGTACATTCGGACGTGAGGAATGGTTCCGTTACGGGAAGTGGATGGACCGCTGCGGGTTGAAGGAAGTAGCCATGCTGACTATGGAGGCTCTGGCCGAGGAACTGACGGCTCCCGAATGCGCTGAGGCTGTCGATTCGGAGCTGCCTGCTTGCGTGCTTCCGCTTGCTAGGTTTCTGAAGAAAAGCAGACAGTACGACTTGGCCGGTTCCTTGTGGAAGCTTTACATCCAACGCCAGGGGCAAGCACGGATCGCTTCCCTGGAGCCATTCATCGAGCTGTCCATGTACGGCGAGCATAAGCTCAAGGACCTGGAGCTGGCGCTTCGCTATGCGAAGGAAGCACAGGACGTGCTCTGGAGGCGGCAGGCACTAGAGCGTCGAAGCATTAGGAAGGAGAAGCTGCAAAGGGCTGCAAGCGAACCGGAGAGCGGGGAGACGCGAGACGAGGAGGCTGAGCTGCTCAAGCGGATCGACAGGCTGGAGCGCAAGCAGTTGGCAGCGGCTGCCCGGAAGCGGGGCGGTTCGCCAACGACAGGCACGCTGGACGGTACGGACGCGGGAAATGCTGTGAAGGCTAAGGTTGCGCGCAGCAGCGGTGAGGAACAGGCAGGGCGCTCCACAGGAAGACGACGGAGCCAGCCGAGCGTTCTGGACCAGCAGGTTTTGTTTTGAATGCCACGCAATGGACCGGAACGGGCCGAGGAGGGACGTTCCTTTGCCGATACAAGCGGCGAAGGATGCGATCGAATATGTTAAATCTTTGAAATTAACAGGCATTAAGGGCATAAGTTCCAGTAAAAAAGGGCAATACAGGAAGAACCTAATCAACACTTCCTAAGGAGAATGTATATGCCCGAATGGCCTGAAATGGAGAATTACCGTCGTCTGCTCGGAGGACTGATCGTAGGCAAGCGGATCACTGGGACTGAAGTAACCCGGGAGAAGTCCATCAATCTAGCGCCGGAGCGGTTCGATAAGCTGCTGGTGGGACAGTCCATCCGCCGTGTAGACAGACGGGCCAAGCATTTACTGTTCGAGCTGGAGTCCGGTGAGACTCTGGTGCTGCACTTGATGCTCGGCGGGATTATCTGCTACGGAACACTGCAGGAGAAGCCCGATCGGACCGTTCAGGTACAAATTTCGTTCGGGGACAGGAATCTCTACTTGATCGGACTTCGACTTGGTTATCTCCATGTTATTCCGCCCGAGCATCTAGCAGAAACATTCGCTAAGCTGGGTCCAGACCCCTTCGATCCCCGGCTGACGCAGGGAGTGTTCGACGAGCTTTTGGCACAGCGCAGAGGGACACTGAAGAGCAATCTGGTCGACCAGAGCTTTCTGGCCGGTATCGGCAACTGCTACAGCGACGAAATTTGCTTTGATGCAGCACTTCTGCCGGAGCGCAAGCCTGCCTCCCTCAGCCGAGAGGAGACTGTCCGTTTATTTCACTCGATGCGCCGGGTATTAGATGAGGCTACGAGCTTCGGCGGCTACATGGAGCTGCCATTGTATCCGGGCGACCGTCTGACCGGCGGCTTTGACAGTCGATGCCGGGTGTATGACCGCGAGGGAGAGTCCTGCGTTCGCTGTGGCACGGCGATCGAACGGCGTGGAGTTTCTTCCAAGAAATCGTTCTGCTGCCCAGGCTGTCAGGGATGAGAGGGGAGAGACATTCATGAAATTTGGCTGTCATCTCAGCATCCGCCGCGGCTATCTGGAGGCCGCCAAGACGGCGGTCCGCCTCGGAGCGGAATCCTTTCAATATTTCCCGAAAAATCCGCGCAGCCTGTCCATCAAAACGCCGATTCCTGCGGATGCCCAGGCCTGCGCGGCTTATTGCCGGGAGCACGGGATCCTCTCGATCGCACATACGCCTTACCCGACCAATCTGGCCGTCGAACCCGGAGATCTGCGTGATGCGACAATTGCTTCGCTGCAGAACGATCTGTCGATTGCCGACGCCTGCGGCTCCGTAGGGATCATCGTTCACTTTGGCAAATACCGGGGAAAAGACCCGTTACAAGGCTATAAAAATATTATACAATGTATAAATGACGTTCTCGCCGGGTATGCGGGCAGCACGCTGCTCTTGCTGGAGAACCAGGCAGGCGAAGGCAGTGCTATGGGCATGACGCTCGAGGAGCTAGTACAGGTACGCAGCTTGTGTCAGCAGCCCGGATTGGTTGGGTTTTGTCTCGACACCTGCCATGCCTTTGCCTCCGGCCTTTGGCCCTCGGGGGTGACGGACGGCTGGGGGCAGCTGCAGCTGGAGATGGAGCGCACAGGCTATTGGCAGGCGCTGCATGCCATTCATCTGAACGATTCTGTCTACCCGCGCGGCGGCTGTAAGGACAGACATGCCCGAATAGGCAAGGGCACGATGGGCGAGGAGCGCTTTGCCCGGATGCTGGCTTCCAGGCCGCTCAGGACGAGAGAGGGACTTCCGGTTGTACTGGAAACTCCTGTTGCTCCCGGAACGACGCATGAAGCTGAAATTCGGTATATTCAGGAGCTGAGCCGTCTTGACGAAAATCGATTTGTATCTGGATGATCTCCGGCCTTGCCCGCCAGGATTCGCGCTTGCTCGAAGCGCGGAGGAATGCCTACTGATGGTCAAGGAATGCCGGATCGGTATATTGTCGCTCGATTACGATCTGGGTTGGGGTGCCCCTAACGGTATGGATGTTGTCCGGGGGCTAATCGCCTCCGGTACATTCCCGGACCGGATCTACCTGCATACGTCCAGCGAAAGCGGACGCAGGCAGATGTATGAGGCTTTGTATCAGAGCAAGCCGGATCGTACCGAGCTATATGCGGGACCGATGCCGTATGAAATGCTGGCTGAGCGGGCTGCACAGGCAGGAAAGCCATCCAAGAAAGCTAAAGAATAGGTTGTGGTTGCAAATGACAGCAAGTATGGAAGTCACACAAAAAGCGGAGATTCTGTCGCTGGAGGGCATTCATTTTATCCGGGAGAACCGGCATATTCTTGATGATGTCGGGTTCCGCATTCAAGCGGGTGAGCATTGGGTCGTGCTGGGACGCAACGGTTCCGGCAAGACGACGCTGCTGGAGCTGATGAACGGCTATCAGTTTCCATCAAGCGGGCAGGTGCGGGTGCTGGATCATACCTATGGACAGTGCGACGTACGTGAGGTGCGCAAACGGATTGGATATATCAGCCAATCTCTGTATGAGAAGATGAATCCAGCCGATCCGGTCTGGGAAGTGGTGGCTACGGGCGAATTTGGCTTTCTCCGGTTCTATGAAGCCATCCCGCAAGGCATTCGCGAGAAAACGCTGGATAAGCTGCATGAGGTCAAATTGCTTCATATGGCAGACCAGCCGCTAGGTACGTTATCTCAGGGCGAACGCAAGAAAGTCATGCTGGCCCGGGCGCTGATGACGGAGCCATCCATTCTCATTATGGACGAGCCATGCGCAGGTCTGGATCTGTTTGAGCGCGAGCGGCTGTTGGAAAATATCAACAAGCTGAGCGAGCAGTCGATCACCGTCATCTATGTGACACATCATCTCGAGGAGATCGTGCCGATGTTCACGCATGTGCTGCTGGTGGAAGAAGGCAAGGTCATCGCTTGCGGCGAGAAGCGGGAAGTATTGACGGAAGAGAACCTGGTGAAGGCTTTCCAGGTGCCGATTCGTATCGAATGGTTCGGAGACCGTCCGTGGATTAAGGTGCTGGGATGAGCGAGTGTGTGTTTGTAGGTACCTCTAACCGCGGTTTTGCCCAACAGGCCCAGGAGGAGCTGAGACGTCTGCTTGGGCCTGCTGTCCGCTTCGGCTGGCTATCTCCAGGCGAGATTTTCTGGCTGGAATCGCCGTTGTCCCGCGATGAAACAATCGCCGCCGTTCTGAAGCAGGAACCTGCCTTTCTCCGGCATCTGTTTCCGGCGGATGTAGCGGATGAGTGGGGAGGGACATCTGCCGAAGCGATCGGTGCTGTATGTGGTCTGGTTGAAAGAAACCGGG
Organism: Paenibacillus filicis; assembly: GCF_038070315.1. NCBI lineage: Bacteria > Bacillati > Bacillota > Bacilli > Caryophanales > Paenibacillaceae > Paenibacillus > Paenibacillus filicis. Next base: position 206,805 of record NZ_JBBPCC010000006.1, on the reverse strand, counting down.
AAGCGCTGTCCGCAGGAACGTCCGTCGCTGTGCAAATCCGCAAGCCGGAGGGAGAAGCCGAGCTTCCCGCACCGGCGTCTCTGAAAGCGGAGCTGGACGTGCTGCTGCAGCAGGAATACGGCCTGAATCCGGTCGTCCGGCAGTCTGACTGGATCTTGTCCGTCTACATGACCCGCAGCCGCCTCTATGCCGGGCTGACCCGGCCCGAGGAGAACTTGTCCGATTGGTCGGGTGGAGCGATCCGTTTCCGCAGAGAAGAGGGTCAAGTCTCCCGTGCCAAGTTCAAGCTGCTCGAGGCCGAGCTGGCGTTCGGACTGGATTTTCAGAGCTACCGTCAGGCGCTCGATATCGGGGCCGCTCCCGGAGGCTGGACAAGTCTGCTGCTGGAGCGCGGTCTGGCTGTAACGGCCGTAGACCCGGCCAAGCTGGATGCTTCGCTGTTGTCTCAGCCCCGGCTTACCTATCTGTCCAAGAAGGCGGATGAAGTGAAGTTCGAGACCGGTAAGTTCGACCTGCTCGTCTGCGATATGAGCTGGAGCCACCGTCAGATGGCCAAGCTCGTGCTGCAGCTTGCGGATGCGGTGCAGACAGGCGGGACCGCTATTATCACCGTCAAGCTGATGCATAAGAAAGCTTTCCAGTCGATCCGCGAGGTAACGGAGGACTTGTCCGGCGCTTTCACGCTGCTGAAGGCCAAACAGCTCTTCCACAACCGGGACGAGCTGACGCTGTTCTTAATGAAATCATAAAAACGGCGGTTCGGAATAATCTGAACCAAGGGAGAGCGACCTGTGAAGAGTTCTAAAACTTACTGGGAAACTCTATATGCCGGACAATCGGCCGAGTAGCTTCAATATGATTTGTGGCTGGATCCCTTCCTAAGCGAGCTGCAAGCTGGCGACGGACTTCCTGTGCTGGATCTGGGCTGCGGGGCCGGGAACAATGCGCTTTATTTGACGGAGCGCGGGGTACCGGTTGTTGCTTGCGATCTGTCGGAGGAAGCGCTAAAGCTAGTAAGTGAACGGGTGCCGGAGGTACGCACCCTGGTGCTGAATCTGCTCGAGCCGCTCCCCTTTGGAGACGGTACGGCTCCCGCGATTGTGGCCGATCTGTCTCTGCACTACTTTCACTGGGCGGATACCGAGCGGATCGTGGCTGAGCTCAGGCGTGTACTGAAGCCTGGTGGCTTGCTGCTGTGCCGGGTCAATTCGATACGCGATACGGAATACGGTGCAGGTCAGGGGACGGAGCTGGAGCCGGGCCTGTACGAATCGGGCGGCAGAATAAAACGTTTTTTCGAACGGGATCAGACGGAAGCCTTGTTCGCGAATTGGACGATCGAAGCGCTGGAGGAAAACGTATTGCTCCGCTACGAAAAACCGAAGAGAGCTTGGATGGTAGCCGCTAGACGGGACTGGGCCTAGGAACAGCCTGAACTTGCGTAGCCTAGCTGCTTTGACGCTTACGGACATCCGGCACAGCTAATTCGAGATGGAGGGAAGGTATCCATGGGAACGAGTATGACGGTATGGGCCATCGCCGGAATCATCGTCGCGGCGGTTGTGATCGCGTGGGCATTGGTTAAGGCAGGGCGCAAGGTCAGGGACAAAACGGAGGCAAGCAAGGTCATCCAAATGAGTTTGTACAAGCCGAAGCCCGGACAGCCTGTTAAGTCCCAAGGCGGCTCCAAAACTTGTTCGTTCTGCAAAAAGAAAAGTAAGCGACTGGCGTTCTACGCGAATGAAGCCGGTGGGGTCGTTGGCGTCTGTGATGACTGCCGGCCTCAGGCGGAGCGGAGAGCGCTGATGCGTTTGTAGCCGAAAGCGTTAATTATATAACATTAGCAACTAACCTTAGTTCGGGATTTCTCGGGCTAAGGTTATACTTTTTTCTGTTGCTTTTTCTTATGAAATTGTGACTATTATTCAGAGTATGAATTCTTAATAGGGAGCCTGAATAACTTGGATATCTGCAATAAGTGTTAGATCTTTATTTAGAATATAGCGAAATTCATAGAATTCGTGATGTTCATCCTCTCCGGTAATTTTTAATAGGGTGTGTTCAAGCTCAGCTTGCTGAAAGATCTGAATGTGCTTTTGGATATGCTTTATCGAGATATAGTCAGTGGGAACCCGGATATATCCATCATTTCTTTGTCTGTAGTGTTGCTCAAATAGGGTTTGTGCTTGATCTGGAGTATAAAACGAAGCGAGCGATTGAATGAGTTTGTCTTTGTCTTCTTCTGTAATGGGAGTAAAATGTTCGAACCTTGCTAATATGGCGAGGCTTTTGTGTTCAAGATGTATGAGTTTATCCAAGACCACTTGAGGGGTGTCATGAAGCTGAAGGAGACTTGAACTTGAACTGTGAATGGGTGTAATTGGGCCAGTACCACTCCATTCCGGATATTCCCATGTAGACAGTAGTATGTGGAGTATGATAAATAACGATTTTATCATACAAAATCTCTCTTATTTGAATTTTTGTATCGCTCCAAAATTTCTGGAAGTTGTTCGCGGGTGAGAATTAATCCATAAATAGTTGAGTGGATGAGTTGGAGATCGCCGTGATCCAGCAAAGACAAATGACCGTACGTTATTTGAAAAGAGGCACCAAAACGCCCTTGCAGAGCAGGTAATATAAATTTCTGTTCGATAGGAGACAGTTTTTCAAATAATGCTGTAATGGTTTGAGCCAATGTAAGCTCCATTAACTTTCAACTCCTATATATGTAAATAAGATGTACTATGATTCATGATAAATACAATGGTTGTACAATTCAACACTTTGAAAAAGGAAACTATTTCTCTAATAGATCAATAATAGCATTCTAAAAAAATATTAAGGTAATAGTTGAAACACTTGAACTCTACCAAAATTTCATATATAATCCATTTCATAAGATTTTAATAGTCAGGTCAACGGAAGCACCGTTGTCCGGGATGTATGTCCCGGGCAGCGCGTGCTTTTTTTGTGTCTTAGCACAACAAGGAGGGATAGACGTTGATGAGCAGACTGCAGCTGGTGCTATTGGATACGGACGAATATTTTGGGGACATGCTGTCGGTCTATCTCCGCACGTCTGAGTTTGCGCAGCGCTTCGAATTACAGCGGTTCACCAGCCGGGAGGACGGCTGCAGGTATTTGGCGGAGGCCAGGGAGCCGTTAATTGCGCTCGTCCATGAGTCATGGCTGCCGCTTCCGGATGAGGCCTTCAGGCTAAGAGCGGGTTGCACGCTGATCGTCAGTGAAACGGAGCGGCTTGGCGGCGTGTTGGAGTATCCGGTGATCTTCAAATATCAACCGCTGAACACGCTGCTCGCTTCGACAGCTTCGCATTATAACGAATTTAGTGCGGAAGCTCTGCTTGGCGGGGGCGTGACGAAGTCGCAGGTAATCGCCGTGTATGCGGCGACGGGAGGCAGCGGCAAGACGGTAACGGCCATTCACTTGGCTGCTCAGCTTGCTGCGGAGGGCGAGCAGGTACTGTGCTTCTCGTTGGAGCAGCTTCCCTCGTATGCCTGGTACGACGCTGCCGGTGAAACAGGAGAGCCGGATGATGCCTTCTCCCGGCTGTTGTATTACGCCAAGTCCCGGCCGGAGCTGTTGACGGCCAAGCTGGAGCAGGCCAAGCATCGGCATCCGCAGTGGCGCTTCGATTGCATCCGTCCCCTTCGGCAAACGGAGGAATGGGGAGATATGGAACCTGCCGACCTGAGGTCGCTGCTGAAGGCTGCCAGACAATCCGGTTTGTATGACCGGATCATTGTCGACTCCGACTCGTCTTGCGCTCCCGTTGTGATGGAACTGCTGTGTGAGACTGATCTTATCCTCTGGCCGGTCAGTGATGACGGAGTCCAGCTTAGGAAAACTAGCGACTGGATCGCTGCCCTGCGTAAGCGAAATGGCGAAGAGGCAAGGCTGGTTATGGACAAAGTCCGCTTTCTCCATAACCGGAATACTGGAGCTCGGTTGAATGATTTTCGGGCATATGCGATAGCGGTGAGCGGCCAGCTTCCTTATGTGCCGGAGTGGAAAAGTATGGTGCGTGTGGAGAGCATGCTCGTACGGGGCTTTGCCGATGATGCGGTTGCGATCGTCCGGGGAGGTGGAAGCAGTGAACGATGAGCGGTCCTGGCAGGATCTCCACGCAGAACTCAAGCGCATCGTACAAGAGCAGATCGACTACGGAAGCACTCTCTCCGATGCAGAGCTCCTGGATCTGATTGAAAAGGAGGTATTTGCCCGCTCCTCGCGCAGCCATCTGACGGCAGGAACGATGAATAAGCTGGTCAGGGATATTTTCAACTCGTTTCGCGGGCTGGATGTGATCCAGCCGCTGGTGGACGATCCGGAGATTACCGAGATCATGATCAACTCCCATGAGCGCATCTTCATCGAGAAACGCGGCCGTGTGACGGAAACCGGCCTTGCCTTCGAAAGCAGGGAAAAGCTGGAGGATACGATCCAGGCGGTGGTCGGGCGTGTCAACCGTATCGTCAACGAGTCGAGTCCGGTCGTGGATGCACGTCTCCCTGACGGGTCCCGTGTCCATGTCGTACTGCCTCCCGTTGCGCTGGACGGCCCGACGATGACGATTCGGAAATTCCCAGCGGCGCCGATGACCCTGGAGGATTTGCAGCGAAGGGAGGCGCTCAGCGAGGAAGCGGCTGCTTTTCTGATCCGGCTGGTGAAGGAAAAGCATAACATCTTTATTAGCGGAGGCACAGGCTCGGGGAAGACGACGTTTCTGAATGCGCTATCCCAGCATATTCCGGCGGATGAGCGGATCATTACGATCGAGGATTCAGCCGAGCTTCAGATTCGCGGCGTGCCTAATCTTGTCAGACTGGAGACGCGTAACGCGAATACCGAAGGGCGAGGGGAAATTTCGATCCGGGAGCTGATTCGCGCCTCGCTACGGATGCGGCCTAACCGGATTATTGTGGGTGAGGTGCGTGGCGCCGAAAGTTTGGATATGCTGCAGGCTATGAATACGGGGCACGAAGGCTCACTATCGACTGGCCATGCTAATTCCACGATTGACATGCTCAGTCGGCTAGAGACGATGGTGCTCAGTGGCGCAAGCCTGCCTCTGGATGTTGTACGCAAGCAGATATCTTCTGCGCTGGATGTGATGGTGCATCTGCAGCGACTGCGCGATCGGAGCCGCCGGGTGACGGAGATCAGCGAGGTGGTCGGCATGGCTGGAGGGGAGGTGAAGCTGCAGCCGATCTACCGGTTTGTGGAGCGAGGGGAGGCTCCGGATGGCCGTGTGATCGGCAGTTTGGAAGCAGTGAGTCGTGTGCCGCCGGTTGCTGTCAAGCTGTCAACGGGCGGCTTGACCTGAAGCTCGGGGCACGCGGAATTCATAATAGGGAGGCAGATGAATGAAGGCCAGACGATGGGCAGGCTTACAAGCCGCTTGGCGCTGGCAGATAGCGCTTTTTCCTGGCAAAGACAAGGGGCATGGAGTGCGTGCAAGGGTACTTACGGATTACGGACAGCTGGAGTTAAGCGCTAAGCAGCAAGTTCTGGCTATCTGTGTGGGAGCAGCACTGCTTGGCTGCCTGGCCTGGATTTTCTTCCGGCATCCGGTTGCTTTGCTGCTATCCCTGCCGGGAGGGCTGTTATTTCCTGCGATGCTACGCAAAAGCTTGCTCGAGCGCCGGAAGGCCCAACTCAAAATTCAGTTCAAGCAGCTGTTATCGACCGTCTCCACATCGCTCGGGGCGGGCAAGTCCATTGAGAGTGCCTTTCGGGAAGCCATGCAGGACCTGAGACTGTTGTATCCCGATCCTTCGACAATGATTATCCGGGAGCTGGAGATTTTAAACCGTAGACTGGATAACGGGGAAAGTATAGAATCGGCGTTGCTCGGCTTTGCCCAGCGTGCCGGTCTGGACGAAATCGGCCAGTTTGCCGATGTGTTCGTTATTTGCAAGCGGACGGGAGGCAGCTTGGTGCAGGTCGTAAGGCGAACGTCCATGCTGATCCAGGAAAAGCTGGATATCGAGCAGGATTTGGCTGTCACTTTGGCTCAAAAGAAATTCGAGGCCAGACTTTTGTCCGTAGCTCCGGTGTTTTTTGTGGCTACGATGGCCTGGACGGCACCCGATTATATGGAGCCGCTCTACGAAGGAGCCGGACGTTTCGTGATGACGGGAGCGCTTGGCGTACTGTGGCTGTGCCGGTCCTGGATCGGCAACATTATGAAAATAAGGGTGTGAGCCATTGTCCTGGATGCTAATTATGCTGCTCCTACAAGCGGGAGCTATCCCGGCAATAGCGGCTAAGTCGCATCGCAGATATGCCCCCTGGCTGGAGGAGCATTGGAAGCTCAAGCCGAGCGATGCGCTGTATTGGCTGGCGGCCGCAGCTCTCACGGTTATGGAACGCCTGGAACTCTCCGACAAGCTCAGCGAGCCGCTTCATAGGGTTCATCAGATTATGGCTGGCTTGCACGGAGCCAAACAGGCGCTGGCACGTACGCGCTGGTTTACGGTGCGTGCTTTGCTTGTCATGTATGGCTGCGTGGCGTTCTTTATAGCGACCGGTGCGCTGCTGGAGGATGAGCCGGAGCTGCTGCTTTACGGCGTGTTATGCGCATCGGCAGCTCCCTTCGTGCTATTTAAGCAAGAGCAGGGAAAGCTGCTGAGCAAGAAACGGGAGATGCTGATCGAGCTGCCGGAAGCGCTGAATCAACTGATGCTGCTTATTGGTGCAGGCGAAACGGTACAGCAGGCGATCGTTCGAATATCCGAGCGAACGGCTGATTCTACGAACCCGCTCCGCCAGGAACTCGGTGAAGTGGCCAATGCGCTGAAGATGAATGTCTCGTTCGCCAAGGCGATGGAAGAGTTCAGCAAGCGGTGCGCCTTGCAGGAAACGACACTATTCACGACGACGCTGATGCTGAACTACAAACGCGGGGGCGACGAGATGCTCGTCTCACTGCGCGAGCTGTCCATGACCCTTTGGGACAAGCGCAAGGCACTGGCCAAGACGCTGGGCGAGGAAGCCTCGTCGAAGCTGGTGTTCCCGATGGTGCTGATTTTCTTTGTCGTTATGGTCATCGTAGCTGTGCCTGCGTTGATGATGGCCGGATAGCAGGGCAAGGAAGGCGGATATTTAAACAGATAAACATATTGAGGAGGAAACTTGAATATGGGGATGGGGAAACAGCTTAAGGAAGCTTGGCTTCGGTTCTGGAAGGAAGAAGACGGGCTCGGCACGTTGGAGATTTTGTTGATTATTGCGGTGCTCATAATTATTGCGATAGCGTTCAGAAAATGGATCATGAAGTGGTTGGGAGAGCTTTTCAACAAGGCAGATGAGCAACTAAAGATCGAAAAAGATAGTATCCGGAATGATGGGGACTCATTAAGTCCAAAGCCCTCCAAGTGATGCTAACAAAGCCTCACCTCTCCAAACCCCGCCCCCGCTTCTGGCGGGAGCGCAGCGGCCAAATTACACTGGAAGCGGCCATGACGCTACCGGTTATTTTGTTGGCGACGTTCGTCCTGCTGGCGGTGGCGGTGTACTACTACCAGCAGTCTAGTCTGTATTACAATGCCGGACGTTCCGCGGAGCGTACCGCTTACATATGGGACAACAGCAGCAAAAATTATGTAACGGGTGCCGTTCACCCTACTGCAAGCGATGGACTTTATTGGAGGATAGCATCCGATGGCGTGTCACAATGGTTTAATGTGCTCCATCCCTTCGAGCCGATCCGGGTGCAATTGCCGCAGGCCGGCAAAGGGACGAATGCAGCTAACGGAGCCGTAGGCAAGCTGGAGAGAGCCTCAGGCGAACTGGGCAGTGAATTGCAAGGAGGATTGTCTTACCAGCACTACGGCCTTTTCCGAGTTGTGCGCTCTTCGCTGGAGCGAACCGTACGGTTGCCGGATTTTGCCCACGATTGGTTTAAAGGCTCCTCCCAGCTTCATGCAGGCACGTCCTCACATGTGATCGATCCGGTAGAAACGATCCGTCTGACGGATCTGACTCGAACTTTCATATCCGAGATACAAGGGCGAATCAAGCCTAAGGCGGCGCTGGAGCTGATGATTGAGCCGGTGACGGGGCCGGCTAAGAAGCCCGTTATTACCAATCATAATCAGGCTGCTGATTATCTTCGCAAACTGGTCAACGGAAAGGAGAAACCTATTAAAGTCTCTTCTGAAAGGACGCGACTTGTCGACGCACTGGATGCTTCGGGAGTCGCCCATCAAGCCTACTTTAATTTTAAAGAAAAACAAGTGCTTGAGGAACAGCTTCCCAAGGATATCGAGCTGCTCAAGAGCGGGAAGGTCAAAGGTGTGGTTTGGCATTTCTTCAAGACGAACAAACAGGATAAGGTCAAGCTTTCGGCATCCTTTAGGAGGGAAATTGAACGTAACGGCATTATTATCGTGATTCATGAATAAGCCCGGAAGGAGGAGAAGCATGTCCAGGCGCAGCCGTTGGTTACTGCGGCAAGACGGCGCGGTATCCGTCTATCTGATGCTCATTTTGCTGCCGCTGCTGCTGTTATTGGGGTTATTGGTCGATGTATTGCGCTGGAGGACGGCGGATCAGCAGGCGGAGCTTGCGGTCAAGGCGGGCGTTCGTTCCGTAATGGCAGGGTATTCAATACCTTTGCAGACGTACGGTCTGTTCGCCCTGGATACGAAGGGAGAGAGCGACCCGAGCGAAATCTTCATAGAAACGGTGGAAGGGAATCTGGCCACTTCATCGGAGGGAGAACGATTCGCCTGGATTGAGCAGAAGCTGGAAAAGGAGGCGAGCGCCGCCAAGGTGACGGCCATGTATCCCTTGTCCAACCACGAGATTTTGAAGCGCCATATTCTAGAGGAGATGAAGTACAGAGCGCCGCTCAGCTACTCGCTGGAGCTGCTGGATAAATGGAAGAGAAATGGTCTTGCCTCCAATCTGGGTCAAGCTTCGCGATTTGGAGAAAATGCCGCCCGCTTAGAAAAGCTGCTGGAGGAGCGGGATAGCCGTCTGGACGAAGCCTGGGAGGAATTTGTGAAAATCCGCCAGCGTGCTGCGGACATCACGCCCTTTTACAGGACTCAACTGCGCGACCTGGACGAGCTTAGCTCCAAAATCGGCATACATACCCTGGAGAATGTCCGTGAGTCGCTGCAAAAGGCACAGGAACAGATCAAAAGCCTGGATAGGGATATGCGCAGTATCGACGCCTCGATCGCTGCGCTTGCTAAAGCTGGTCCGGCTGCCGTTCCAACTATTATTCAGCTCAGTCAAACGAGGTCGCAGCTCAGTCGGGAGTATAGCAAAGCACAGCAGCTTGCTTCAGATTATGAGGAGCTTCTGAAGAACTTTGCACGTTATGCGGAGCTTTTGACGATTATTCGCACGAAAACGCCGGTGGATCTGAGCAGACTTCAGACGCTTTTGGCTGCCTTTCAGGAAGCTCACCGGCTTGCGGTTGATGCTAACGTAGCCGTAGAGGAAGAGCTGGTCAAAGTTCGCGGAGGCGGTCCGACAGGTGAGGGTTCACATGCGATGGCTGAGCTGGAAAATCAGACTTACGCCCAGGTTAAGGTACTAGGCCGGCAGGAGCTGGAAACGTGGCGGGCCGATGTGGTCGGAGCGGTGGCACAATTCTCCGGATTCAATGCGCAGATGAATGACGGCATCTGGTTTACGAAGGAGAAATATACCAACACGCTGAAAGCGCTCGAAGGCTTTCAAAGCTCAATCGAAGCGACAGCCAGCCGGATGGAACCGACAGTGACGAGCCAACAGTCCAGCCAGCGCAGCATTCAGGCGGCTAAGCGGGAACAGCGTACCAAGACGGAAGCTATTCTGAATGAAGTCAAGAAGGGGCTGGGTGCTTGTAGTGTGACCAGTGGCGTAGATCCTTTCGAGTGGATCTATCAAGAATTAGAGGGAAACCATCAGACACCGCAGGCCAAAGGGTTATTCAAGAGCTATATGGAGCGAAATGAAGCTCCTACAGGAGCGGATGCCATACCGAGTGTTCCGCTGGATAAAGCGGATAAGGCTGGGCTAGGCGCCCTCAAGCTTGTATCTGGACTGGAGAGTTTGCTTACGGATCTCCGGGACGAGTTCTATGTGGATGAGTACGCAGTGACTAAGTTCAGCTACCGTACACTAGGACTGGGCAAAAACGCTTCCGGTGCACCACGCACCTCCAAGGAGTTGTCCCGCCCGGAGAAGCACCCGTTGACTAATCAGGAGATCGAGTACTTAATCTATGGGGCCAGCTCTTGTGCTGGCAATTATTCACTGGCTTATGCGGAGATGTTCGCCTTCCGGCTAGCTATCAACACAACCGAAGCGCTGCTGGAGCCCCGCAATGAGGCTTTGGCCGTCGGCTCCCCGCTACTTGTTGTTCTCGCAGCGGTAGCGGAGGGTGCAGTCCGTGCTCAGCAGGACATGGCTCAGTTGATCCAAGGGGAAGAGGTTGCCTTGTCCCGCAAGCTGACCTCCGAGATCACTCTGAATTACAGGGATTACCTGCGTGTCTTTCTGCTGCTGCACAGCCGGGAAAGTGTGCTTCTGTCGCGCATGCAGGCGCTGATTCACCACAATACAGGCATTGATTTGGCTGCGGCTTCTACATACGCTTCCGGACAGGCGACGGTTTCATTCAAGTTTTGGTTTATGGGCAGCATTATCCGTTCGCTCGGAGCGGACGGCTTCGGAGGTTGCGGTCAGGAAGCCTCGCGCTGTCTGCTGACGAAGTCGGCTGATTTCCGCTATTGACTGTTGAGAGAAGGCCAGACAGAAAGGAGAGAAGGATCATGCGCTTTGCGAGATCGCCGGAAGGGGGCATCGTGCTGGAGGCTGCACTCGTACTTCCGTTATTCGTATCCCTGCTGATGCTGTTCGTGTCGGTGATCCGTCTGGCCCAGGCTGATATGGCGCTTCAGTCGGCTGTGTCGGAATCAGCTAAGGTGATTGCGGCCAACCTGTACCCGGTGGAGCAGCTGTATGAAGAGGCCCGTCAGCGCTGGGCCTCCAGCAAGCCCGGCATCTGGTTGGACAAGGCAGTGTCTGAGGCGGAGGCGGCTCGCTCCAGGGTGGTGGATGCAGAAACGTTCGTTGAGGACTACGGACGCTTTATTCCAGAGCCGATCGTTCGGATCATGGCTTGGGAGAAGGATTTCCGAACTGAGCTGGAGACAGCCGCCGGGGAGCAGACGAGCGAGTGGAAGCAGGCCTTGCGGCGAAAGACGGCAGAAGCAGCAACGCCTTGGATTGCAAGCTTCGCAGATACCTCCGTCTTACGGAAGGAGAAGTTCAAGGTAACGGATGTGGTACTGCCTGATTTCTACAGCGGAATGTCAACGGAGGTTGTGATTGAGGCGCAATACGAATACACACTGCTGCTGCCGTTCTACAAGCGTACGTTCGTGCTGAGGAAGCAGGCAAGAGAACGGGCATGGATTGGGGGGTAACACATGGACTGGTGGTTTGCAGGCTTGCTGCTTGCCGTTGCTTTTGCGACAGATGTACGCAAGCGGATCATTCCGAATTGGCTTACGGTGAGTGGCGCAGGAGCGGGGCTGATCGGACATACGATAGTCTCGGGCTGGGAAGGGTTGACCTGGTCAGCACTTGGACTGGCGGCGGGCTTTGTACCCATGCTGCTGCTGTATGCGCTCAAGGGTGTAGGGGCTGGAGATGTGAAGCTGTTTGCGGCTGTGGGAGCAGTTACAGGAGCTGCTTTTACGTTGTATGCGATGGCAGTGTCGCTCTGTATTGCAGGCTTTATCGCCTGCGCGGTTTTCTTATGGAGGCATGACCGGCTGCAGAGGTTCAAGGGTATCTTCGGCATCCTGATGAGGTTATGGCTGTTTCGCGATCTAACAGCGCTTCTGAAGCCGTCAGACGAAGAGGAGCGGCTGCGCTTTCCGTTCATGTGGGCCGTCCTTCCGGGGGCCGTTTATTCGTTTTTGGCGTGGAAGGAGTTCCTTTAGAAGGCCTGTGTACTTATTACACGTTGAGAGCATGAGTCATTACAACCTGGGAAGCTCGTAGAGTTAGGCTAGGGATGATCCAAAATGGGCGAGGTGAATGAAAGTGAGTCAATTGCTGTACGGCCTTAAGGTCGAATTCGTTAAGCAATACGGGCTTGATATGGCAATATCGGCCGAAGGGGGACTGAAGCGCGAAGAGCTGTCCGAATTCCAGCTCCGGATGCTGACAGCGAACCGTATTCCCAGACTGCTGGAGCTTAGGCTGGAGGCGAGGGACGGGAATTGTACGCTGTACTATCAGGTATCGGGAAAGCGGATGCTGGCGCAAATCCTGCGCATGGACCCCATCACGATGGAGCAATATTATTTGCTGCTGCTGCAGGTGGTGGAGGTGCTGGCGGACAGTGCGATGAATATGCTGCAGCCGGGCCGGTTCGTGCTGCAGGAAGACTTTATTTTTGTCGGGGAGGGACTGGATCAGCTTTACTTTACTTATCTACCCAAAGAGCAGTTGGAGGGTAAAAATAGCGTATCCGCCGATTTGCAGCATTTGGCATCCAGATGGATTCATCGAGTCAGCGAGCTTAGAGGGAGCGGCTTCCAGGAGCTGATGCGGTTTTTGCAGGAGGAATCGTTTAATCTGCCGGAGCTGAAGCAACTGGTGAACCGGCAGCTTGAGCGCTTGGCTAGTGCTAGTAGTTCAGGAGATCAGCGTCCAATGGCAGCAGTAAATATGAAGGGAGAGGCGGGAGAGGGGCATTGGAACGCAGGCTTTGTTCCTCCTGTACGTCCGGCGGGCCGAGCTCCACAAGGGTCTTCTGTACCGTCCGGCCACTGGCCACCTCATGAATCTCCCGTATCCCGTTCCACTTCGGAAGAGTTCGCCTTGAGGTCATGGGAACTGTCGCCGGATCCCCCACAGCCATCTCACAACTTGGACACGGGCGGTCCGGGCGGCCAAGTGGCCGGAATCGGCTCAGGAGCGGGGCCATCAGAAGCTTCGGCAAGCTCCAAGTCGGCCAAGGGATTGGACTTTCGCTCCCGGCGGTTGCCGGTGGTGCTGGCTATGATATTGGCGCTCGGCCTGCTGTGGAAGCAGTATGCGGATCAGCCGGAGGAGCAGTGGCTATATCTGTGCGCAGGAGGATCTGTCGTGATCGTCGGCATCGGCATGGGCCTGCTGCAGAGAATAGTCCGCAGACGGCAGTTGTTAGAGCAGGAGCAGCAACAGTCATTCCGGGAGTCTGATTTTGCATCGGAGTTATCCCAGTCATTTCCGGGTCATGGGCCGGAGATGAACAAGCCTCTGTACAGCTATCATGGAGAGCTTGGCCAGGAGTTGTCAGGAACAGGGGGCCGTCCTTCGGATCATCCATTCCCAACAAGCGGTCCGTTGGCCGACTCTGTGTCTTTTTTGGAAAGCGCAGGACTTATGGCCTCGGCGGCTGAGTCCCTCCAGTCCACTAACCAAACCAGTCTCTATGGAGAGTCGGCTGATGTCTCGGGAGGAGTCGAGCGTCGAGGACAGGGGAGAGGTTTGGACGGACGGACGACACTGCTGCGACGGCCTGACGCAACGGTTGTGCTTTCCCGCACGCACACGGAAGCTGCTCTCCGCGATGCGTATCTGGAGACGTACCGGGAAGGCAAGACGGAGAAGATTCCACTTAACAAGGCCAGCATTCTTATCGGACGGCAGGGAACGGAGGTTGACTGGGTAATGGAGGAAGCGGGGGTTTCCCGCATGCATGCCGAGCTCGTCCGGGAACAGGGTGGAGTGATGGTAAAAGATCTCGGTTCCAGCAACGGAACACGTGTGAACGGCGAGCTGCTGATACCTTATCAAACGCATCTCTTGAATAACGGCGATGTGATTTCGATTGTGACGACAGAGTTTACTTACCGGACACGTGACTAAGCATGCTCCTGCGAAGCAAGAGATTCGGTCGTTGGCGGCCCGTCCGGACCGGTATTTCCTCGATGAGGATGGATTAGGTTGCTTAGCTTTTCGTTGACGCCCGCTTCCTTGCTTCTGCAAGAGCGGGCTTGGTTGTACTTCCGTTTTGTTCGTACATCAGACTAAGAGCGACAGCGTAGGTTCCCTTCAATGGATCAGCAAGCTTTCGAATGTTAATTGTAATTTTCAGATAGTCACTTCGCTGCGTAATTCCCGGTAGAAGCTTCAACTCCTGCTGAAATGGGGAGTGTACGCGTACTTTAAGCAGGAGTTTTTTACCGGTTGAATAGAGAACGTTTGTTTGCATATAATGATTAGTATACAAACGAATGTTCCTATTTGGAGGCGAGGTCTGGTGGAGAAATTCGTAGGTCGTACGGTTGAAATCGTGTATATCGGAAAGGATCATGAAATTACCCAACGCAGGATTGAAGTGCGCCATGTGGACGCTGCGGCTGGAGTCGTTAAGGCTTTTTGCCTGAGCAGGCGGGCACCACGTGTTTTTCTAATCGCGAACATATTGGCTGTAAGGCCGGTTGTGCGCACTGGGGTGTCTTGAGGCTTCATGACCCCACAGAACATCTGCTAGATAGTTAACTCCATTAGTTTTCTTCATCCATTAGGTTAATCAGAGTGCTGGTTGGCCTTTTTGTCGTATTTAGAAGGGGTTACCGGGATAGGGTCCGCCTGCCATCCAATACGGAGAAGGAGTTGAGCATTCTGAATTCAGACTGGCGCAAGCGCGTCGTCTTCCAAGCGGAGCTGGCTCCGTCATCCATAAACCGCTTCGACTGCCAGATCGAGCGGTGGAGGCCGCTTCGTCTTCAAGCACGACTGGGTGCGCGTTTTAACATTGACTTGTTGGACGAATATGCGGCGGACGTTTCGCGCCTTAAACCGAATGCATTTGTACCGCTGGTTATGAAGGATAATGAGAACCTGTGGAGAATGGATAACCATGCCTTCAATCAGGAGATCGCTCGTTCGCTCTGATGGATACGGGCAGAGAGGCGGATTTATCCGGCGTAAAGGGCGCGCTGCTGCGAGGAACCGACTAGTGCGCGTACCCGATCGGACACTTGCCGATTATGTTTCAAGACAGCTTCCTGCCGAGGGCCAATCAGGAGGAGCGTGGAGTGAACTACATCATGCGCCTGTTCGAGCAGACCGGTAGTCCCGCGCAACCACCATGCAGGTGCCTTCGCTTGGAATCGCCTTGGATGTTCAACTTGGCGGCTTCGAGGTGAAAACTCTTGTGCTTGAACTGGAGCGGAGACGCTGCAGGAATTGCCCTGAGCGAAGGACTTTAGACTAGGAGGCAAGGCAGCATGACCATGGACAAGCCCGGATCAGGGCATTTGATCTCCACGAAGGGTGGAGACGGAAAGCTTTGCCTGCAATTTCTCGGGGACAGCATCACCGAGGACGGCACCTATATCACCTGCATGCAGGAGGCTGTCCGTCAGCAGCTGCCGGAGCTGGCGATTGCATGGATCAACGACGGCCGCAGCAGCGAGACGGTGTCCGGTTTGAGCGAGCCGGATCATCCCGGCCCCCGGCCATACCTGCACGACCGTCTGGGCGAGGTGCTGAGCATCGCTCAGCCCGACTGGGTCGTCCTCTGCTACGGCATGAACGACGGCATCTATTACCCGTACGCTGAGGAGCGGTTCCAAGCCTACCGGGAAGGCTATCTCCGCGCCGTGGAGCAGATCCGGGCGTCAGGCGCCCAGGTGATCGCGGTGACACCGCCGCCGTTCGACCCGGGTTCCGTGAGTGAAGGCGTGCAGGCTATCAGCGACGAGAACCGAGCCGCGTACAGCTATCTGGAGCCGTATGCCCGTTACTCAGAGGAAGTGCTGCGCCGTTACGCCGACTGGGTGCTGACTCTGAAGACCGAGGCAGGTTGTGCGGATGTCGTGAATATTCACGACCCTGTGCTGGCGTATATTCGTGCCGGACGGGATACCGATCCCGGCTTCCGGTATGGAGACGGCATCCATCCGGACGTGGGAGGGCACCGGGTGATCGCCTCCGAACTGCTCGACAGGCTGTTCGGTATTCAAGTGCCGAAGCGTCCTTTTCTCTCTTCCTAATTTCAGAGCGTTACGTATGATTTGAAGGACTTAAAGAGACTCGCAGCAGCTTTTGATGATCGCAGTAAGCGAGAACTCATTTTCTTTATGTATGGAGAGTAGAATGGCAGATAACAATGACAATTTTTATCGACATATCGGGGTTTAAGGAATTTGTGTGGCTGATAACTGTATTTTAGTTATTCGAAAAATCCTAGGTCCCTACACAGGAAAGTATGATTTACCAGGTGGTCGGCTAGAAAAGATGGAATCCTTGGAGGAAGGAATCATAAGAGAATTTCGAGAAGAAACGGGATATAACGTTCGAAAACTTAAACATAGTGGTGTCTGTGATTTTTCTGTGATGTGGACATTACAAGATCATACAATAGAAAATTTGCATCATATTGCAATTTTATATGAAGTAGATGTTGATTCGGAAGAGCTATCTACTGCCATTGAATCGTTTGAAGGGCAAGATTCAAAAAATGTTATTTGGCTTGCTCTTGATCAAGTAGCCTCTAGTAATTCATCGCCACTGGTATTGCAGGCTATTGAATGGATGCGTACTGGGACTTTTCCTGTTGCGAGTAGTTCATTTGATTATCGAATCTGAAATTTAAATGTAAACCTTCACGACTCCCATGGAATCCGGCTGTGATTCTACGGGAGTTCTTTTGTCCATGAGATTTCATCTGTCTAGAGAGGAAGTCCCGCCTATTTACATCTAAATGTCCGGATCGTAACAATTGGCCGGCGGAGATGGTATGATAAGGTTATAAGCAAGCTTGTATCGCTAATTTCCTTCTGGGAGCTATGAACCTATTGAAAACAACAATTGCTGTTCACTGGCAGTACGGCGCGGCTACGCATAGCGGCTGGCAGCGTACTTTAAACGATGACCGCTCTCTGCTGCGCATGGGGCTGACCAAGAAGGGTTTGCCTTACGCAGTGGCGGCTTTGGCAGATGGGATGGGCGGTTTGGCTGACGGAGGAGCTGCAGCGGATGAAGCGTTGGACCGACTGCGAACCTGGATGGAGCGGGACTTACCGGGGGTGCTCGACAGCAGGGACAGATGGAACGCTCTGGAAAAGTCCGCACTGCTGCAAATTCAAACCATTCATGATACGATCAGCGGACGTGTCCGAACTCTCAGACAGCGACAGGGCACGACACTCACGCTGTTGCTGTTGTGCGATTCGGTCTATTGGATCTTCCATATCGGCGACTGCCGGGTTTACAGGTTGAACCCCGGCAAGCTGCGGATCAGCCGTCTGACGCGTGATCATAGCTGGGTAGCCCGTCAAGTAAGGCTGGGCCTGATGTCTGCCGCAACGGCGGACAGGCACCCCAGGCGGAACGTGCTGCTTCGCTATCTTGGCATGGCAGGCCAGGCCAGAGTCGATGTCCGATGCGGATTGTATGATCAACACACGCTGTTCATGCTGTCCAGCGACGGTCTGCACGGTCCGCTGACTGCCGCCCGCCTGTCCCAAGAGCTGCTGGAGGCGAACGGCCGCGGGAACGATGTTCAAACCCTCTGCGATGCGCTGTTGTCACAGACGCTGGAGGGGCCAGCCCCGGATAATGCCAGTATTGTCGCCTTGCGCCCGATGGACCGGGGGAGGACAGGGCTCAACCGCCTTCAGGTACGGATCTCTTTGATCGTACACCGTGTTTTGCATCCGCGGCTTGCAGTTCCCTTTCGGAATTAGTCGCCATATCCATGAATCTCTCTGGATTCGTGCGTAAGGTAAATGCTATAATGAATTGTCAATGATAGCGTGAGTAAGGAGAATCGGAACTTCCATGAGTTTGTTAACGGTTGAGGATTTAAGCCACGGTTTCGGCGGGCGCGTGTTGTTTAAGGACGTTTCGTTCCGGCTGCTGCCCGGGGAGCATGTGGGTTTCGTTGGAGCTAACGGCGTCGGCAAGTCGACGCTGATGAACATTTTGACTGGGCAACTGGTCAGAGATTCGGGAAAGGTCGAATGGACCCCGAAGGTCCATTACGGCTATTTGGACCAGCATACGAAGCTGACGCCCGGCAAGACGGTGCGCGAAGTGCTGCAGGATGCATTCCTGCCGCTGTTCGAGCTGGAGAAGGAAATGAATCTGATCGCTGAACAGATGGCCGATGCCGACCCAGATAAGCTGGAGCGGCTGCTGGAAGAGATGGGCGAGATCCAGGACCGTCTGGAAAACAGCGGATTTTATCTGCTGGACATCAAGGTCGAGGAGATGGCGAACGGCCTTGGGCTGGATGCGATCGGACTGGACCGCGACGTCGCTCAACTGTCCGGCGGGCAGCGGACGAAGGTGCTGCTGGCCAAGCTGCTGCTGGAGCAGCCGACGGTTCTGCTGCTGGATGAGCCGACCAACTACTTGGACATCGAGCACATCGATTGGCTGACCCGTTATTTGCAGAGCTATCCGTATGCGTTCATGCTCATTTCTCACGACACGGAATTTATGAATAAAGTGGTCAATGTCATCTACCACTTGGAGTTCTCCAAGCTGACGAGATATACCGCCAACTATGAGCGCTTCCTGCAGATGGCGGATATGAACAAGCAGCAGCATATCGACGCCTATGAGAAACAGCAGGAGTACATTAAGAAGCAGGAAGACTTCATCCAGCGCAATAAAGCGCGCGCTTCCACGTCGGGCCGGGCCAAGAGCCGGGAGAAGCAACTCGGGCGCATCGAACGCATCGAACGCCCGGAGGAAGCGGTGAAGCCGACCTTCGGATTCAAGGAATCCCGTGCCAGCGGCCGCATCGTCTTCGAAGGCGAGGGCCTGGAGATCGGCTACGGCCATGCGCTGCTGCCCGCGATGAATGTTACCGTCGAGCGCGGTGACAAGATCGCGGTTGTAGGGTGCAATGGCGTTGGCAAGTCCACGCTGCTGAAGACGATCCTCGGCATTATCCCGCCTTATGGCGGCAAGACGTACCTGGGCGACTATCTGTATCCGTCCTATTTCCAGCAGGAAGTGAAGGCACCTAGCCTGACGCCGATCGACGACGTATGGAACGAATTCTCCCATATGAATCAGCACGAGGTAAGGGCGGCGCTAGCCCGCTGCGGTCTGAAAAATGACCATATCACCCGTCCGATCAGCAGTCTGAGCGGGGGTGAGCAGGCCAAGGTCCGCCTGTGCAAGCTGCAGATGCGGGAGAGTAACTGGATCGCCTTTGACGAGCCGACGAACCACTTGGATGTGGCCGCGAAGGAAGAACTGAAACGGGCGCTGAAGGCCTTTAAAGGAACGGTCATTATCGTCTGCCACGAGCCCGATTTCTATGAAGATTGGGTAACGAAAGTATGGAATGTCGAGGAATGGTCGGCGGCAGCTGTAGGCAAGTAATTCACAAATAGGGAGAATGATTAGGATGCTGACGCATGTCGTATTTTTCAAATTGAAGGACCGCAGCCCAGAAGCCGTACAAGCTACGGCAGATGTGCTGCGCAATATGGAAGGTAAGATTGAAGTTTTGCGCCATATCGAGGTCGGGCTGGATGTGCTTCATTCCGAACGTTCGTACGATATCGCTCTGATCACCAAGTTTGATTCCCAGGCTGACTTGGCTGTGTACGACAACCACCCGCTGCACGTTGGGGTTAAAGCTCACATGAAGCAGGTGCTTGACGGCACGAGCGTTTGCGTCGATTTCGAAAGCTGATCCGAGCGGGACAAGCCCTTGATTACCATAAGGCAGGCTTCATCACCATCAGCCCCAGCATGACAAACAGCACGAACAAATACAGATAAAGCGAACGGCTTAGCTTGCGGACCAGCGCGGTCCGATCGTGTCCGGGCTGGCGCAGACGGCGTATCGTCGGTGAGAATGCCCGCGCCATGAATAACAGCGAGGCGAACAGAACGACGAAGGTACCGAAAATCCAAGGTGTCGTCCACGGGTAGCCGCCGATCCACATCAGGAGCAAGCCGGATGCGACCAGCACATGTCCCGTATGCTTGGACAGCCTGACGACAAAGGTAAATGAGTCCAGATAAGCCTCGAGCCGGTCGCCCTCGGCTGCCGGAAGCTTGCGGAGCATCGGCATCAGTACGAAAAATGGTCCGATGGATACCATCGCGCTGACGACGTGAATAAAGACAAGCCAGGTATACATGAGTGCTAAGACCTCCATGCGGGGAAAATGGGCGGGCGAACAGAGTGTAGCGGGCAGGCCGCATGCGGCCCGGCGGTAAGCCGGACCCAGGCGGCTTGTCCCGCTGCACTGTTTTCAGTTGCAGGGAATAAAGAGACGCGGGCTCAGTCTCGTTAAGGCCTACAGAGCCCGGAACTCGTGAACCCAAACCTTCATCTGCGGCAGCCAAGGCATGCCGGCGTGCAGCGAAGTGATGTACGTCTTATAGGCTTCCACGGTCGGGTAGCCTTCGGACTGAATGATCTCGTCCGTCAGATCGCCTAGCGTCTGCCTGTATACGCGGGTTACCTCAAAGCGCTGACCGCGCAGCTCCATCACTTCACCGGGATCGGCGTAGCGTCCGTTGCGGCGGGTTGACGTTTTCAGACCGCTGAGCACCTTGTCCACGTCGGCTTCGACGGTGATCATACGGTCGATGGTACAGGTTTTGGGTGGTAATGCTTCGGCTTCGATTGACATCGTATTCCTCCTGAATGGGCGATGTGTCCGCCCTTATGCAAATCCATTCCAAAGCTTACACGAATGTAGGCGGCGAATCAAATAGGAGGCTGGAAAATGGGAATGACCCTTAATGAAAATTATATCGTGGAGCTCTTGAAGAAGCTGCTGGAAACACCGAGTCCGACCGGGTATACGAGGGCGATCATGAGTCTGCTCTCCGAGGAAGCCGGTAAGCTTGGCTATGCGATGCAGTTCACGCCCAAGGGCAATGGGATTCTGACGATAGATGGCGCAGAAAGCGGTCCTGCTATCGGACTCAGCGCTCATGTGGACACGCTCGGCGCCATGGTTAGAGCCATCAAGCCGGGCGGTACGCTGCGCTTTACGCTGATCGGCGGCTATATGCTCGGTTCCGTGGAGAATGAGTACTGCACGGTCCATACGCGTGACGGCCGTACATACACGGGGACGATTATGACGACCAAGCCGTCGGTGCATGTCTACGCCGACGCCCGCGACTTCAAGCGCGAGGAAGCGGTCATGGAAGTTCGGCTGGACCAGCAGGTCAAGACGGCAGCCGATGTCAGGGCGATGGGGATTGAGGTTGGGGATTTCATATCCTTCGATCCCCGGGTACAGCTGCTGCCGAGCGGCTATATCAAGTCGCGTCACCTCGACGATAAGGCAGGCGTGGCGGCGGTCTTCGGACTGCTGGAAGGGCTGGCGCGGGAGGGTGTCAAGCCGGCCCGGCCGCTGAAGATTTTGTTCAGCACCTACGAAGAGGTGGGGCACGGGGCGTCCTGGCTGCCCGGTGACATCGCCGAACTGCTTGCGGTGGATATGGGGGCGATGGGCGACGATCTGAGCTGTACGGAGCTCGATGTTTCGATCTGTGCCAAGGACTCGTCGGGCCCCTACGATTATGCGATGACGTCCCGGCTGATCGAGCTGGCCAAGCGGGAAGGGCTGTCCTATGTGGTGGACGTATACCCGCAATACAGCTCTGACGCTTCGGCGGCGCTGCGCGGGGGCAGCAACATCCGGGCGGCGCTGATCGGTCCCGGCGTCCACGCGTCTCACGCGATGGAGCGGACGCATCGGCAGGCGATCGTTCACACGGCCGCCCTGCTAGCCGCTTACGTACAGGAGCCTGCACCGGGCTACCCGCAGGAGTAAGCGACGAAGCAGCGGCTCGGCGTCTCCTCGAAGGAGCAGGCTGCTCGGCCGCTCAGCATCTAGTATTTAGAAAGGGGGAAAGTCCATGAATATTATATCGGTAGACGATTTATATAAAAGCTATGGCGAGAAGGTGCTGTTCGACGGCATCGCGTTCCAGATCAACGAGAAGGAGCGGATCGGTCTTGTCGGCGTCAACGGGACGGGGAAATCGACTTTGCTGCGCGTGATGGCAGGTCTGGAGTCGACTGAGCGCGGGAAATTAACGCATGCGAATCATTTCCATGTGGAATATTTGCCCCAGCAGCCGGAATTCGACATGGATTCCACGGTACTGGATCAGGTGTTTCATGGGGATACCCCACTGATGAAGGCGCTGCGTGAGTACGAGGGGGCGCTGGCCGAGCTGCAGCTCGCTCCGGAGGACGAGAAGCGCCAGTCCAAGCTGTTCGCGGCACAGTCCCGCATGGACGCTACAGGGGCCTGGGATGCCCAGACGACAGCCAAGACCGTACTCTCCAAGCTGGGGATCCGCGACTTCGGGCAGCGCGTCGGCACGCTGTCCGGCGGACAACGCAAGCGGGTTGCGATGGCCCGTGTGCTGATTCAGCCGGCGGATCTGCTCATCCTTGATGAGCCTACCAACCATATCGACCATGAGACGGTCGAATGGCTGGAGGGCTATCTGAGCGCGTGGAAGGGCTCGCTGCTGCTGGTCACGCATGACCGGTATTTCCTTGACCGCGTAACGAACCGGATGTTCGAGCTGGACCGTGGACAGTTGTTCAGCTACGAAGGCAACTATGCGGCTTTCCTGGAGAAGAAGGCCGAGCGGATGGAACGCGAAGCCTCAATGGAGGATAAGCGGCAGAATTTGCTTCGCCGCGAGCTGGCTTGGCTCCGGCGCGGCGCCAAGGCGCGTACGACGAAGCAGAAGGCGAGAATCGACCGTGTCACGGAGCTGCGCGACCGCAAGGTCGGTGGACCGTCCGCCCAGCTCGATATGTCGCTCGGCGCAAGCCGGCTGGGCAAGAAGATCATGGAGCTCGAGGACGTAGGCAAATCCTTCGGCGAGCGCAGACTGATTCGCGACTTCAGCTATATCGTGCTGCCGGAGGACCGGATCGGCATCATCGGGCCGAATGGAACCGGCAAGTCGACCCTGCTGAATATGCTGGCGGGAAGACTGGAACCGGACGAGGGCCAGATTGACACAGGAACCACCGTGAAGCTGGCTTACTACACGCAAGAGAATGTAGAAATGGATGATAAGCAGCGGGCAATCGACTATATCAAGGAAGCGGCCGAAGTGATCCGGACGGCCAGCGGCGAGGCGATTACCGCAGGTCAGATGCTGGAGCGATTCCTGTTTTCGCCCTCCCAGCAATGGACGCCGATCGGCAAGCTGTCAGGCGGCGAACGGCGCCGGCTTTATCTGCTCCGCACGCTGATGGGCGAGCCCAATGTCCTGCTGCTCGATGAGCCGACCAATGATCTGGATATCCAGACGCTCACGATTCTCGAAGAGTATCTGGAAGACTTCCCTGGTGTTGTCATCACCGTGTCCCATGACCGGTACTTCCTCGACCGGACGGTGGATCACTTGTTCGTCTTCGAGGGCGAGGGACATGTACGCAAGTTTTACGGCAATTACTCGGAATATCTGGAGCAGACGAAGCTGGAGCGTCAGCAGGAAGCGGATGCGGCCCGTTCCGTCAAGTCCGCTCCGGCAGCATCCGGGCAGGCTGAACAAGCCGCGCAGCAGGCAGACGGCAAGCGCGACACGGGGCGCCCCAAGAAGCTCTCGTTCAAGGATCAGAAGGAATGGGATGAGATCGAAGGGCGGATTGCCTCAATGGAGGAGCAGCTTGAGCAGGTGAAGCGGAACATCGAGCTGGCTGGCAGCGACTACGGCAAGGTACAGGATTTGTTCCGTGAGGAGCAGACGCTTACCGAGCAGCTGGAGCAGGCGATGGAGCGATGGTCGGAGCTGTCGGAGCTGGTCGAATCGATCGCGGGCAATAAATAACGGCGGTCGCAACATTTCCGTGTGAAATAAGCTCTTGTTATGGTATAATTAACGTTTGGAAGCGCATGGAATTTCAGGGTGCCGCTTCAGTCTATAACCGAAAGTGGGTCAGCAAATTATGATTACGGTAACCGATGTCACCTTACGATACGGCAAACGGGCTCTGTTCGAGGACGTAAACATCAAGTTTACGCCCGGCAACTGCTATGGCCTGATCGGCGCCAACGGCGCAGGCAAGTCGACTTTCCTCAAAATTCTCGCAGGAGAATTGGAGCCGAACAAAGGGGAAGTCAGCATCACACCGGGCGAGCGTATGGCCGTCCTGAAGCAAAACCATTATGAATATGATGAAATTGAAGTTTTGAAAACAGTCATCAAAGGACATACCCGCCTGTTCCAGATCATGGAAGAGAAGGATGCCCTGTATGCCAAAGCCGATTTCTCCGAGGAAGACGGCATGAAGGCCGCCGAACTGGAAGGCGAATTCCAGGATCTCGACGGCTGGCAAGCCGAATCCGATGCGGCGGAATTGCTGCTTGGTCTAGGTATTCCTAAGGATCAGCATGATCTCAAGATGAAGGAGCTCGACGGCAACGAGAAGGTCCGTGTCCTCCTCGCTCAGGCGTTGTTCGGCACCCCGAACATTCTGCTGCTCGATGAGCCTACCAACCATCTGGATATCGAATCGGTGCGCTGGCTGGAGAACTTCCTGTCCCGCTATGAAGGCACCGTTATCGTCGTATCCCATGACCGTCACTTCCTGAACCAGGTATGTACGCATATCGCGGACATCGACTTCAGCAAACTTCAGCTGTACGTGGGCAACTACGACTTCTGGTACGAGTCCAGCCAGCTGGCGCTCAAGCTCGTCCGCGAGCAGAACAAGAAGACCGAAGAGAAACGCAAGGAGCTGGAGGAGTTTATCCGCCGGTTCAGCGCCAATGCCTCCAAGTCCAAGCAGGCGACCTCCCGGAAGAAAACGCTGGAGAAGCTGCAATTGGAGGACATCAAGCCTTCGACTCGTAAATATCCGTTTATCAAATTCACGCCGGAGCGCGAAGCGGGCAAGCAATTGCTGACGATCGAGCGCCTCAGCAAAACGATCGACGGTCAAGTGGTTATCAATGATATTTCCCTGACGATCAATAAAGGCGATAAGATCGCCCTGGTCGGACCGAACGGGATCGCCAAAACGACGCTGTTCCAAATTCTGATGGGTGAGATCGAGGCTGATTCCGGCGAATTCAGCTGGGGGATCACGACGTCTCAAGCCTATTTCCCTAAGGACAACTCCACTTACTTCCAGGATGATGTGAGCCTGGTGGATTGGCTGCGCCAATACTCCAAGGATCAGGACGAATCGTACCTGCGCGGCTTCCTGGGCCGGATGCTGTTCTCGGGCGAGGAAGCTCTGAAGAAAGCAAGCGTGCTGTCCGGGGGCGAGAAGGTCCGCTGCATGCTCTCCAAGATGATGATGAGCGGAGCCAATGTACTGCTGCTTGACGAGCCGACGAACCACTTAGATCTCGAGTCCATCACGGCTCTGAACAACGGAATGATCGATTTTGACGGCACGATGCTGTTCGTCTCGCATGACCATCAGTTCGTCCAAACGGTAGCGAACCGGATCATCGAGCTGACGCCGACCGGACTTATCGACAAGGTCATCTCCTACGACGAATACTTGGAGAATGACGACATCAAGCGCCAGCGCGAGCTTGCTTACGCCTAACGGACGCACCCCTTAGTGAGCCTAGCGAGCTTCCTGCCGGGGGCGGAAGCCTGTTCGGTATGCGGAGCGATCCACGCAGGGGGCCAGTCGCGTCTAGACAGCGCCGGCCCTCTATGCTGCGGAGGCAGGTGCCGGTCAGAGGTCGCCGCATACACCGACAGCTAGGCTGACAACAAGAAAAAGGATGAGTGACCTCCCGGCGGGAGATCCTCATCCTTCTTTCACAACTGTGGCCCGATTAGCTTCCGCCTGTGCGGCGACGCTGGTTGTTCGGTTTCTTGTTGTTCTGGCTGCGCATGGTGGCGTCGCTGCCGGCCCGCTGCTGCGGATTGTTCTTGGCATCGGCTTGAGCTTGCTTCTTCTGGGCCAGCTTCTGCTTCATAGCTTCGGCCAGGCTGATTTTGCGCGGTTCTTCCGGTTGGTTCGTCTCTGACATGATTTAACACCTGCCTGTGGTCAATATAGTTCCATCATACCGATTTGTCCAGCGGTAAGCAACCATCAATCTAGTAAAAGGGAGCGATTTCGCTTGAAATTGCCGGAATGGACCGAGCGGGAGCTGCTGGGTGAGGACCGTGTGCTCAGCATCAGCGAGCACAAGGAAGGTCCCCGGTATGTGCTCCTGTATACCCCCTTCTGCGGAACCTGTCAGGCTGCCAGACGGATGCTTGACGTAGTCGCGGTGATGACGCCCGGGCTGCGGCTTGGGATCGCGGATATTAATCTTTGCCGGGAACTTTCGCGCGAATGGCGCATCGAAAGCGTGCCGTGCCTAGTGGAAACGCATCATGGGCGCGTGCTGCGCAAGCGCTACCGGATGGAGGGTGTCCCCGCTCTGCGGGAATGGCTGCTCCAGCAATAATCGGGCATCTGCCCAAGGAAAGGATGGAAAACCGATGTCCATGCAAGCCTGGAATCCCGGGGATGTAGTCAAAGCCTCGTATAAAACCGGCGAATATATCGGAGAAATCGTCGAGCTGATGAACAGCGGCAAGGTTGCCGTACGCATACTGGCTGTGGCGGGGCATCCCGAGCAAGGGAATCTGCATCATCCGATGGACCCGGATGTGCCATTTTTTCATGAGCGTCGTGCGCTCGCTTACCAGGAGATCGCCTTAATGCCACCGCAGACCGTATCTCCATATCGCGGTGCAGTGCCGGATTACAAGGCATCGCTGCTGCAGGCGCTGGAGCGCGAATACGAACGGCTGGACCGGCTGAGCAGGTGGGCGCAGCGGGGCCAGCAGGAGCTGGAGAAGCTCAGGCAGGAATATACCTAGGACGGAAGTGATCGCTCGTGCTGTTTGTGCTCGTCGGTCTGTGGACCATCGGTCTGCTGCTGATTTTAACAGATCCCAAACGTTCCACGACCCGCTGGATTAGCAGCATAGCTTTTACAGGCGGCTCAGGGGGGCTATCGGCTGTGATTGCGGATCATCTGGTCCCGGCCTTTGCGGAGCGCGGCTGGCTGACGGAGCCGGCGGCCTACGTGCTCGGACGTGCCGAGCTTACGTCGTCTCTGATCTGCTATTACGGACTTCCTTATACATTCCTGATGTTCGCTCTGGTCTACCACCCGAATTATCCGCTCTGGGGCCGGGGGAAGTGGTTGCCGCTCGCTCTGCTTGTGCCTGTAGCCGGCTCACTGTTATTTGATGCCAAGCCCGGAGATCCTATTCCATACGGGTATGTGACGGTATGGGCGACACCTTATATTCTCGCAGGGATCGGGCTGCTGCTGTCGGTGACCTTGCAGGAGCGCAATTCGTTCCTGCGCCGTAACCGGATGCTTGTCACGGCGGCAGCTGTTCCTACGCTGCTGTTTGCCTTATTCACGCTGTATCTGCTGCCTACGTTTTTCGGCATGCATGAGTACTGGCGGTACAATACGTTTCTGATTGCCTTTACGATTGCGGTTATTGTAGGCTCAAGCTTCCGCTATGGGTTCATGGGGCTTCAGATTTCGATTCAGAACCAGAAGCTCGATTACACGCTCCGTGCGATCACCTCGGGAACCTCGATCTTGAACCACGCGATTAAGAATGATGTTGGGAAGATCCGGCTGTTCGGTGAGAAGATCAAGTTCGATGCGGCTGACGGGTTGACGAATGCCGAGGAGCTGACCCGCGATGTCGAGGTGATCATGAAGGCCTCGCAGCATATCTACGATATGATCTATCGCATCCAGGGGCAGACACAGGAGGTCACGCTGCGCACCGAAGAGATACTTCCCGCCGAGTTGATGCGGGAATGCCTGGACATGCTCGCACCGGAGATGCACGGAATCGAAGTCAATGAGCTGTACGCCTACCCGGGGCGGCTGATCGCGGATCGCGCCCAGCTCGGCGAGGTGTGGACCAATGTCCTGACGAATGCGCTGGAGGCGATGCCCCAGGGAGGAACGCTGAGCGTCAAAATCTCGGAAACGAAGCGTAAAATCGTCATTGAGGTGAAGGATAGCGGTCTGGGCATGGAGAAGCATCAGCTCAAGCGGGTATTCGATCCCTTCTACTCCACCAAGAACGGCAAAAAAATGAATTTTGGGCTGGGCCTATCCTATTGCTATGCCATCGTACAGAAGCATAAGGGCACGATGAACATTCACAGCAAGCCGGGCCAGGGAACGAGCGTATTTATGCAGTTTCCGAAGCCTGGGAATGAGAAGATCCGTACCGTAGATGTCGAGGGTCAACGCAGCAGTTGAAAAGGGGGTGAGCACTATGGATGATAACGGAGTCATACGCGTCGTCATTGTAGAGGATGATCCGGAATGGCTGGCGGGACTTAGAAGCTATTTGCGCAAGGAGAAGGATATGGAGGTCGTGGCCACGGCATCCGGCGGCGTAGAGGCCGTCAAGCTGCTGGAGACGCTGGAGGCCGATGTCGTGCTGATGGACATTATGATGTCTGACAGCCCGGAGGGTCTCTGGGCAGCGGCCGAGATCGTCAAGTGCAGCGGAGCGAGGGTGATCATGCTGTCCTCGATGGAAGAGAAGGATATGATCTTCGAGGCGTTCAAGGCCGGAGCTGTCGATTACATGGTGAAGTCGAACTTCGCGGAGATTCCCCAGATGATCCGCAGTGCTTATGCGAATCGAAGCGCCATCCACCCGAGTGTGGCGGAGCAGATGCGGGAGGAATTCCGCCGTCTTAAGCAGCTGGAGCATGAGGTCCGGGTGAAGGAGCTGCGCGATCTGCTCACGCCAACCGAGGTGCAGGTGCTGGATTTGATCGAGAAGGGCCATACGCAGACGCAGATTGCCGACAAATTCGTTGTCTCGATCCGCACGGTCAAGGTGCATGTCGGAAACATCCTGAAGAAGCTCGGCGGCAAGAGCAGCAAAGAGGCTGCGCAGAAAGCAAAAGATATGGGCATCCTCTAGTTTCTTGTGATATAGTAGGTACGAAATTTATAAATAGAATCAGACGAACAGGTGGAGGAATCAATCGCGATGGCTGCAAATGATCAAATCCAAATCGGTATTATCGGCGCCGGCGGTATCGGCAATGAGCACATTAAGGGCTTCCAGGCTACGGAAGGCGCGGTCGTACATGCGATCACGGACGTGTTCCAGCCGCTCGCTATCGAGCGGGCCAGCCAGTACGGCATCCCGAAGGTCTATGCGACCTATAAGGAGCTGTTGGCCGATCCCGGCATCGACGCTGTCGTCGTCGCTGTTCCCAATGATGTCCACGCTCCGATCGCCATCGAGGCACTGGAGGCCGGCAAGCATGTATTGCTGGAGAAGCCGATGGCCCTGAATGCCGCTTCCGCCAAGCAAATCGTCAAGGCTTACCTGAAGTCCGGCAAAGTGCTGATGATGTCGCACCAGAACCGGTGGGAAGCGATCTATCTTCAAGCCAAGGAGCAAATCGACAAGGGAGCTCTCGGCCATATCTACAACGCCAAGACGGGCTGGATGCGCCGCAAGGGTATTCCGGGCTGGGGCACGTGGTTCACGCAAATGCACAAGTCGGGCGGAGGCCCGCTTATCGATATCGGGGTTCATATGCTCGACTTGACCCTGCACTTTATGGGCGGCCCTAAGCCAGTGTCGGTCTTCGGCTCCACCTATGCCGAGTTCGGACCGCACAAGAAGGGGATCGGCAATTGGGGCAAGCCGGATTGGAACGGCTTCTACGATGTGGAGGATCTCGCCTCCGCATTGATCAAGCTGGAGAACGGCAGCACCATTACGCTCGACGTCAGTTGGGCGGCGCACACTTCGTTCCAGGACAACGGTCCTTACATCCATCTGATGGGAACGCAGGGCGGAGCTTCGCTAAATCCGAAGCAGGGCACCCTGCATACGGAGCTGTTCGACAGGACGGCTGATGTATCGCTGTCCTTCCCTGAGGGAGATACCGGCCCTCGTCTGCGGATGAATGCGCACTTTCTGGAATGCGTAAGAGAGGGACGCGAGCCTATAACGTCTGCTATATCCGGACTTGCTAATAGCCTGGTACTGGAAGCCATCTACGAATCGTCCCGGACGGGGCAACTGGTCAATCTGGATTGGAGTCTCGATTAATCCCATGGACGAGCTGCTTCAACTGAATTTACAGCTATTCAGCATGATCGGCACGATCGCGTTCGCCATTTCGGGTGCGGTCGTAGCTATGGAAGAGGAATACGATATCCTCGGGGTATTCGTACTGGCCCTCGTCACCGCATTCGGTGGCGGGGTCGTTCGCAATGTATTGATCGGCATCCCGGTCACGACCTTATGGGAGCAAGGGAATTTATTCATCACCGCACTCGTCGCTGCTTTTCTTGTCTTTATCGTACCCGTAAGCTGGATTCGCCGGTGGAAGACCTGGGAGTCTTTATTCGATGCGATCGGTTTGGCTGCCTTCGCGATTCAGGGAGCCCTGTACGCCAAGCAGATGAATGTGCCGCTGTCGGCGGTTATGGTAGCTGCAATGCTGACGGGGATCGGAGGCGGGATGATCCGCGACGTGCTCGCCGGACGCAAGCCGCTCGTGCTGCGTGATGAGATTTACGCCGTATGGGCGATGCTGGCAGGTTTGATGATCGGTCTGGGATGGGTTCAGGGGTCTTGGCAGCTGCTGGTGCTGTTCGTCTTCGTGGTGGCTCTGCGGATGCTGTCGGTCATACGCAAGTGGCGGCTGCCGCGGCGTGCGCTGAAGCTGAGCGACGAACCGTCCATGGAAAAAAGCTAGCCATCTCGAAGGGAGTTGTGAGAGCAGTTATGGAACAGGGAGCGGATATGTCTTGGAAGGAATGGAAACTCATATCCCCCGAGTCCATGCAGGAGCGTCTGGAGACGGTACGCACCCTGCGGGAGGATGGACTGGAGCTGTATGAGATCGGCAAGGACCGGGTGACCGGGGAGCATTACCTGCATTATGCCTATCTTCATCGCAATATCGCCGGAATTGGAACAGAGGGACAGGAGGAAATATTCCATCAGCTGCTTCCACTGGATTCCGACGATGTACTGGGGATTTTATTCAGTGAACAGGCCTATGCGTACCCTGAGCATTGGCATAAGCCGTTCTTGCGCAACGGGCCTGACGGGGATTATGTCTGGTTCGATCCTTCCTACGCTGAGGAGGAAGGTGATTATGAGGCGCTTGGACAGCAAATTATGGACGAGCTGGCCAAGTTCAAAGCCCAGGGCGACTTATCCGAGGATGCGGTAGAGCGCCTGCTCAAACGGCTGGAGAGCGATTCGGGCGACAAATAAGAGGGGTCTGCGCATAATTTCCTGAAAGTGTCTCATCCTAAACCTGGAGTCTCCACATGCAGGAGCGACAGGAGGGATAGGCAGGATGAAGGTTATTATCACCGGCAAGACCGTTCAGGCGCTCGGGCTGGCTGCTGCGGCAGGGCTGCTGCTGGCCGGCTGCGGGAGCGGCAGCGGTTCTACCAGCGGAGGACAGGGCTCAGGGCTGGCGGATCATCGCCAGCACGCGCTGTATGACCGGGACTCGCGTAATAACGAGGACCCTTCGCTCGGCGTGAAGGAGCGCTGGGTGCAGGACCAAGAGAACCGTAAGGAGCCGGAGTACAACGGCAGAACCCAGCTCGACATGACCAACCGCCATCTGGCGGGGACCATGGCCTTCGACCCTGGGGTTGCCGCTAAGATCGCCGAGCTGCCTGGCGTACAGGCCGCCCAGGTGCTGATGACGGAGGTCAATGCGTACGTGGCTGTCGTGCTGGACGGACACAATCCGGACCAGGAAGCGAACCCGGATACGATGAGCCACCGGATTACCGCCAAGGGCGGGTCTGGGTTGTTCGCGGCCGGCTCGCCGACCCGGTTGTCCTGGACGGAAAACGGAGGCCTGGGCCACACCAAGGCGGACGAGATCCGTAAGCTAGTGCTGTCTCAGGCTCCGACGAATATTCAGGATGTCTATGTGTCCGCCAACCCGAATTTCGTGCAGCGCGTCCGCGTGTATGCCCAAGCCGAGCAGGAGCCGGGAAGCTTCACGCCTTATCTGAATGAATTCAATACGATGATTCAGCATGTATTTCCCGACAACGCCGATACCCGCAAGTAGCGGTAATCCCGCACAGACGCACCTCAAGCCTTCTATTCCCCGAGTGGTGGAACAGAAGGCTTTTTTTCAAGCAAGCGCATGATACGCAGCACGGCATACCCGGGGGTTGAGTAAATCGCTTAGTTACCCAGGGGCTGTTGGGCCGAACACGATCTTCTGGACTCCGATAACCCTGTTACTCGGTTGCCCGTCTGGTAAAAAGCTGAAACACAACGCCGAACTTATCCGTCACCATGCCATAAGCCGGGCTGAAGTAGATCGGGCCTAGTGGAATATGGACTTGACCTCCCTGCAGCAGCGCATCATAAAATCGTCTCGAGGTTTGCTCATTGTCTGCCGTGATGCAAATATTCAGCAGATTGCCGGGCTGGACCTTCTGTCCGGGCAGTACGTCGGATACGAATAATTGCGCTCCGTCTATGAGCAGTACCGAGTGGGCGATGCGTGCCTTGGCCTCTTCAGACAGGGAGGATTCAGCGTCGTCGGGCGCTTCACCTATCGTTTGGCAGAACACGACCTGGGCACCCAAGGCTTCTTCGTAAAAACGGATGGCTTCCCGGGCATGCCCGTCCAGCATAATAAAGGGGGTAAATTGTAGACTCATGAACAACAGCTCCTTGGATTGGAATGGTTTCAGTGTAAATCGGAACGATGACAACTTCTGTCACGGTTATAAAAAAAGATTCTTTTAAAACCAAATTTAACTTTTTATCGCTAGACGTATGGCCTAGAATGAAAGGAATATCGCTTGAGGTGGAGATGCTTGCGTGTGAAAAGCATTTTATATATCGAAGACGATCTGGAGATCGGAGAATGGGTGAAGAAGGACTGGGAGCGGCGGGGATATGGCGTCGACTGGCGGACAACAGGGCGGGGGAGGGCGCATGCGTTGCTGGCGATGATACCCAGCGGTGTACATGCATATGTAGCATTTCAACTATCGGCAGGCTCCCTGTTCGGGATAATAGGGGGCAGCTTCGTTTTATTCCTGGCTTCAAGTTTGATTTATTTCTCAAAGAAAGCCATTTAACCCAAAAACCGGTCCGCTATCGTTCTTCCCGTGATATACTGAAGAGGATTTCTGCATAGGCAGAAAGACCACTCTAATAGAGCGAGGAATCGAGACGATGACAGACAACCAGTTGGACGTAAAGCCTGAGGTTCGGACCTACCTGGACCGCATAGGATACGATGGGCCCTGTGATAACAGCCTGAGAACCCTTGAGCTGCTGCAGGAATGTCATCTGCATGCCGTACCTTATGAAAATCTGGACATTATCCATGGCATTCCTTTATCCCTGGAGATTCCGAAATTGTATGACAAGATCGTCGCTCGCCGGCGCGGCGGCTACTGCTTCGAATTGAACGCGCTGTTCAGCTGGCTGTTGACGGAGCTGGGGTTCAAAGTGACTTCCTTGTTCGCCAGATTCTGGCGAGACGTGCCGGAGAGCCCGCCTATGCGCAGACACCAGATCCTGCTGGTGGAGGCGGAAGGGAGCTTGTATGTATGCGATGTGGGCGTGGGCAGTGTTGTACCTCGATGGCCTATACGGCTTGAGGAGCGCCTGGAGCACGTACAGGGCACCGAAACGTACCAGCTTGAGCGGGATGCAGACTTCGGCTGGGTGCTGTGCGAGAGCAAGAACGGGGAGTGGAGATGGATCTATTCCTTCACGGAGGAGCCCCAACTGCCTATAGACTACATCATGGCCTCTTACTGGAGCGAGCATGCGCCGGAATCTGTATTTACCAAGCAGGCTATAGTCGCCATCCGGACGAAAGAGGGCAGGAATTCAATGCTGGGTCAGGAATTGCGCGTGTTCACCGACGAAGGCGTGCAGGTCTTAACCCTGGCCTCTCCGGAGGAGTGCAGTGATGCTTGGCGTACGTACTTCGGCATTGTTATAAGCTAGAGCTACAGAAAAACCTTCCGAACCTGATGGATGATCGGAAGGCTTTTCTGCGTACCCGGCGGTGTTAGCGGCCTACATTTCGAATTTATACCCGACGCCCCATACGGTCTTGATATGCTTAGGCTCTTTGGGCTCAGCTTCCACTTTCTTGCGCAGGTTAGTGATGTGAACATCGACGGATCTTTCGGTGACGAAGGAGTCGATCCCCCGAATCTTATTCAGCAATTCCTCGCGGGAGAACACCTTGCCCGGATGAAGCCAGAAGTTTTTCATAATTTCAAATTCCGAGTAGGTCGTGTCGATTGGCTGCTTGTGGATGAAAATACAACGCTTCTCCATATCGAGCACGATTTCCCTGGTGTCTTCAACCAGGGGCTCGCTGGCCGCAGCCGCCTGGTGGTTCTGTTGGGTCAGAGCGGAGCGCCGCAGCAGAGCGGTTGTCCGTGCAGCCAGCTCCCTCATGCTGAAGGGCTTGCACAAGTAATCGTCTGCCCCGTTCATCAGGGCGTTGACACGCTCAGATACTTCATTCTTGGCGGAGACGATCATGACCGGGACCGAAGAGACCGTCCGGAGCTGCTTGCACAGCTCGATGCCGTTCGTGTCCGGGAGCATCAGATCGAGAATGATGACATCCGGATGATACTTGTTGAAGAGCTTGATTCCCTCTTGCCCGTCAGCGGCCAGGTTGACCGTGTAACCTTCTTCGCTCAAATAAATGGACATCATATCTGCGATACTATGATCATCTTCAACCAGCAATATTCTAGACATGACAGCCACCTCAACTATCAAAAATATTAGGAATTTGTTAGAAATATTCATACTTTTCAAATTCCGGACTGTAACTTTCCAAAATATTAGGAGTCATACTATAAAATAGTAGGGCAATACGTGATTTCCATCATTTAGAAATGGTTAAAAATCATGTAAAGATAATAAAAAGTCAAACCAAGCTTGAGCCGTGGTTCGCAACCACGAACGCATGAATAGGGGAGGCGATCTTGATCATGACAAGTGTTCGTTTGGAACGTCAAATTCGCAAATGCGTTGAGGATCTCAACGATCTTGTATGCGGCCAAGGCCTGCTGTTAACCGATCCCAGCGTTGTAAGCAAAAGCATGGAGCTGGACCGTCTGATTCTCAGGGCCATGTACAAGCAGAAGCCTGCTCCAGTGCGCAGAACATCCTGAGCTCGTCCGGAACTTAGGCATGATCTTGTAAAAACATGGCCGTACTTAGGTATAGCCGCGACTGTTGCCACTATGTAGTACATCACGGCATAGATGAGACGATCCGGGAGGGATCGTCTTTTTCAATGGAGCCCCATGTACGCCGCTTAGTAGCCGTGCCGTATGCTTGCGGAAGCGCTTTAGGAGAATAACCCTGGTCAAGAAGAAGGAAGAAGCGCGGCTACTCCTTGAAGCACCACGTTTCTCCCCAATGCTGCACGGCATCCATGACCGGCTGCAGCGCCTTGCCTTTTTCCGTTAGTTGATATTCGATTCTCACGGGTGTTTCCGGGTAGACATGCCGGCTGATGACGCCGACGGCCTCAAGCTCCTTGAACCGCTCCGCTAGCATCCGGTCGCTCATGCCTGGGATCATTTCCGAAATATCCTTAAATCTCCGTGGACCTTGCAGCAGCCCCCGGACGATCAATCCTGTCCATCTTTTCCCCAGAATTTCAAAAGCCGCTTCAAACCTCGGACACATCGTTTGCGGATGATCTGACATCGTACTCACCTCTTCTGTATTCATTTTAACATAAGTTACTTCATTTAAGTAAGATTTTTGTGTGCCGGATTGCGTCTATTCGATGGATTTTCGCCTGGAAAGGGCATAGAAGGGCGAAGGGCTTCCGGTATTTACATAATTTCAGTTGAAAAAAAGAAACAAATCCAGTATAAATGCGATAGGAGTCAGCCCATATTACCGACAGGAGGAATTTGGATTCATGTACGGAGCACCCCATGCAGGACAAGCCAAGAGAATGCTGCTGCTCGGCTCTGGCGAGCTGGGCAAGGAGGTTGTGATGGAAGCGCAGCGACTGGGAATCGAGACGATCGCGGTAGACCGGTACGCCGATGCCCCGGCTATGCAGGTCGCTCATCGGTTCCATGTGATCGACATGCTGGACGGAGAAGCGCTGCGCCGCGTGATCGAATCGGAGCGCCCGGATCTGATCGTTCCCGAGATCGAGGCCATTGCAACCCAGACGCTCGTGGAGCTGGAGGCGGAAGGCTATAAGGTCGTGCCTACGGCAAATGCTGCCCGTCTAACGATGGACCGCGAGGGAATCCGCCGGCTGGCTGCAGAGACGCTGGGGCTCCCAACCGCTCGGTATGCATTTGCCGATAGTCTTGATGAGCTGAAAGCTGCTGTAGCGGAGATCGGAACGCCTTGCGTCATCAAGCCGATCATGAGCTCCTCAGGCAAAGGCCAGAGCGTATGCCGCACGCCGGAAGATGTCGAGGCTTCCTGGAATTACGCGATGGAGGGCGGACGCGCCAAGAAAACCCGGGTTATTGTCGAGGAGTTCATTCGCTTCGACTCGGAGATCACGCTGCTGACGGTCCGCTCGGTCAGCGGAACAACGTACTGTGCGCCGATCGGTCACATCCAGAAGGATGGGGACTACATCGAGTCGTGGCAGCCTCATGAGATGAGCGAAGCGCAGATCCAAGAGGCGCAGCAGATCGCAGGCGCGATAACGGAAGCGCTCGGCGGGTATGGACTGTATGGCGTAGAGCTGTTCCTGGCGCCAGATCGTGTCTACTTCAGCGAGGTCAGCCCGCGTCCGCATGACACGGGCATGGTGACGATGGCTACGCAGGACTTGTCTGAATTCGCGCTGCATGTAAGGGCGATTCTGGGCTTCCCTGTACCCGGCGTCCGGTTGCTGACGCCAGGAGCTTCGTATACGCTGAAGGCGGACCGGGATAGCCGGAACTTCCGCATCGGAGGCCTCGAGGAGGCGCTGTCCTTGCCCAATACGCAAGTGCGTGTGTTCGGCAAGCCGGAGACGAAGCCGGGCCGCCGGATGGCGGTGGCGCTCGCCTCTGCGGAGCAGGTAGAGGAAGCTAGAGCACGTGCCAAGCAAGCAGCGAGTCTGTTACGTATCGATTATTCGACAGGGAGCGGATTCCATGAACGCGCATGAGATTGATTACCGGATCGAAGGCACCGAGATGCAGTTTGTCGAAATCGAGCTGGACCCGGGCGAAAGTGTGATCGCCGAAGCGGGCAGTATGATGATGATGGACCAGAACATCGCGATGGAAACGATCTTCGGCGACGGCAGTGATCAGGGCAAGGGAGTGATGGGCAAGCTGTTCGGGGCTGGCAAACGCCTGCTGACTGGAGAGAGCCTGTTTATGACCTTGTTTACGAATCGGGGACAAGGCAAGGAGCGGGTCAACTTCGCTTCGCCCTATCCGGGACGCATTCTCCCGATGGATTTGTCCGAGCTGAACGGCAAGCTGATCTGTCAGAAGGATGCTTTCCTCTGTGCGGCCAAGGGCGTATCGATCGGTATTGATTTTCAGCGCAAGCTGGGAACCGGCTTCTTCGGTGGCGAAGGATTTATTATGCAAAAAATCGAAGGCGACGGCATGGCCTTCGTTCATGCCGGGGGCACCATCTGCGAGCGTGTATTAAGCCCTGGTGAGCTAATTCGCGTCGATACGGGATGTCTCGTGGCGATGACGCAGGATATCGATTATGACATCGAGTTCGTGAAGGGCGTCAAAACCGCACTGTTCGGGGGAGAGGGCTTGTTCTTCGCGACCCTGCGCGGACCCGGGCGGGTATGGATTCAATCCTTGCCGTTCAGCCGTCTCGCCGACCGGGTTTTGAGTGCCTCAAGGCCAGGCAGCCGGAAGGAATAGGGTCATATCTTGTACGGACTCGGCAATTTGCTTGACGGCGGCCGTTAAGAACGTTATCATTCATAATACAGGTTTTTTTGACTCTCAATATTGCATAGTGGAAAAGGAGTGCTGAAGATGGCATATAACCCACAGGTCGTCGATGCCAAAATCGTCAGCCACAATCCGAAGAATGGATTGTTCGAGATCGTAGCCCAACTCAAGGACCGGACGGTGTGCCGTCTTATCTACGGTACGGACGCAACCGGCACCCTGCAGCCGACTCATATCAACAGGCTGCTCAAGGAACCTTGCCCGATTTGCCGCAAGGACTTCTTGTGCAATTGCATGTCCAAGTTCAAGGGAACGATCTCCGAGCAAGCGCTGGAGATTGCAGGCAACCCGAGCTGACGCAGACCGTCAGCTGCATAGCGAATGAAGACCCGCCGGAGAACCGGCGGGTTTTTTCTGTTCTCAACTAAGCTGTGGAGGAAGTACTACATAAAGATAGTACTGGTCGACTTCCGAAAAACTGGTAAGATACAACTATAAGCATCAGGTCCTAAAAGCTTATCATAAAACTTGAAAATAAGAGGAGCTGGAACACATGAAAAAACGGAACACAGGAGCCTTTACCTTCTTAGCTTGGGCATCATTCGGATTTGCCTTGCTGGCGATGTTCATCGGGATCTATACGCTGGAAGAGGCTTTATCGGTCAAAGGGTACTACGCGGTCAGCGCTCTGTATCTGACGATGGCATCCTTCGTCCTGCAGAAAACAATCCGCGATAACCAGGATGATGCCGCTGAAGGCCGCAGAAGAAACACGGGAGCGTTCACTTTTCTCTCCTGGGCCGCCTTCGCTACCGCACTGATCGCGATGTTCATTGGGATTGTCAATCTGAATCAGCCGCTGTCGGTGCAGGGCTTCTACGCGGTGACGGCTTTGTTCCTGACAATGTCCTCCTTCGTTCTACAGAAAACCGTGCGGGATAACAAAGAAGATCAGGATACAAACGGGCACTCTGAGATTATGGAATAAAAGAGGCTTGGCCGATCTTTAGAGCCCTCCGACTTGCCGGACGGCTCTTTTGTTCTTCTCCGGAGAATTATGGTAGAATAAGGGCTATAGCCGCAAAGGAGATGACGTATGCGTATCGGTATCGTGTCCGACACACACTTATACGACCACAAGCCTGAACTTCCGGCTGCGTTAGTCGATGGGCTGCGCGGGGTGGATCTGATCCTTCATGCCGGAGACTGGATTGCGGAGTCCATCGCCGAACGCCTGGCCGCTATTGCTCCTATTGATGGAGTGGCCGGCAATAATGACGGGGCGGACATGATGCGCCGTTTCGGCAGGCGGAAGATCCTGGAGCTGGCTGGCTACCGGATCGGTCTGGTCCATGGGGACGGAGGGCGCTCGACGCCCGAT
This sequence comes from Paenibacillus filicis, assembly GCF_038070315.1. Classification (NCBI taxonomy): domain Bacteria; kingdom Bacillati; phylum Bacillota; class Bacilli; order Caryophanales; family Paenibacillaceae; genus Paenibacillus; species Paenibacillus filicis. The sequence goes on along the minus strand of NZ_JBBPCC010000006.1, from coordinate 167,487 downwards.
ACGGCGTTCCAGGCATTCTGCGACGCCGACGGCAAGCCGACGACCGACATTATCCTGTTCGGACATTCGCATATCCCGTTCTCGGAAATGCGCGGAGGCGTTCTGCTATTTAATCCGGGTTCGCCCACCGACAAGCGGCGTCAACCTTTATATTCGTATGGCATTCTGGAGCTGACCGATCAGATCGGAGCCCAGCATTTTTATTATGCGGACCGTAGTCCGCCAATTCATTCATAAGATGGAGGAGATTAGGCATGGCGACTTGGAAAGAAATTACAACGGCTGAAGAATGGGAACAAGCATTGGAGAACAGCGGTACGAAGGGGGTCGTCGTCTTGAAGCATAGCACCCGATGCCCGGTGAGCACCAATGCGCTGCAGGAATACGACGCATATCTCGGCAAGACGCCGAATACGGACGTGGATTACTTGCTGGTGAAGGTGATCGAGTCCCGTCCGGTTTCTAATCAGATCGCAGAGACTACGGGCGTGACACATGCTTCGCCCCAGGTGCTGTACGTCAAGAACAAGGAGACGGTGTGGAATACGTCTCACTGGGCCATTACCGAGGAGCATCTGCACGCAGTCCTGAGCTAATCGTAGCATGGACAATAGGCGAGAGGGGAAAGTCAGATGGCGATAGTTCCGTTTTCTTTTTTTTCCGGGGCGCTATACGCCCGAAAGGTTTGTCAGGTGTATGTGCCCGCGGGTTATCGGGAAGCAGAGGACAAGCGCTATCCCGTTGTGTATCTGCTTCACGGCGTGAATGGAGACGAGACAAGCTGGACGGTGAAGGGCGCAGCGGAATCTACGCTGGACGTGCTGATAGCCTCGGGCGAGCTGACCGAGAGCATCGTAGTGATGCCGAATGACGGCGGCTACGGACACGGAACGTTCTATGCCAACTGGTACGACGGAACAGGCCGATTCGAGGACTATATCCTGTATGATCTGATCCCGGCGATTGATCGTGAGTTTCGGACCATCGCCGACCGGACTAAGCGTTCGGTAGCAGGTCTATCCATGGGCGGCTACGGGGCATTCGTGCTGGCACTGCGCAATCCGGAAATCTTCGGAGCTGCCGCCAGCATCGCCGGCGCATTAATGTCTGCGGCGATGCTGACTCCGCAGGAGCTGCGCTCCGATATATTGCGGATCATGGGACCCGTCCACGGACCCTATGCCAAGCAGTTGGATGTGCATGTGCTGGCGGCTCAGCGCATCCGCGAGGAGCTGCGTCCGGCCCTGCACTTTAATTGCGGCCGGGAGGACTTCCTGTTCCCGGCAAATCAGGCTTTCCAAGAGCTCCTGAATCAATTGGGCTACGAGCATGAATATATGGAATTCGAGGGGAGCCACCAGTGGTCCTACTTCGGAGAGCATTTGCCTGATGCCTTGCGCTACCTGGAGCGTTCGCTTCACCGCTAACGGTTGCAGATTACTCCAGCTCATCTACAAAAAGCCTGTGGCTTCACCTTGCCGGTTAGTACGGCTCGGTGATCCACAGGCTTTTTGCATAGTTCCTTGCTGCTAGGAGGAACGGAGAGCGGACTGGGTGTCCTGTCTCCTGAGATCTGAGGCATGATCCTGCTCATCGCTGCGCTTAGGCAAGAAGACAGAGAAGGACGTTCCTTCGTCAAGCCGGGATTCGCATTCGATCCAGCCTCCGTAGTGCTCTACGTAATTCTGTGCGATGTGAAGGCCCAAACCGGAATTGGTGGATTCCGACTTGGTGGAGAAGCCTTTGTCGAAAATTCGGGCGATCTGAGCCTCCGAGATGAAGGAGCCCGTATTAAATACGGTAATTTTATAGGAATGCTGCTGGTCCTCGATCGTCAGCCTGACCGTCCGCAAGGAGTCTTCGGCAGGAATAGCCTCCACAGCATTCTTCAGCAGGTTGTGCATAATGCTGGAGAAGTAGCTGATTGGGAGCGTGAGCTGCTCGAAGCTGCAATCGAGGTCGCCGTTTACCTGAAGCTCGATTTGCTTGGAAATGCAGGTCAAGGAAAGATGATTCAGAACTACCCCGAGCACCGGGAATTTGACGGAACCGATGACCGCCTGATGTACGATTTCCTTGCACCAGACGGAGATGTAGTCTTTGGCCATATCATATTTATTCATCATCAGGAGTGCGTGCACGGTCTGGACGTTATTGATCAGCTCATGCTGAGCCTTCCGGATGTTGAGCATCGTCGCCTCGGAGGATTGTACCCAGCGTTCCTTCTCGCTGAGCTGCATGCGCATGGCCCGTTCTTGCTCCTCCAGCATCTGCAGCTTGTAATCCTTAGTCTCGATATGATCGTAGAGCTTGGCATTCTCGATCAGCACGGCAATTTCCGCGGACAGCAGACGCAGGGTCTGCAGGCGCTCTTCTTGAAACACATGAGTGGCCAGATTGTTCTCCAGGTACAGCACCCCGACCAGCTTGCCCGAGCGGGTGATCGGCAGGCAAAGAATCGATCTCGGTCTCTGCGACTGAATGTACGGGTCCTTGGCGAAGAGCTCGGCTTGCGTCGCATCGTGGAGAAGTACAGGCTCGCCGGAGCGGGCCGCATACTGCATGACGGATACGGCAGCCTGGCGGTAGCTCTCCAGCGGAGAGGCCTGCAGAACTTCGAATGGAGCCTGCAGCGCCTTATCCGCTTCAATGAATAGATGCCCGCCCCGGACAAGCGCCAGCAGCCCTCGTTCCGCTCCTGCATTCTCCAGGACGATAGCCATGATCACATCGAGCATCTGCTGGAAGACTGCCTCTCCGGACACGGCTTGAGAGGCCTTCACGACGCTGGTGAAATCGATGGAGGCCTCGGCCTGGCCCCGGGTAATCAGATACGGATACCGTTCATCCAGATCAGCGACCTTACGCTCGGCGCCGTGCTGCGCGTACAGGCTGCGTGTTTCATGCAGGTAGGCGCGTGCGACTTTCAGCTTGCCGACGTTCATGTAATGCCTGGCAGCGCATTCGCTAGCCATCGCTTCGTAATTGATGAACCCGTGCTTCCCGGCATAATGGATAGCTTGATCATACTGTTCCTCCGCCAAGCTGCGATTGCCGGTAATCCGGTTCCATTCTGCATCCAGCAGCAGCTGCATATGCAAAAAATTGTCGGGCGAATGGCCGGCCCATTTGGTCAGGAAGCGCCGGCTGGTTTGAATGCGCGAGCGGTACCGCTTTTTCTCGGAAAGGCTTGACTGCTCATAAAGACCCGCGAGGACCATCGCATAATTGAAATGATGCAGATTCACGTGCATCATGCCGAATACAGTGAAGAGGGAAGCCTCCGCCTCCTCCAGCAGCTTCTTGGCTTCGTGAAGCCGTTGAAATAGATAATACGTATGTGCCTGCATCGCGTAATACGTATGAATGATCGCCTTATTGGTGTAGGTCGCGAGCTGAGCCAGCTCACCTTCGGACATGAAGCATTCCATCTGCAGACTGCCCCCCGAAGAGAGGAACGGCGTCTGTTCCCTCATCTTGAGGATATAACGCTGCAGCACGGTTAATATCATAGACGTATCCGCGTCTTGGGCTTTCATGATGAAATTCTGATATTGTTCGGTCTCCTTGAACACATCCGCCAGATGATCTCCCTTGAACAACCGGAGAAAAAAGCTGAATGTGATCGAGTAACCCGCGTACACGAAATCCCCCGATTCTACTCCGTATTGATGAGCCTTGCGCAATTGCTCGACATTGGTTCCGATCGGCCCCTTCACCATGCTTGTGAACGCCCCGTAACCGAAATACACCTTGCACTTTACCGGCAGATCATTGAACGTATCGCTTAGCTTGACTCCGAGCATCCCATAGTCGTGGCCGGATTGCAGCCGGCCGAGGAGGGAGCTCATGATCACCCCATAGGTTGAGTAGGCCAGAGCGCTCGCTTCCGTATGCCCGTTCAGCAGCGAGTAGCTGAACATCCGCAGCATCAGATAAATATACAGCTCCGAGTTCAGATAGTAGGCAGGAGCGATGAGATGGAGCAGCAGCCGCATCACGGCGCTATGATCGGCATCGGTCATAACCGGAATATCGAGCAGATCATCGACGCTGCGCGTGCCTTTGCGGAGCTGGGACTTGAGCAGTTCCCAGATGATCGCCGGTTTGCCGATCTTGGGTCTGATCTTGATTCCGAACAGCTGCAGACCTTCCAATCCGATCCTGAGCGCTTCCTCATGGGCACCCATATTCGTGCAGAGTACCATCATCAAGGTGTAAGCATCGGCTTTCTCCAGCTTCGTCCGTGCATGCTGGATAGCCGTGGAGAACGATTGCTTGGCCTCCTCGAAATATCCGGACAAATACTCCAGCTCAGCCTTCTCCAGTTGAAGCGCATAGGCCAGTGCATATTGCGATTCCCAGGGATCTTGCAGCAGCAGCTCGTATCCGTGCAGGGCATACCGCAGTCCCGTGTCATACGCCGAGCTAGACTTGGCACGACGGCAGGCGAGCAGGTTCAGGTAAGCCAGCCGTTCGCGTTCCTCGGAAGATTCCAGCAGCGAAGCGCCTAGATTGAGCTGATTAGCGATTTCGAAGGCATTGATTTCGAGCGTATCCGCTTCACGGTAGCGGGATTCCAGAATCCGGCCGATATGAAGATGGATGAGGCACTTCTGTTCGTCGGAGACCAGGGAGTAGATGGCCTGGTACACGCGGTCGTGCAGGAACTTGTACGTCCGGTTCTCCCCATGCTCGGGTCTCGCAGATTTTGAACTATGGATCAGGCCATCCTTCTCCGCAGCCGCCAGGCATTCTCGGATATCAGGTAGGTCGTAGCCGCTGGATAACGCTAGGAGATCGGTCGTGAACTGATGGCCGATGCAGGCCGCGTGCATAAGCAGCAGCTGCAGCTTTTCCGGCAAGCGCACGATTTTGTTAATCATGAAATCGACGACATTGTCGGTCATATGCAATTCTTGAATTTTGGCTTCGTCCCAGGCCCACAGGCAGGAGTCATAATCAAACCACAGCAAGTTCTGATCAAAGATGGACCTAAAAAACTGCTTCGTAAAGAACGGATTTCCTTTCGTCTTCTGCATCATTAGCTGCGACAGCCGCCGTGCGGATTGTGTGGTCGGCTTCAGACTGTCCTCCAGCAGCAGCTCCAGATCATCCGCATGGAGCGGTTCCAGCCGGATCGGCGTATAGGTAAAGCTCTTGCTGCGCTGGACATGCTCCAGCAGACTGCGCAGCGGATGCGAGCTGCCAACTTCACGATCCCGGAAGGCGACGATGTACACGCAGTGCCTGGCATTCGTTCCGATGGTCATGTCCTGGAGCAGCTGGATGGAAGCTGCATCGGCCCATTGAAGATCGTCTAGGAAGACGACAAGCGGCTGGTCCTTGGACGAGAAGACCGATAAGTAGTTTTGCAGCGTCAGAACCAGGCGGTTGTACATCTCTGCCGGGGGAAGCTTGGGCAGTGCCTGCTGGGAACCGAGGACCGATTCCAGTGACGGATTCATTTCAAGCAGAACCTGGGCGTTAGCACCTACAAGCTGCATGATTTTATTACGCTTGACGTCCAGTTCGTTTGCTCCAAGTGTAAGCAGATGCTGCTGGAGCTGTTTACCCGCCTGATGGATGGCAAAGTAGGGCGTTTCCCGCTTGAATTGGTCAAACTTACCGGATACGAATAATCCGCCCTGCTGAGTCACCGATTTCTGAAACTCATGAATCAGGTAGGACTTTCCGATTCCCGAAATGCCGGATACAAATAAAATTTCCAGGCTTCCTTCTGTTGCGCGTTGGTAGGCTTTCTCCAGCAACGACAACTCGCGCTCCCGGCCGTAGATCGACTCCGAGATGGCGAACTGATCCGAGATATATTCGGAACTGATCTCATAATCGTCCAGAAAGCCTTCGGTGAGCAGCTTGTCTAGTGCCAGATTTAAATCCCGGCTCAAGGCGAACATGCTGGGATATCGATGGTCTGGATGCTTCATTAGGCATTTGCGGACGATATCCGAGATCGGCTTCGGAATATGCCGCGATGTCAGCGGCTCCGGCTCCTTGGCAACATGCGCATGGATCAGCTGGGAAATATCGTCGCTGTTGAACGGCGGTTCCCCCGCCAGCATGCGATAGAAAACGGCCCCGAGGCTGTAGATGTCCGTGCGATGGTCCACTCGCCGGTTCAGGCGTCCGATCAGCTCTGGCGCAGCATACAGCAAGCCGTCCATGTCCCCGGCCCATGCGGACAGAGGATCTGGAACAGAATCCGGTCCAGATGAAAGGGGGGCAGACCTGTGCAGCTCGGTCAGCCTGCTTTTTTTCCGGCTGGATTCGATAAAGAAAGCACGCGGAGACAGAGCCAGATGCACATGCTTAGCATGATGCAGCCTGGTTAAGGCTTCCGCCATGCCGGCGGCCATATGGAGAAACAAAGTGAGTTCAACCGGACTGTCCTGTACATAAGAAGACAGGGGTTGACCTTCGAGATGCTCCATCAGCAAGGCAGGGGCATCGTTCCATTCCCCCCATTGTTCAGGCATCCAGATATCAGCCGTCGTCCCCAGCTTTCCGGCTTGCCGAAACTCGTCCTGAAGCCTCTGTGGCGCGGATTCGAGCGGATGTCCGGGGAGCGGAGCCTTGAAGTAGCGGGTCAATCCGGTCGTCCGTTCTCTGGCACGGTATAAACTAATCCGCGCCTGGTCTCCAATCGGTTCGACAGATGTATCAATTAAATCCCATACCAATGCAGCGCCCTCCGATGCTAGATTTTCTGATGATGCTATTTTACTTTCATTAACTTGGTTAATCAACCGTCAAAGCTGCTCATTTCTATTGGAATATTGGACAAATCCCAGCAAAATATCCGATTTTCAGCACGCACGCATCGTGCTATTTTTCATCGTTCCCATTATGGTATATAATGTAGGGCATAATCAGGTTATTGGAATCAGGCGGAGGAATGTCAATGAAGGTGGTTATCACCGGAGGTACCGGATTTGTAGGCAAGCACTTGATCAATTACTATCTAGAGCAGAAGGTGAGTCTGATCGTCGTCACTCGGAAAAAACCAAAATCGGGTCATGCGTTGATCCGTTATGTGACCTGGGGCGAGCTGGATTCGAATGCACAGCTTATGGATGGAGTCGATGCGATCATTAATCTAGCGGGAGAAACGATTAATCAGCGCTGGAGTGCGGACGCGAAAAAAAGAATTCTGCAGTCTCGTCTTGACGCCGTCGCTCATGTCAGAACATGGATCGAGCGTGCTGAGAATAAGCCTGTGCTGATCAATGCTTCCGCGATTGCGATCTATGGCATGTCCGAGACAGAAGCGTTTATCGAGGAAAGCGATTGGAAGAAAGACGATTTTCTGTCGGGCGTGGTGGATGAATGGGAAGCAGCAGCCGAGCAAATTCCCGATGCGCGGGTCGTACTGCTAAGACTTGGGGTCGTACTGGGCAAGGACGGAGGCGCTTTTCCAAAAATGATCGCCCCCTTCAAGCTGGGTGTTGGCGGGCGGATCGGGTCTGGAAAGCAGCAGCTGTCCTGGATTCATGTTGAGGACCTGTGCAGGCTAATCCATTTCTGTATCGAGCAGGAGGAGCTGGAGGGACCGGTTAATGCCACGAGTCCGGTTGCAGTAAGCAATGACGAGTTCGGCAAGCAAGTTGCGAAGAGGATGAACAAGCCGTACCGCTTTCCAGTGCCGGCCTTCGTCATGAAGCTGTTGTTCGGGGAGATGAGCCAGCTTCTGCTGACGGGCCAGAGGGTACTGCCGAAGGTCGCACTTGAAAAAGAATTTCAATATAAGTATCCGGTTCTCGAGTTTGCGCTGGTGGATCTGCTGCCGGAGAAGAATTAGGAGGATCTGAGAGATGCTAACTTATGGGAGTACGGACATCCGAGAACTGCAGTTCGCTGGCCTCAGCCATACTGTGGACATTCGCGATGAGAAGTGGATCGACGTCTACGTCCGCTTTAACACAGAAGATCCGTCGCTCGTACCGGATTCCATCGAAGAGCTTGGCGCGCTGCTGATCGTGACGCGGGACGGGCTTCTGGTGGAGATCGCTGCCCAGGATGAGGGGCGTGACTGCGAATATCAGTTTACCGAGTCCGAGAAGGAGCAACTGCGCCGTTATTATGCAGAGCAGGTACAGCCTGAGCTGTAGAATACGCGGTAGCTTCGTAGAGGCTGTCACTACTACGGCGGATCAGTCCGGTGATGGTTCCATGGGTGATAGGTCTAAGGTTGGCTGTGACGAAGGCATAGGGGCTGTCCAGGAACGGATAGGGAACGGGGGAGTCTATGAAGGTCAACAGAATCATAGCCAATATCGAAGCGCGGGACGTAGCCGCAGCTAAAACCTTCTATCAGGATGTGCTTGGCCTAGAGGTGCTGATGGATCATGGGTGGATCGCCACGTATGGATCTGCCGGGACAATGCAAGTACAGCTCAGTGTCGCTTCACAGGGAGGATCTGGCACGCGTGTGCCTGATCTCTCGATCGAAGTGGATGATGTCGACGCAGCCTATATGCGGATGAAGGAAGCCGGAATTTCGATCGAATATGGGCCGGTTGACGAGCCTTGGGGCGTCCGGCGGTTCTATGTACGCGATCCATTCGGTAAGCTGGTTAATATATTGGCGCACCGGTCTCCAGACTGATGCGCTGGCCCGAGAACGGGCTGCTGATGACAACGGATGATAAGAAGGAAAGACCTGGCCGCCGGCCAGGTCTTTTTCCATGGAACATTCTGTATGATGTCGGAACGGTTTATTTCTTCTTCTCCATAGCGGCTCGAAGCGCCTCCTCCAGGCTGGAGCCCAGTGAGACCTTGTCGCTGTACTGCTCGGCCAGCTGCGCTTGCTGGCGCTTGGCGCTGCGGCCTCCCTTGCCGCCGGGAGCATCCCCGAGCATCTCGATCACATTGCAGGGCTTGCACTGCGCATATTTCCCGGCCTTGCCCTCGTGAAGCTCCATCTTCTTGCGGCATTGCGGGCAGCGCTTGTTCAGCAGCGGCGCTTCGGCTGCGCGGCGGTAGCTGCATTCCCGGTTGCTGCACAGGAGCCGTTTGCCTTGCTTGCCCTTGATCTCCTGGAGCTGGTTGCCGCATTCGGGACAACGGGAACCGGTCAGGTTATGCGGCTTGTACTCGGCACTACTAACCTTGACCTCGCGAACGATCGTCTCGGTCTGCTTGCGTATCCGGCTCATGAAGGCGTCAGCGTCCCCCTGTCCGGCGGAGATGCGCTGCAGCTCCTGCTCCCAGGCAGCGGTCAGCTCCGAGGAGCGCAGGTCGGGTGAGACCAGGTTGATCAGCTGGGCTCCTTTGCCTGTAGGCTGCAGCGTGTTCATCCGCCGTTCGATGGTGTCGGTCTGCAGCAGCTTCTCGATGATATCGGCACGTGTCGCAGGAGTACCCAGTCCATGCTTCTCCATGACGGTCAGCAGGGAGGCCTCGGTGAAGCGCCCCGGCGGACGGGTCATCTGCTTGTGCAGAGACAGGCGGTGCGTATCCAGCTTCTGCCCTTGGGTCAACGGAGGCAGTGCCTGTGCGGCTCCGCCGCTCTCGGCCGACGGACCGTCTGTGTCGTCATCGCTTGCCTCCGACCAAACCGCCTCCTCATACAGCTGCCGCCAGCCCTGCTCGCGGACAACCCGCCCCTTGGCATGGAAGGATTCCCCGCCAAGCTGAACCATGACCGTCGTCTCATCATACCGGTATGGCGGGTAGAATAGGGCCAAGAACCGCTTGACGATCAGATCATACAGCTTGCGCTCGTCGGCGCTGAGCAGATGGAGCGCAGGCCGTTCGTCCGTCGGAATAATCGCATGGTGATCGGTTACCTTACTGTCGTCCGCGATCCGTTTGGTGACGGGAAGGGGCCCCGCCAACAAGGGCTTGATCAGGCTTGCATAGGGCGGCAGCTGGAGAGCTCTCAGCCGGCCGGCCAGCGTCGGCACGATATCGGTGGACAAGTACCTGGAGTCGGTCCGCGGGTACGTGACCAGCTTATACTGCTCATACAGCCGCTGCAGCACATTGGACGTCTGCTTGGCCGTGAAGCCGTACCGCTTGTTCGCATCCCGCTGCAGCTCAGTTAGATCATAGGCCAGCGGATGAGGCTCCTGCTTCTCCGTCTGCTTAAGCTGGGCGACCTGAGCCGGACCGGAACGCTCAAGCTTGGCGACGAGCGTCTCTGCCGCAGTCTTATCGAACAGACGTCCATCGGGAATGGCTGTACTGCGCCATTGCCCCTGGAAGGAGCCGAAGTCGCAGCGAAGCTGCCAGTAGTCCTTCGACTGGAAGGACTGAATCTGCTGCTCGCGGTCCATCAAGGCAGCAAGAGTCGGGGTTTGGACCCGTCCTGCCGCAAGCTGGGCGCCATGCTTGCAGGTGAGGGCGCGGGTCAGGTTCAGGCCGATCAGCCAGTCGGCTTCCGCACGGCATACCGCGGACCGGTACAGCCGGTCGTAATCGCGGCCAGGCTTCAGCGAGGCGAAGCCGTCCCGGATTGCTTTATCGGTCTGGGAGGAAATCCACAGCCGCTTGAAGGGCTTGCGCCACTGCACCAGCTCCATGATCCAGCGGGCCACCAGCTCGCCCTCACGGCCGGCATCTGTCGCGATGATTAGCTCCTTGAGGTCATTTCGCTTGGCGAGCGCCGAGATCGCTTTGAACTGCGGCGTCGTTTCACGAATGACCTTCAGCTTCATGCGCTCCGGGATGAGCGGGAGATCCTCCAGACGCCATTCCTTATAGCTTGGGTTATAGTCCTCGGGCTCAGCAAGCGTTACCAGATGCCCGAGCGCCCAGGTTACGATATAGGCAGGTCCTTCGAAATGATGTTTTTGTTTCTGGCTGCAGCCGAGCACACGTGCGATTTCTTTGGCGACGCTCGGCTTTTCGGCCAATACGAGTGATTTCATAAATAGAAGTCTCCTTTCATCCGTTCGTACAGCGGTTTCCTTACTTGTTGTACCATATTTTCACGTTGAGCGCTAACTATGACATTCTTTGGCATGGTTATCGGGTATAATAGATGGGAGGCATATATGAAGGAGATTCGGAGAAGCGGGGGAGCCAAGGTTGGGCAAATCCAAAAGATTGATGGAATTGATGATCGCGGTCAATAAGAGAAGGAAGTTTACCGTCAGGGAGCTGGCTGAGGAATTTCAGGTGTCAAAGCGTACCATCATGAGAGATCTGCAGGTACTCGACGAGCTGGGCCTGCCCCTATACGCGGAATATGGACCGCATGGTGGTTACCGGGTGCTGAATGAGCGGATGCTGCCGCCGATCATGTTCTCGGAGCAGGAAGCGGTCGCGATGTTTTTCGCTTACCAGTCCTTGCAGCATTATGGGGCGCTGCCTTTCGATCAAGAAGCAGTAACGGCCTTGAATAAATTTTATTATTATTTACCGGACGATACCAAGCAGAAGATCGACGCGATGAAGCAGCGTGTTGCCTTCTGGTCCCCCATGCGGCCGATGGAGGTCCCATTCTTGACTCTGCTGCTGGACGCAGCCATCAGACAGTGCCCCCTCCGGGTCACTTACGACTCCAAGGATGGAGCGAAGGAACGGGTCATTCAGCCGATTGGCGTTTATTCGCATAATGGCTACTGGTATTGCCCAGCCTACTGCTGCCAGAAAAACCGGACTCAGTTATTCCGGGCTGACCGTATGCTGGAAGCGGATTGGGCCGGCGCTGAGCATCCTGTCATAGATCTGAAAGACTGGACGCTCAGCGAGTGGTTTCGCTCTCCCTCGGAACGGCCGGATCAGCAGGGTGAGAGCACGGCTGAGAAGCTGGAGGTGGAAGTGAAGCTGACGGCGGAGGGAGTCCGCAGGCTCCGCTGGGAGTCGTGGATCGAGCAGGAGCTCCAGGTAGACTCCCGGGGAGAGGGCATGCTCCATATGAGTATTGTTCCGGGCAACCTGCAGTATTTTGCGCGGTATTTTGCCGGGCTTGGCCCGGATGCCGTCGTGCTGCGTCCCGAAGCCATGGTTGCGGAAATCCGCAAATGGCTGACGGAAGTAACCCAGGCGTATGGACTGCCGTCCGTACCTTCTGAAGGATAGTGTGAGGATGCCGATTAGCCCGTATAAGACGCCAAGTCATTTCTCTTGGCGGATTTTTGCGTGGAACGCCACGAAGACTCGCTTGCTAGCGTGTACAAGCGCTCATAGAAGCGGCGTGCAGGCTGCTAGGGAAGAACCAGTCTAACCTGATGACGGATCGCGTCATCGTCAGGACAATTCAAGGACAGAACGTAGAGCATCGCTGCCGGAACATGCTATAATAGCGTACAACGCCTTGAATTGGAAGAGAGTGAGCGGGGGTATGAATCCTAGAGAGCAGTTCGGACTGATCGATATTTACTTATTCGACCAATTATTGAAGGGGCGTATTGCGCCCGGCATGCGTATTCTGGATGCAGGCTGCGGGGAAGGGCGCAATCTGGATTATTTTCTGCGGGAGAAGTACGAGGTTTACGGCGTTGACCGGTCCGAAGAGGCGATCAAGGCCGTCCGCCATCAGGCATCCGGGTTGCTGCCGGAGCAGCTGGAGGAGCGGTTCCGCGTGGAATCGGTCGAGAAGCTCAGCTTCGCCAACGATTCCTTTGACGTGGTGATCGCATGCGCTGTACTGCATTTTGCGGAGAATGACGAGCATTTCCGGCAGATGATCACGGAGCTGTGGAGAGTGCTTAGGCCGGGCGGCCTGCTATTCGTCCGTATGGCCTCGGCCATTGGCCTGGAGGATAGAATCGTGCCCCTCGGCGACCGGCGCTATGCACTGCCTGATGGCAGCGAACGGTACCTGGCTGACCTCGACTTCCTCCACAAGTGGACGGACAAGCTGCACGCGCTTTTCCTTGAGCCGGTCAAAACCGTTCAGGTGGAGCAGCTGCGCTCCATGACGACCTGGTGCGTGAAAAAACCGCATATTTTATTTTTCGATCCGATCGAAGAGATAGGAGATTACGAAGAACTAGAGGAGAGATAGAGAAACATGAAAATCCGAGTATCTGCCGTCCAATATCATCTGCATACGGTGGCAAGCTTCGGCGAGTTTGCCGAACAGGTCGAGCATTATGTCAAAACCGCTGCGGAGTTCGAGGCGGAGTTCGTGCTGTTTCCGGAGCTGTTCACTACCCAGCTATTGTCCATCGGACATCCGGACAACCGCAGGCAGGGCTTGCCCATCACGGCGCTGCCCGGATTCACCGGGGACTATGAGGCGCTCTTCAAGCGGTTGGCAGTGTCTACTGGGATGCACCTGATCGGAGGAACCCACGTTGTGGAAGAAAACGGCAAGCTGTATAACGCCGCTTACCTGTTTTATCCAGATGGCCGTATCGCCACCCAGCGCAAGCTGCATATCACCCCGTCCGAGGTGAAGGAGTGGAGCATGGGCGCAGGAGATTCGTTATCGGTTTTCGATACGGACAAGGGCAGGATCGCTGTGCTGGTCTGCTATGACATCGAGTTTCCGGAGATCGTGCGGATGGCTAAGGCGAGAGGCGCGGACATCATCTTCTGCCCGTCTTGCACGGATGACCGTCACGGCTTCCACCGGGTGCGCTATACCTGCCATGCGAGAGCGATCGAGAACCAGGTATATGTGGTCACGACAGGAACGGTGGGTTCGTTGCCTACGGTTGATTTCATGCGGGGCAATTACGGGCAGGCGGCGATTATCACCCCCAATGATGTGCCGTTCCCTCCAGCGGGCATCATGACGGCCGGAGAAATCAATGGGGATATGGTTATTACTGGTGACCTGGATTTGCAGCTTCTCTACAACGTGCGTGAGAAGGGCTCGGTAACGACGTGGCGCGACCGCCGCACGGATTTGTACACGGACTGGAGCTAAGGGGGGACCTGCGATGAGCATCTACCGGAAGGACATCTACGTATTTGACGGTGACCGTCCCGTGAAGGCCTTGATCCGTTCCTATACGGAGGCTGATTTTGAAGGCTTGATCCGCATTCAGCAGGAAAGCTTTCCTCCGCCGTTCTCCCCTGAGCTGTGGTGGAATGAGGAGCAGCTCGGCAATCATGTCAGACTGTTCCCCGAGGGAGCCCTATGTGTGGAAATCGAGGGGGAGCTGGCTGCTTCCATGACCGGTATGCTTGTGAATTACAATCCCGGGGACCCCGATCATAGCTGGGTGGAGATGACGGACGCGGGATACATCTGCAATCACCTGGCGGACGGCAATACGCTGTATGTGGTCGACATCGGGGCCAGGCCCGCTTACCGCAAGCTGGGTCTGGGCAAGTGGCTGATGCTGTCGATGTATGAAGTCGTAGTACGCTTGAACCTGCAGCGTCTGCTGGGGGGAGGGCGTCTTCCGGGCTATGACCGTGTAGCGGATGAGATGTCCGCCCAAGACTATGTGCAAGCCGTCATAGAGGGAAAGCTGAAGGACCCTGTCCTGACGTTCCTGCTCAGGTGCGGCCGTACGCCGGTGAGGCTGATGGCTGATTATCTGGACGACGAAGAGTCGCATAACTATGCGATGCTGATGGAATGGAGAAACCCATTCCTGCCCCAGGAAAGCTGAGCTGTCAGCACAGTATAGCAGTTGGGAAAGGACTGGTGTCTTTCCCGACTGCTTTTTTCATCATAAGCTACGAAAACTTAACATACATATGCATTGACTATGTATGGTTTAAGGCGGGATAATAGAACAAACCCAAACAAGCCTGCTCTCTGCATGAAGAACAGGACAGAAAGAAGGCTGGATAGATGAATTCCATATCGAAACCCTCACACGCCGAAGCCGGGGAGAAGCTGTTACGTGTTCTGGTGTTCACGCTGATTCTCTCGGTTATGAACGCCTCCATGTTCAACGTCGTGCTTCCGGAAATCAGCAAGCAGTTCCAATTGTCTGCGGCTCAGGTCAGTTGGATTGTTACGGCCTATATGATTGTCTATGCGATCGGCTCCATGACCTTCGGCAAGCTGGCGGATAAGTACAGGCTGAAGGATCTGCTGACCATCGGCCTAACGTTCTTCGCGTTAGGCTCAATCGTCGGACTTGCAGCTACGGAGTTCTGGATGATCATTGCCGGACGCGTGCTTCAGGCTGCAGGCGCTTCCGTCATTCCGGCTACAGCCATGATCATCCCGATCCGCTATTTCGCTCCCGAGAAGCGCGGACGCGCTCTGGGCACAACGGCGATCGGTTTGTCGCTCGGCGCCGCACTCGGGCCTATTGTGTCCGGCTTCGTGACGAGCTTTGCAAGCTGGCGATTTTTATTTGCACTGTCCATTCTGGCCCTGCTGACGCTTCCGTTCTACCGCAAATACCTGGATGACGAGCGCGGTCAAGCCGGCCGGATCGACTATCTCGGGGGTTCTCTGCTGGCTGCTGCGGTAGCTTCGCTGCTGCTAGCCATCACGCTCTCGGCCTGGGGTCTGTTGCTGGCGGGGGTCCTGCTGCTGGTGCTGTTCCTGGTGCGTATCCGCACGGCTGCGGAGCCTTTTGTGCAGCCTGCGTTATTTCGCAATAAGGCCTATGTGTCCGGCCTGTTGATTGCTTTTCTGGCTACGAGCTTCAGCTTCGGTCTGGCCTTCACCATTCCCCAGCTGCTGGCGGGGGTCAATCACATCACTCCTGCTGTCATTGGCTTTCTGTTGTTTCCGGCGGCGATCTCCTCCGCATTATTGGGAAGAAAAGGCGGCAAGCTGGCCGATGACAAGGGCAATTCGTTTCTGGTATATATGGCTGCGTTCCTGCTTCTGCTTTGCTTTCTGGCGCTGTCCACGGTATCCGGACTTTCGCCTTACTGGATTGCTTTATGTCTGATCCTTGGTTATGTAGGACAGACGTTCATGCAGATTGCCATGTCCAATACCGTATCGCTTACCTTAACTAAAGAACAGACCGGTATCGGAATGGGGCTGTTCTCGATGCTGAACTTTATTGCGGGCGCTGCAGCGACGGCTATTCTGGGCAAAATCCTCGATTTAGGCACGCCTTCCGTCCGCTTTAACCCGCTTTTCTTCGCTGCGGACGGGCTTATGTTCAGCAATATCTTTCTAGCGCTGAGCGGGCTTCTGCTTCTCGTCATTCTGCTTTATGCCGGGTTGTTCGGCGGCGCCCGCAAGCAAGCGGCTCGTAA
Organism: Paenibacillus filicis; assembly: GCF_038070315.1. Lineage (NCBI taxonomy): Bacteria > Bacillati > Bacillota > Bacilli > Caryophanales > Paenibacillaceae > Paenibacillus > Paenibacillus filicis. Next base: position 151,383 of record NZ_JBBPCC010000006.1, on the reverse strand, counting down.
AGCGCGTGAATCCGTTGCCAGATAGCATCATTCGGCTGTATGTTGGTTTAAAGCTTCTTCTTCACGGCAACAATGAACGTAAAGACTAGGAATTACGTTGCGTGAGGAGAAGATTAGGATGAATCGGAATACAAACAAGCGAATCCGGGCTACGGCGGCTCTGCTGGCCTTGCTGCTGGCAGCAGGCTGCGAAAGCGGGATGCTGCCCTGGATGGGAGCGAATGCGAAGCCGAAGCGGGGACATGACGCTCATACCGGTGAAGGCAGTACGGCTGTTATGGCCGCTGAAAGCTCGATGATATCCATCCCTGTTAAGCTGGCGGGCTCCAAGGGAGAAGCACTCGGGGAAGTCTTCCTATCCCCTTCGCCGGAGGGCGTCCGCATTCAAGGGCAGGCCCAGGGTCTGGTACCGGGCGAGCATGGTTTCCATGTGCATGAGAACGGGGCATGTACGCCTCCAGATTTCGCATCGGCTGGAGGGCACTTCAACCCCGGCGGGCATGTCCACGGGACCAAGAGCGAGGGTGGACCGCATGCGGGCGACCTGCCGAATCTTGTGGCAGATGCACAGGGAAAGGCTAAGATCGACATAGTGGCTGGTGCCGTCACCCTGGAGAAAGGCAAGCCCCATTCCTTGCTCAAGGATGGGGGAACCTCGCTGGTCATTCATGAGAAAGCGGATGACTATAAATCCCCGCCAGCGGGCAATGCAGGAAGCCGAGTCGCCTGCGGTACCATTCTTCCGAAGTAGCCGTATCCGCTATGTGTAAATCGAATGGTCGCATCAAGCCCAAATAAAAGCAAAAGCACGCCATCTCCCTGTATGAGGGAAAGGCGTGCTTTTTGCTTTGCCGCAAGAGGGAATCTCCGGGGAAATGTCACCGGGAGCTCTGCTCCTGCCGTCTGGCTTAGTCCTCGTAAAGTCTGTTTAGCACAGATCGCTGTTCGTCAATAAGCCGAAGCGGCTTCTGCAGGCTTTCCGCATGGGGGAAATGCTCGACAAGATGCCGGTAGACTTGGGCCGCATCGCCAAATCTTCCGACCGAGCGGGCAATATCCGCGATGGTGGCATCGGCCTTCCAGCGGCTGATTTCATAGTCAGGGCTCACCGTGCCCCGGTAAGAGGAGAAGCCCAGCTTGGCTTGCTTGAGCGAGGCTTCTGCCTCCCGGTATAAGACGTAGCCTTGCTTTAGCTTGGCTACAGCCTGATAGAAGAGTGCATCCGGGAAATCAGGATGGAGGGCGAGCGCCTTCTGGCAGCTGGCCTCGACAGCTGACCAGTCGGATTCGGCAGCACGAAGCTTCACCGTCAGCATATAGATATCAAGCATACGGGCGAAGGAAGGGACGTGCAGGGCAGCAGCCTCCGCTTGCTCCAGACTCGCAAGTGCCTGCTCGCGCAGTCCGAGTGACAATGATTCACGAGCATGGTACAGCCACCAGCCGGGCTGCTCCGGCTCTTCCTCGGTCATTAGGCTCAGAAGCTCCAGATTGCGCCTTAGCTTGTTCTTGTCCGCTACCACGGCAGGCTCATAGCCGTCATGCAGCAGACGAATGCGGACCGGCTGACGGTAAGCGGGGAAGCTGAGCCGGTCGCCCTGCTCCGGCCCGATCTGTTCATGCACTCTTCCGTGATAGCAGAGCCCCCGGTGGAGCGGGAAAAAACGGGCCTGCGAAAATTCATGCATCACCGTTCCGCTCACCTGGTTCATCTGCCACACGTATAGGATCGGCGTAAGAGGCAGCTCGTCGAACAGCCCCGCGGTCTCTCGTACGGCTGCAACATCCTCCGGGTGCAGGACTTCGTCGGCATCGATCCACAGCACCCAATCCGAGCTCATCTGGCGGAGTCCTTCATTGCGCAGCTCTGAGAAGCTCTGCTGCCAGCCTGTGCGGATAATCCGTACGCCGGGAAAGCCGGAGGCAATGTCCACCGTCCGGTCCGTGGAGCCGCTATCGACGAGAACGATCTCGTCCGCTGCACTTCCCAGGCTGGACAAGCAGCGGGCGATAACGCGTTCCTCGTTCTTGGCGATAATGCCGATCGCGACCGATACTTTCTTCGGCTGGAGCAGCAGCTCGACATCTTCACGGAAGGGACCGGCGGGCACGTCTTCCAGATGACGGTGAACGCCGTCTACCCAGTCGGCTTGCGGGTCCAGCAGCCAGGCGCGATCGAAAGCCCGGCGGGCTGCCAAGCCGAAGCCCTGATGCATCAAGGCTTCGCCCAGCAAGGACCAGGTCTGCGGGGCGAGGGGAGCCTGGCGGATTTCCGCCATCGCTTCGCGCTCGGCTTCAGCATAGCGCCCATGCTGCAGATGGTCGATCATGCTCGCGTAATAGCTACGGGACGATAGGTTGTCGGTCATCGATAGCTGTTCCTATTCCTTAGGCAAGAAAGGGAATTGGATCTCGTAGACCGTTCCCTCACTTCCGTTGTACAGATTAGACCTTAGAATAAACGTGGTCCTTTCGTGCAGCTGAATATCGGGCCCGGTAATCTCGAGCAATAAATAATTCGGATCTGACTCAGCAATTAGGGTTGCCGAGAATAGCGGATTCACAGATTCGATCGTCGCGCTATTTGAAATGACATCCGTGCCGAATGGATTCAGCAGTCTGTATTGATTGCCGGACCGCAACCGATGACTCGCCGTTACGTTAAACTGATCGATAAATCCGGTTCCGTCCGGAGCAGTTGCAATTAGCGTTACGCGATTGCTCTCAGCGGCCAAGGAGGTCAACTGCAAGTCTTGACCGTCTTCCGAGAGGCGGGCATCCAGAAGGAACGGATTATCACTGAACGCCCGGAAGGTATACGAGCCGCTCAAATTATAGCGATGCTTCAAGCTTTTGAGAGTCAGCGTACTGCCGGTGGACAATTGCTGATCCGGCATTTTCCGGATAGCAGCCTGATCGGCTTTCCTGACCGTGACCTGCTTCTCCGTCACTTGCTGATGATTATCCGTCGCTGTGAATACTACCGTTCCCTCGGTTCCAGCAGGAACCGAGCCGTTCAACTCGAGAAATCCTGTATGGTCCGGTGTCGTACTCAGCCAATAGTTCTCTCCATCCCGACCTCTTTCGGTCAGATTCATGCTTACTGTGAAGTCATCGTCCTGGTCCGGATCGACGAACAGCTTATGCGGATTGAGAATGGAAATGTCCGGATACACGTCAACGCTGGACGGAAGCAGCGAGACCGGTGGCTGGTTGAGCTGGAAGATGTATAAAGCCTCGGCGTAGCCCTGGATGTCGCCCACCCTTACTCTGACCGGAATGAAAGGCGGCTCCTGAGTGGCTTCTTTCGTCCTAGTCAGCTTCAAAAACATCCGTCCCTGGTCTTGATTATCAGAGGCCAGCTTGGCCTCGTAGCCAGGATAGGGCTTATCATCCACTACTTCATAGTAAAGCTCATCATTGTCGCTATCGTAGAAATTGTCTTGTATGCCCCTAGCTCGGGCCACTTCCCCAACCGGCTGGCCTTTCAAGTAGCTCACCCGGATTTCTGGTTCCTGTGCAACAGGAATCTCGTTGAATTGCCCCCTCAGCTCGAAGTTGAATACGCCACCCTTGCCGTCCGTAGCCGTCAAGTAGAGGTGCAGGCTGGTTTCTCTGAATTCTGCATGTTGAAGCAGCCCCTCAAACTTAAGTGTATTACCGCTTAGATACACATTTTCCAGACCATCGAGATTAGGTTCTATCGGCTCATCCCAGTACCAGCTGTCATTGAGCAAGAATGTCAGCGGATCGCTGTCGGTATCTGCCACAAGCGTATTCAGATCTAGGTCTGGGAGTGGGCCTGTACCTTTGATAAATATACGCTGTTCATGCTGGCCTTGGAAGTTCCCAATAAAGGCCGGAGCATGGTTGGGCTTTAGCTGATAAGTCAGAGAGGCTGTCGCTCCAGAATCATCTGTGGCCGTGACCGTAAATTCAGGAGTCGCTTCTTCTTGACCCAGCATGCCGAAGATATGAAGCTTCTTGCTGCCTTCTTGATCAATGATCTCAGCAGTCAATCCATGCGGCAGAAGAGGGCTCACGTCGAAGCTTAACGGATCCATATTCGGGTCCGAAAACAACGAGCTTAACGGCTCGCTCGTAAAGCTGATCTCATGCTGGCCGGCAGCCAAAAAGTACCCGGTTACGACAGATTCTTGCGGCACCGGCACCGGGGCTTGATTGACGGCTTGCAGTGAAATGGAAGCTGCTCCCGATAATGCGGGAAGTGAGTCGTGACGAATCTCCGTTGCGGTTACGGTAAAGGTGGCATCGGTCTGGAGCCGTCCTTCGAAAACAAGGAAGCCTCCTGAAATAAACGCCCCCAGCCCCCCCGAAGCGTTGATTGTAAAGCTGTACGAAAGATTGTCTCCTTCCGGATCCGTGAAGAGCTTGTTCAATTGAATAGCAGATACTGTGGAACGCTTGTTCACATTCAATTGAAGCGCACTGCCTACCGGAGGGAGGTTTGTCAGCTCTACCCTATACGTAACCGTGTGTGACCCTCCCATCGGGTCGGTTGCGGTGACGTTGAAGCTCGCGGAATCCGTTTGTTGCCCCGTGAAGGATAGAACGGCATTTCCTTCGATAGAAGCGGTCAACCCCCCGCTGGAAGCAGGCGTCACGCTATAAGTCAACGGGTCCATGTCGGGATCCACGAAGTTGTCCGTCAGCGGCATCGGGAGCGGTGTCTGATTCCAGATGCCTGTAACGGTTTGATTCTCCGCTTTGGGCGGGTTATTGATAGGCATCAGCTTGTAAGATGCGCTAACTGATGCGCCATGGATATCTGTTGCCGTTACGGTGAAGATGGCCTGCTCTCTGGGCACTCCTTGGATCAGCAGCTTTTCTCCCGATATGGAAGCCGATAATCCTCCGGCAGATGAAGGATCTACGGAGAACGTCAGCTTGTCCCCATCCGGATCCAGGAAGTTTTGTGTCAAGTAGATTGTGTCGACCAAGTTATGCACGGGAATCGAGACGACCGGCTCCTTGGCTACGGGAATCCGATTCGATACGGTGAACGTAAAGACAGCCTCACCGTACAAGCCTTCACCATCGGTGGCCCTGACCGTAAAGCTTGCCGTACCCGTGATACTGCCTTTAAATTGAAGCTGGCTGCCGACAATTTTCGCCTTAATGCCCTGAACCTCCTCCGGGAACGAAGGGGTCACTTCATAAGTTAAGGCATCACCGTCCGGGTCGGTGAAGTAGGAGCTCAGATCAATCGGTTCTAGCTCCGAGTTCCTGGTCACTTCCTTTTTGAACGGAGTGCCTACGGGAGCTCCATTGCTAAGCAAGAACGTATATGTAACTGTCCGGGAACCGCCCATCGGGTCGGTAGCCGTAATATCGAAGGAGGCCTCACCATCCTGCTGTCCGGTGAAGGAGAGATGATGACCATCAATATAGCCGGTTAGCCCTCCACTTGTCGCGGTAGAAGAGAGACTGAATTGAAGCGGGTCGCCTTCCGCATCGTGAAAGTTCTCGGTCAAGTCAAGGGTGTCCGGTGTCTCGCCTCTCGCACCAGAGAAGGTTTTCGATGTAGCCGTCGGGGCAGTATTAACCGGTGTCAACTGATACACGGTACTGGCCGATGCCTGATCCGGATCGATAGCCGTAACCGTGAAGGAAACGTTCTCCCTGGGTATCCCGTTAAAGCTCAGAAAGCTTCCATTGATAAGTGCGCTCAAGCCGCCTTGTTCCATCGGAGTGATATGGAATTCGAGATGATCTCCGTCCGGATCGCTGAAGTTGTCAGGCAGATAGATGTCAGGGACACTATTATGAACGCTTAGGCCTATCCATTCTTTCGCTGCTACAGGAGAACGATTCTCCAGGGTGTAAGTAAAGACAGCGCTGGCTTTGGCGCCTTGGTTATCCTGGGCCGTGACCGTAAAGGATGCGTTGTCTGTAAGAAGACCCTCGAATACAAGCGTTCCGCCGTTGATAGCCGCGGTTACCCCACCTGATGTCTGAGGCGTAACCGTATAGGTCAGTGCATCTCCGTCCGGGTCGGAGAAGTAGGTAGCGAGCGTGACTGACGGAAGCTTAGCGTTCTTAGAGACTTTGGCGGTGAAGGGCGTCCCTATCGGTGGACGATTCTCGATGGTGTATGTAAATGCTGCGCTAACTGACGCGCCGTGGTTGTCTGTAGCGGTTACGTTAAAGGACGCATTGTCCTTAATCCGGCCATTGAACACCAGCTGGTCGCCGATGATACTGGCAGTCACACCTCCAGATACAGAAGGGGAGACCGTATAGGTTAGCGGGTCGCCGTCCAGATCGGAGAAGTGGGAATTCAGCATGACGGAAGGAAGTTCCGTATCTCGAGCTACCTGTACCGAAAGCGGTGTGCCGACGGGCGGACGGTTGCCGGCCTCCTGGGACGGGTTCAGCGTAAGACGGAAAGGAACTGACTCGTACTGCCCGTCGCTGGCGATCAGCGAGAGATTCGTAGTTCCAGCGAGCTGCCCGGTGAACTTCAGCATGCTTCCGTCGATAAAAGGGCTGAGAGGCTGCAGGTTCCCGGTATAGGTAACTCCTGTGACCGTTGTCTCGGCTATCCGGAAGCTGATCGGGTCTCCATCCGCATCGAAGAAGTAAGGAGGAAGCGAGATGGCAGACGGCTGCTGATACACGGCTGAATATACGCTGGCATTGAGGGATACGGGAGCGGGAGGCGTATTAGGCAGCAGCTTGATGGATGCAAATGCGCCCTTGGGATCGGTTGCATAGATGGTGAATGCGGTCCTGCCCGTTTGTCTGCCGGTCAAGGTCAGTCGGCTTCCTGACATGGACGCCTGAACGCCATTCATCGAAGCCGGAAGGACCACATAGTCCAGCGCGTCGCCGTCCGGGTCGCTGAAGAAGGCAGACACATCCAGCGTAAACCCCGAGCTATACCGCACCGCGTATGTGGCTTGGGTGACGACAGGCGAGTGGTTCGCTTTCACTTCTCCCGGAGCCAGGGTTTGCAGGTAGGTGGAGACGGAGGAGCGATCGGTGAACTTGGAGGGGTTGGCTCCCATGTAACGCACCAGATCGCCGATGTCCATCTGGCCGTCAGTGCCGGCATCCAGGACGTTCACGGCGACTTGGCGGGAATTTCCGTTCAACGTGACCGTAAATGTGGCTTGACCCGGCTGGCGGAAAAATAACTGCAGGTCGTTGGCATCGCGATTCAAGGATACGATCTCGCTGTCGCTGTTGCCCTCGATCTGGAAAGTCCCTTCGCTGCCGCCAAATAAATCCTTCAGCTGCAGCTTCATCCGCTCGCCGGGGAGTGCGATGATGTCGTGAACCGGTTGAGGGGTCAAGCTGGCATGGGCAGCAGGGGCGGGATAGACGACGGGAGCTATGATCAGCGACGCCGCTAGAAGTGCTTTCCATGCTTTGGAGGAAGCTGGAGCGGAGATAAACGGTTTATTCGACATAAGAAACCTCATTTCGTCAAATCTATAATTCTATCTTACCATGAACAAAGAAAGATTTAGAATCACCCTTTACGAAAAAATGAGGTATAGTGACAAAATTCACGGAAAGCCTGGGAGAAAAACGGCCTTAGAAATTGGCATGCGTTTTGTACTAGGAACGGTAGGTCCGGGTGTTGTATACTAAAAAAACGACTTCTTGCGAGAAGTTGCTAGAATCCGGATTCAGAAGAGCCGGACGGAAGAGGGGATAAGCGTGAAATTTGACGTTGATTATATTTCATTTTTTGTCATCCAAGTGGATGGGGAAGAAGGACAGGGGAAGCGCAGCAAGCACTTCCAGACCATGGACGGGGAAGCTTATGCGGACAGCGAGCTCAGCGGGTTTCTTGACGGCGAGTTCTCCAAAACAGCCAAACGGAAGGCCGAGCGCCATCCGAAGGCCGAGCAGGTGCCTACCAAGATCGGGCGTTTCCTGACTGAGCCCGGCTACGATCTCGACAGCAATCCGAACTATAACTTGTTCGCCAGGCTGCGCATGGCTGGAACGCTGGATCAATTCATGGGCCATGCCGACGAGCTGGTTACCGCCTACATGGAAGCAAGCGCGATCCGCGGCGGTGCGATGTTCGTCGTGCGGGCGAAGTTCAACCAGCTCTTCGATGAGCCGTTCCTATTCGTATTCAAATGTGATTTCGAGCAGAAAATTGCCCGTATCACGGACGAACGCAGTCTGCTTGACCGTGTCGAGATGGCGATCAACGCCAAAAATCTGAAGTCGATTATGTATCCGCATATGCCGGAGCCCGGCATTCTGGAGAACTGGGAGCTGAAGATCCACCAATCCTCCCACGCGCGCTATTTCGAGGATTTTCTGAAATATGTCGAGTATGAGAAATCCGTTCCGGAGCTGATGAACGAGCAGGTGCTTGGGTTCGTGCAGCAGTACGTGGAGCAGGTATACGAAGATAATACGGAAGCCAAGGAACGCGAGCTGGAGGAAATGGAACTGTGGGCGCATAGTGAGAAGCGGGAGCTTCAGGAGAAATGGGAGCCGGCCCAGGTCATCGAGGCGGCATCCATCATGGTCGAGCAAAAGCCTGACTTGGAGATGAAGATCGATCTCGGCGGCATGACCGTGCGGGCGCTGCTCGCCGATTATGGAGATCGGCTGCATATCGCCAAGCTGGGAGACCGTTACGTCGTCGTGATGGAGGCGGAGGCGCTGCAATTCGACAAGGGCATCTCGCCGATCGAGCTGCTGCTGCCGGAGACTCTGGAGGTGCTGGTCGAGCGGATGCGCGAGAAGGTCAGGGAAGAAGGCCGGGAGGCCGCGCTGCCTTATTGATGTAGGGATCCGGGCTCCACTTAGGTCAACGCGGGAGCCCAGCCCGTTGCCGTCAGGCTTTGAAGCCAACAGCAGAACAACGCGTTAGTGCTTGCATACCGAATAGCCCGTCTCCCTCTGTACAGGGAGGACGGGCTATTCGTATTTCCCGAGGCTTCAGCAGCCTTGCGGTTCATGAGGATATACCCGCCACGCCCGGCCGTCGCTGTCCTCGGGCTATTCGCCAGGCGAAGACTGGGACCGGAGCGGCCGCCGCTGCGGCTTCACCACATCCAGCAGCAGATCCTGCTGCTGCTGCGCTTCCCAGGTGGCGGCGAAGCGCACCTGGTGCGACACGCCGGGCAGGTCGTAGCGCTGCGCAAGATGCTGCCGCGCCGTGCCGACGATCAGCGTGTGCAGACGCACGCGCTTGGTCTGCCCGAGCGCTGCCAGCGCCTCACGCACAGGCGGAGACACCGAGCCGACGCCGTCGGTGACCATGACGAAGTCGGCGTCCCGGTAGCGCGGCTCAGTGCCGACCAGCTCGATGCCGCGCCGCAGCGGCGCATCGAAGTGCGTCCCGCCGCCGAAGGCAAGCTGCGACAGCGAGTAGAAGCCTGCCCAATCCGGCTTGCGCCAATATAGCGGACGCTCCAGCAGCTCGCCGCGGGCGCCGAATAGCAGCAGCTGGAAGTCGCGCTTCTCCAGCATGCTGAAGGAAGCGAAGGTTGCGATGAACACCTGGGCCAGCCGCAGCTTCGCCCCGCGCATCGAGTGGGAGGTATCCAGCATGCAGATGACCGGACCTTTCTCCGGCTCCTGGGCGCGGCCTGAGATGGTGTAGCTCAGCAGCTTGCCCTCCAGCCACTTGACCAGGAAGTAATCCTCGTAATCCGGGTCGGCCAGCAGGCTGGCCTCGCTCGGGAGCATATGGGCGATATCCGCAGATTGCCGCAGGTCGTCATAGCTTTCGGGAATACGAGGAGATCGGGCGTTCTTGCGCGAAGCCTTGAGCTGCTGGAGCTGACGCCCGACTTCCTGCAGGAAGCTCAGAAGGTCCGGATAGCGCTTCAGCTTCTCCACCCACTGCAAGTAACCCGCATACTGCTGCCGATGCAACCGCCCGAGGTCGCTGCCCCAGCGGCGGTTCGCCACGAGCTGGTTCGCCTTCAGCAGCTCGGATAAGTCCGTTTCCTCCGCGGCTTCGCGTCCAAGCGATTCGGAGAGAGCTTGCCCGATCCAAGCGCCGAGCTGCTCATCCAGCAGGCGGAACGACTCCTGCTCCTTGCGCCGGAGCCGCTCGGCCTGCTTCTCCGCATCACGGAGCTCCTGCTCCGCCTTGGCTAGCTTGTGCCGCAGCTTATCGCGCCGGAGGAAGTCCGTACGCATCTCCTCTTGAAGGGAGCTGACACGCTCGCGCAGCGCTTGAACCTCGCCGGCCGCCAGAGGTTTGGCATCGAGGGCGGCCTGCTTGTCCTCAATCTTCTGCTTGCCCTGCTGCAGCGTATAGCCGACGAGGCGCAGCTTCTCGACCTGCTTGTCCGACAGATGCTCCTGCACGGTCGATGCCTCCTGCTCGTGCTGGCCTTGCTGCTTATTGCGTTCACTGAGACCGATCGTGCGCAGCTGGGCTTCTTCCTGCTTGCGACGCTTGACCTCTTCCTCGAAGGTTGCCGTCAGCCACATCAGCGCCTTGAGTGCGGTGCGGAAGGAAGCATTGGCTTGCCCGATCGTGAGGGGATGCAGCTTGCGGTAGAAGTGCTGCCTCCGCAGCTCCCGGACCATCCAGCGGTGGAAGGGCTCCGCCTGAACGTAAGGCTCCTCCTCGGGCTTGGCCAAATAAAAGCAGTGGTAGAAGTCGGCGAACAGCTCTACCGTGAACCAGGCGGTGCGCAGCTGCACATCCCGCATCCACTCCTGGGCGGTACGTGAATTCGTCACATACCCGTCAAATACATAGCGGTCGACCTTGGCCGCACGGATGATCATAGGCTCACCTCGTCTCCCTAGAGCGTATAGTCGTAATCCACGCCGGGCAGCTCGCGGTCGAACAGCGTGCGGTATAGCCCCTGAAGCGTCTGCAGCGTGCGCTCGCCCTGAATGCGAAGATGCGTGTACTTCACCGCAAAGTGCGCTGTTTGCAGTACCAGAAAGTTGCGGTTACGGATGTATCCCGGCAAATCCTTCTCCCGCTGCAGCCACTGCACAAGCTTGCCCTGCAGCTCGCGTGCGGTCTCCTCCAGCTCCAGCTTGCATTCTTCCAGGTTGGCTTTGGCTCTTTGCTGATCCTCCTGGCTGAGGCGTGCGCCGATTTCCTTCTTGAATTGGAAGGCATGGAGCGCTTCCTCCTGACCGAGCCAATGCTTGGCGATTCGGTCGTATCGGCGCAGCGGTAGCTCGCGTTCTGTCTCCGCCTTAAGCGTATCCTGGAAGCTCTGCTGAAACAGGCCGTTCAGCACGCTGTAATCCTCCGGGTTATCCCATAGCATATGCGGGGTGAATACAGTGTCCCAGACGTTTGCTTCGGTGCGCCCGTTCAGCGCGGCGGAGGTCTGCCATACTTGTCCGATCTTACGCCAGCGCCGGTCGGATAGCTTGTATTGTTTGTCTTCCAGCGCCGTCTTGAGCTGATACAGCATATAAATCAGCGTCTCGGGCAGAGTCACCTTGGAGGCTGCGGCCCGCACCGTGTCCACGTGGGTCAGCGAGAGCACTGGGGACAGCGGCTCGTCCGACAGCTGGAACATCCGCTCGTAGCTGGACATTTGCTTCAAATATTCTACCTCGTAACGGATCAGAAACCGGTCGTACAACGCTTCGAGCTGCTCATTGTCATCGGGTAGCTCGTTGGAGGCGGCGATCAGGAAGCGCAGTGGAGCCTGCTGCTTCTCCTGTCCATTGAAGAAGATGCGTTCGTTGAGCATGGAGAGCAGTGCATTGAGAATGGCGCTGTTGGCCTTGAAAATTTCGTCCAGAAAGGCGAAGTCGACCGCAGGCAGGTAGCCCTCCGTCTGGCGGACATATTGGTCCAGCTTGAGCTGGCGAAGCGAGACGGGGCCGAACATTTCATCGGGTGTGGTAAACCTTGTGAGCAAATAGTCAAACCAGCGGCCACCGTCAAATAACTGGGCGACGCCGCGGGCAAGCTGAGACTTGGCTGTGCCGGGAGGCCCGACCAGCAGTGCATTTTCGCCGGCCATCAGGCCCAGCAAGAGGAGACGGATCAGTTCTTCCCGTTCCAGGAATCGAGCTTCGAGCTGTTCGATAGCTTGTTCGAGCTTCTGTTGGATGATGGCAATATCGTTCATGTCAGAGAGTCCCTCCGTAATGATCAGTGAATTGGATTTATTGTACCAGACCCGGTGCAATTTCTCTAATTCGTCTCGGCCGGTATTTGGTTTTTTGTTCCAACAGGCTGGACATGCTACAATAGAGTAGAATGCAGGCAAGCCTGCTGCAGCAACTAATCTGGGTGTAATCAAGAGGAGGACTTTAACCGATGAACGTGTACGATTTTACCGCCAAGACGATCGAGGGAACTGACCAGTCATTGTCCGCTTATGCAGGAAAGGTGCTGCTGATTGTGAATACGGCCAGCGCTTGCGGTTTGACTCCTCATTATAAAGGGCTGCAGGAGCTCTACGAAGCTTACTCTGATCAGGGGCTGGTCGTGCTCGGATTCCCCTGCAATCAGTTTGCAGGCCAAGAGCCTGGAACGGAAGAGGACATCAAGCAGTTCTGCGAACTGAACTACAAGGTGAGCTTCCCGCTTTTCGCCAAAATCGACGTGAAGGGCGAGCATGCCCATCCGCTGTACCAGTATCTGGTGGAGAGCGTACCTGAGCCTTACCGCACGGGGGATATTGAATGGAACTTCGTCAAGTTCCTGGTGAACCGCGAGGGTGATGTCGTGAAACAATTTGGAGCACGCACAGAGCCTTCTGAGCTGAAAGCGGATATTGAGCAGCTGCTGGGTTAAGCGGCAGCGTCTTTTCTGCACCGGCTAGCGGCGCACTTCCAGCCAGGCACGTGCCAATGCGCGCCTGGCTGCGGAGGGCTTCCGTCCCGAGCTGTTGCGAGGTTTTTTGCAACAATTCCTTAAAAACGATTTCCTCTTAGCCGAAAACGTTCTATAATAGGCTACAGCGGACCACACATGTGTGACGCGGGCTATGGAAAACGTGTGCATAACGGTTGAAAGCCGTTATCGGACTTTGAAGGAGGCCGAACGTATGGCAGGGATTGAAGCAAGCATGGAAAGTAAATACGAAAGGCTCCAACATATATTGCGCGATATGGGGAAGGTCGTGGTGGCTTTCTCCGGCGGGGTGGACAGCGCCTTTCTGCTGAAGGCGGCTTTGGACACTCTCGGGGCGGACAACGTTCTAGCTATTACGGCTGATTCCGAGACGTATCCGGCGAGGGAGAAGGCCGAGGCGATCAAGCTGGCCGAGGCAATCGGAGCGCCGCACGAGGTGATTCCGACGAGCGAGCTGAATATTCCGGGATATGCGGAGAACCCGACGAACCGGTGTTATTTCTGCAAAAACTCGCTGTTCGATCATCTGATCCCGATCGCCGAAGCGAAAGGCTATCCGCATGTCGTGTTCGGAGCGATTGCGGACGATCTGGGCGAGCATCGCCCCGGACTGCAGGCGGCGCATGAACGCGGCGTGCTTGCTCCGCTGCTGGAGGCGGGCATTCGCAAGTCGGAGATCCGCCATATGTCCCGCAACTTCGGGCTGGCGACCTGGGATAAGCCGTCCTTCGCCTGCTTGTCGTCGCGGATTCCGTACGGCGAGGAGATTACGGCTCGCAAGCTGTCGATGATCGATCAGGCTGAGGACTTCATCATGCAGCTTGGCTTCCGCCAAGTGCGGGTCCGCCAGCACGGCAATCTGGCCCGGATCGAGGTGGCCGCTTCGGACCTGGCCGAGCTGCTGCCTGTCGCGGAGACGGTGCATGCCAAGCTGCGGGAGATCGGTTATGACTATGTGACACTGGATCTGCTCGGGTATCGTTCGGGCAGTCTGAACGAAGTGCTGCCGGCATCGGAGCAGGCAGTAGCCAACTAAGCCATTACAGATAAACTCGCACAAGCATGCCAAGGGGGAGCTAGAGAACGATGAGTAAACCGACGATCTATATTTCCAAGCCGATACCGGCTGAGGTACTGAGCTATCTGCAGGAGCATGCCATCTGTAAGATGTGGGACGGGCAGGGAACAGCATCCCGCGAGCAGCTGTTATCCGAGCTGGAAGGAGCGGACGGACTGCTGACGCCCGGGTCCCAGATAGACCGCGAATTGCTGGACCGCGCGCCCAAGCTGCGGGCCGTGAGCAGCATCTCGGTCGGGTACAACCACTTTGATCTGGAGGCGATGGGCGAACGCAGAGTCGTCGGCACCCATACTCCTTATGTGCTGGATGATACGGTTGCCGATCTGGTACTGGCTCTCATGTTGTCCGCGGCTCGCCGTATTCCCGAGCTGGATGCCTATGTCAAGCGGGGCGAGTGGCAGCGCGGCAAGAAGCAGGCGGAGGACGCCAACTTCGGCTTGGATGTGCATCACCGCACGATCGGCATCATCGGCATGGGGCGGATCGGTGAAGCCATCGCCCAGCGCGCGGTGCACGGCTTCGGGATGAAGCTCCATTACTACAACCGTTCGCGCAAGCCCGAGGCGGAGCAGAAATATGGAGCGGTTTACTCGACGCTGGAAGAAGTATTGAAAGTTTCTGACTTCGTGGTACTGATGACACCGCTCACACCGGAGTCGCATCATATGATCCGCAAGGAGCACTTGGCGCTGATGAAGCCTTCGGCTTTTCTCATCAATGCCTCCCGTGGTCAGACCGTAGACGAAGCCGCTCTGATCGAGGCGCTGCAGACCGGCGTAATCCGCGGTGCCGGGCTCGATGTGTTCGATCCGGAGCCCCCGCAGCCCGATCATCCATTCTTCAACATGCCGAATGTCGTGACGCTGCCGCATATCGGCTCGGCGACCTCGTCGACCCGGTTCGATATGGCGATGCTCGCAGCCCGCAACCTCATTACGGCACTGAGCGGCGAGCGTCCGGAGCATGTCGTACCGGAGCTTCGCCATCTGTTCGACTAGAGCTCGAAGACGGAGAATGTCATCATAAAGAAATAACCAAAGAGGGTATCCCGAAAGCCGTGATAATGGCTGTGGGACACCCTCTTTATTTTTAGCTTATGCGGAATTGTGTTGGACATAAGGAGAGCGAGGCAGTCACCGTTGATGTGATCTCCAAATTCGCCGGCCAATGGGAGAGAAGTTCGGTTCAAAATAAAATGTCATTGCAATTTGAAGTTAAAACATTTATTATGGATATCGAAGGTCCATAATAATGGTGATCATGAGGGGGAAGAAATGAGAAGGGAAGGTATGGGATGAGGAGCTCAAACATTGCAGTCACAAGGTAAAGAAGAATTGATGCATGTCTTGTATTCTAATTATGGATATTATCGGTCTATGGAGGTATAAATTTATGGCGGATAAAAAGATTCTCGATGTAGTGATTATTGGAGGCGGTCCATCGGGGTTGAACGCTGCCCTCGTGCTGGGGAGGGCAAGGAAGCATGTCGCGGTGATCGATGAAGGCCGTCCTCGTAATGCTGTAACCCAAGAGACTCACGGGTTTCTGACCCGAGACGGAATAAGTCCCGGCGAATTTCGGCGCATTGCGAAGGAAGAGATTGGCGCCTATCCAACGGTGTCCTTCGTGGATGATAAAGCTGTATTGATTGCGAGAACAGACGGTCAATTTCAAATTGCGACTGCGCAAGGAAAAACCTTTGCGAGCAAAAAGGTGCTGTTTGCCATTGGTATGAAGGATCGGCCGCTGAACATTCCAGGGTTGGGGGAGGTTTATGGGAGAAGCGCCTTTGTCTGCCCGTATTGCGACGGCTGGGAGTTAAGGGATCAGCCGCTTGTCATCATTACGAAGGGGGCTGAGCTTATGCATTTCGCTCCACTCATATCCGGATGGACGAACCGTTTTACCGTCTGCACGAATGGCCCCGATGAGCTGACGGATGCTGAGCGTGAGGAGCTCCAACGGAATCAAGTGCCTCTGTTCGACTCGCCGATCCGGCACATCGACTCTAGCGACGGGATCGTCCGGCAAGTCGTTCTTGAAGACGGGACGACCGTTCCATGCAGGGGGATCTTTTTCAAACCGGAGCTGGTTACGGGATCGGACTTGCCGCGAACGATCGGATGCGAGATCACGGAATGGGGAGCGGTCCAGGTCGATGACTTCGGAAAAACGAACATTCCGGGTGTCTATAGCGCCGGGGATGCAGCATCGCGAATGCATCAGGCTATAGCTGCGGCTTCGATGGGCGCCTTTGTCGCCGCGGTCATCAACAATGAGCTAAATACAGAAGCTTGGGGGAGAACCTTATGATCGATTTAAAACATATTAAGCGCGGTCCAATCATGTTTGCTCTAATTATTGGCATGTTCGTCGCCGCTTTAAACGAGACGCTTATGGGCAATGCACTTCCCGAATTGATGAAATCGTTTGACGTATCTGCGGCAACGGCCCAGTGGCTTTCCACCGCCTACATGCTCGTCGTTGGCGTCCTGGTTCCGGTGACGGCCATCCTGCAGCAATGGTTCACGACCCGGCAAATATTTCTGTCGGCGATGACTTTATTCTTCGTCGGTACAGTCGTATCGGCGGTGTCGCCGGAATTCAGCGTGCTGCTGATCGGGCGGATTATTCAGGCGATAGGAACCGGCATGCTGCTGCCGCTGGTGATGAACGTCATCATGACCATCTATCCGCCGGAAAAGCGGGGTGGAGCGATGGGGATGTTAGGACTCGTGGTCATGTTTGCACCGGCGATAGGCCCGACCATATCGGGATTAATCGTTGACGCGCTTTCATGGCGCTGGCTGTTTTATCTGGTGATACCGTTTGCGCTGCTCTCCATTATCATAGGAGCGGCTGTCTTGAAGAATGTGTCGGAAGTCACCCGACCGCGAGTGGACCTCTTATCCATCGTGTTGTCGACGATCGGCTTCGGCGGAATCGTCTATGGGTTCAGCAGTGCTGGCGAGCACGGTTGGTCGGAGCCGGCGGTGATTTGGACCATCACGGCGGGAGGCGTCGCCTTGGCCCTGTTCGTCTGGCGGCAACTGCTGCTGAAGGAGCCTGTCATGGATTTACGGGCGTTCCGGTATCCGACATTTGCGCTTGTCGCGGTGCTGCTTTTTGTGCTTATGATGACATTTTTCTCATCGGCGATTATGCTTCCGATGTTTATGC
The DNA here is from genome assembly GCF_038070315.1 of Paenibacillus filicis. NCBI lineage: Bacteria > Bacillati > Bacillota > Bacilli > Caryophanales > Paenibacillaceae > Paenibacillus > Paenibacillus filicis. Next base: position 134,323 of record NZ_JBBPCC010000006.1, on the reverse strand, counting down.
AAGGTGTGCTCATGGTCACGGCATTCAAGTCCGGTTTGATCCTCCTTCCTGGCGGGATCGTGAACGGGTTCATGGCGCCGGTCTCAGGCAAGCTGTTTGACAAGTTCGGGCCTCGCGTGCTGGTCATCCCAGGACTGGCCATTGCCGTCATCTCGTTGTGGCAATTCACCCGATTCGACGAAGCAACGAGCACCGGCTTCCTCGTCGCCGTTCACATCGCGCTGATGATTGGTATCGCGCTAGTCATGATGCCCGCACAGACAGCTGGGCTCAACCAGCTGCCAAGCCATCTGCACCCGCACGGGACCGCGATCTTGAATACGCTGCAGCAGGTGTCCGGCGCCATCGGTACTGCCTTGTACATCAGTATTATGTCGGGCGGACAGAAGCAGTACTTGAGCGGAGCGAGCGATCCGCAGGCTCCCGCGGAAATCGCCAAAGGACTTGCGGCCGGTATTAACAACGCATTCTGGTTCGGCGTTATCATAGCGCTCGTAGCACTCGTACTCGGCCTCTTTCTCCGTAAAGGGAAATCGCCGGAGCATGAACAGGCGGCGGCAGGCTGAATCAGGCCGTTTGTTGAAGGTAACCATCAACCATAAGGAAAGCGTGGGGAAAGCTCATGAACGATTTTTTCAATGCAGCCAACTGGGAAGAAGCTTGGAAAGACGAGTCAGATTTGAAAATCAGCAGGCTGAAAAAGAATGGCATCGATCCTGCCAGAGCTTTTGACAATAAGGCCAAGACCTTTAACGAACAATCATTTAGCGAAGAGGGGAGAACACGTAGCAAGCGAATTATGAACTGGCTTGAAGGACAAGGAGTTCGCTTTGAAAATGCCTCCGTTCTGGATATTGGCGCAGCCTCAGGGGTATTCTCCGTGCCATTTGCGGAGCGAGGAGCCCGTGTTACGGCTGTAGAAACCTCTCCCCCGCAGATCGAATTGCTGGAAGAAAACATCTCGAAGTTCGCCGATGACCAGGTGAAGATTGTACCTGAACGGTTTGAAGATCTTGACGTGTTGGCCAAAGGCTGGAGCCAGGCCTTCGATCTTGTCTTTGCCTCGATGTGCCCGGTCATTCACAATTGGGAAAGCGTAGAGAAGCTGCTCCATTGCGCACGGAAATTCTGTTATATCAGTATGCCGGCTAGCCCTTCGGAGCATAGCCTAGTGAATGAAATTTGGCCGCTCGTCACCGGTCAGCCGTACCATGCGACACATTCAGAATTGGGATACTTGCTGCATCTGCTGTATCTGAAAGGTTATGCCTACGAATCGCTAATCACGCGGGAAACGAAAACGACGGAGGTCACCCGAGAAGCGGCGTTACAGGAAGCGCTGACTTGGCTGGGCCATCACCGTCTGCCTACAGATGAGCGGAATCGGAACCTCATTGCTGACTATTTGGAGCAAGCATATCCGTCCGGCCAAGTAGTCATTCAGGAGGGCGGACGTTATGGTAAGGTTCTGATTCGATTGCAGGATCAGAACATGTATGCAAGAGAGATTTGAGTCCGATAAGGCGGATTACGTATTAACACGATATTTCTCATTCAGGTGGAGACGAGCTCTCCGCCTTTTTGTCATTGTCCTCCTTGGAAAGAGACTTTTAAATAAAATCTATGGTTGATTTTGGACGGGTTCATAAGCAACTATGTACAAAGGAGCTCATTTGCTTTAACTTATATAATATGGAACAAATATTAAATTTTAAAGGGGCAGTATCTTGATGCTAGAACTCTCCATTAACGAGCCTGACGAGCTTGTGAAAGTCGCGCATGCTCTATCCTCCCACACCAGATTGAATATCATCAAGTTGTTATTGAATCATAATAATATCAATGTGAATGAAATCGGGGAAAAGCTGCAAATACCGACGTCTACCGCAGGTGTAAACGTCAGAGTCCTTGAAGAGGCGGGACTTATTCAAACGGAGATCCTGCCGGCAAGCCGCGGAGCCATGAAGATATGTAACAGGAATTTCGACGATGTGAGATTTATTTTGAATCCGATTGCAGGATACAAAAATAAGGATCAAAGCTACGAGATCGAAATGCCTATCGGGCATTTCTTCGAATTTGACGTCCAACCAACCTGTGGTATGGCTAATCCCGACGCTATGCTCATTGTTGAAGACGATCCATCCAGCTTCTTTTTCCCTGAATGCAAAACGGCGGAAATCATCTGGTTTCGACAAGGATGGATCGAATATCGTTTTCCCAAGGCTTTCCCGCAAAAACATCATCTGAACTCCGTTGAATTTTCTTTGGAGATATGTTCGGAAGCCCCTAACTTCAATAACGACTGGCCCTCCGACATTACGATTTGGATCAATCATGTAGAAATCGGAAACTGGACGTCACCAGGGGATTTCGGGGATCGCCGAGGCAAGAACAATCCGGCCTGGTGGCAAGACAGCAGTACGCAGTACGGGCTTTTGAAGACATTTCGAATCGACAATCATAGAAGCACGGTGAATAATGAAAAGATTTCTGATGTTTGTTTGGAAGATCTACAATTAGGTTCATTCCCCTATATCTCTTTCAAGCTTGGCGTCAAGCCCGATGCTGTAAATAAAGGTGGCATTAATATATTTGGACACGGTTTTGGAGACCACCAGCAAGACATTATCATGAAAATTCATTACGATACGATTGCGGATAACTAATCAAAACAAAAAACATGTATATAATGGTGCGTTAGCGCCTTTTTTTTGCTTCAAACAAACAATAAATATGTTTGAAATCGTTGACAATGGATTGATTATCCCATTATAATCCTAAATGAACTAACATATATGGGTAAAATAATGGTTGAAAAAGCTTTAGAATGCGAAAATTGTAATTCATTCGAAAAGGGAAGGAGAGGAAGAACACTTAACTGCTTTAAATATAAAGATTCTCTTCAATTAAAACAAAAAGTATGTTTTATTCGAGCGAAAAGGATCACAAACGATGACAAAAAGAAAAGAAGTCTTCATTACGGATATGACATTCACGAACCCGATGATGGCAAACGGGGCGGACCCCTGGATGTACCGTCATATCGACGGCTAAGGCCAGAGTGATTGCTCTGGGGATTCGGATAAGGTCATTCGCAACAATTACAATGATGGTACAGGAGGAATTTAGCCCAATGACAACACTTAATACGCCTAGGACGGATTACCCTCGTCCTGATCTTCGACGGAATGAATGGCTAAGCTTAAACGGAGAATGGGAATTTGCTTTTGACGATGAGAGGAAGGGCCATAGCGAAAAATGGTATCTAGCCGATGCAGCGTTCGATCGGACGATTCAGGTGCCGTTTGCCTATCAAAGCGCGCTCAGCGGGATTGGCGATCCTTCCTTTCATGATGTCGTCTGGTATCGGAAGGCCATCGAGATTCCGAAAGCTTGGGAAGGACGGCGGGTCGTCCTTCATTTCGGCGCGGTGGATTACTTGGCGCGCGTGTGGGTCAACGGGCAATTGGCCGCCATTCACGAAGGGGGACATACTCCGTTTCATGCGGACATTACCGACTTGCTGGCGGATGACGTCAATGTCATAACGGTGAGGGCAGAAGACGACAGCAAAAATTTGACACAGCCCAGAGGCAAGCAGTATTGGGAGGAGCAGTCCGCCAGCATTTTCTATACCCGTACGACGGGCATCTGGCAAAGCGTGTGGCTGGAGCCGGTATCTCCCGTTCATTTGAAGAAAATCAAATATAAATCGGATATCGACACGAATGACATTGAAATTCGCTCGTTCTTAACCGACGTTCCCGCGGGCCAAGAGGTTTGGCTGAACGTGAACATCAGCTTCGAGGGCGCGCCGGTCGCGGAGGAAAGATTCAAAATCAAAGGCCGGGAAGAGACGCGTACGATAAGGCTTCATGACTATAACGATCATGGGCTGGGACGCTGGTGGACACCTGAGAAACCGAATCTGTATGACGTTCATTTTGAGGTGACGGTGAACGGCGTCACGGCAGATGAGTGCGACAGCTACTTTGGCATGCGGAAGGTTTCGATCGAGAACGGCAAGTTCAATCTAAATAACCGGCCGTATTTCATGCGTCTGGTGCTCGACCAAGGCTATTTTCCGGATGGCAATCTGACCCCTCCGTCGGAAGAAGCGATTCTTCGCGATATTACGCTCACGAAGGCGATGGGGTTTAACGGGGTACGCAAGCATCAGAAAACGGAGGACCCCCTATTCTTGTATGAATGCGACCGGCAAGGCTTGCTGGTCTGGGGGGAATGTGCGAACGCTTACGTCTATTCGGAAGAGTACGTCCAGCGCTTTACACAGGAGTGGCATGAGATCGTAGAGCGGGACTATAACCATCCGTGCATCGTCGCTTGGGTGCCGCTTAACGAAAGCTGGGGCGTCCCCAATATCCAGATCGACATGAAGCAGCAGCAGCATGCGTTGGCGATGTATCACTTGATCCGTTCACTCGATGATACGAGGCTCGTGATCGGCAACGATGGTTGGGAGATGCTCAAGACCGATTTGATCTGCATCCACGATTACGAGTGGAAGGAAGAGGTGTTATCGCAGCGCTATGCAACAGCGGATCATGCACTCCAAGCCATGCCGGCTAACCGGAGAATCCTGGTCGGAGATACCCAGTACGAGGAACAGCCGATTCTCGTGACGGAATTCGGGGGGATTTCCTTCCGGAAAAGCGATTGGGAGGGCTGGGGTTACTCGGGGGCAAGCGATGACCAGGATTTCATTAACCGGCTGACAGCGGTAGTTCGTCCCCTTCATCTCTCACCAGTCGTGCAAGGGTTTTGCTATACGCAATTAACCGATGTCGAGCAAGAAATTAACGGTTTGCTCACCTATGACCGTGAGCCCAAGGTTCCGATTGAGGCGATTCGGAAAATTGTATGCGGAGAGGTTTAGGAAAATTGCCGCTTGGGGCCATATTCGTCATAAAAAAAGAATCGATTATTGGCACGCGATCTTGAGCCGCAATGGGCGAAAGAATAGATTAAGCATGGAAAGCAGGGTGACAGATGAAGAAAGAGGCATCAGCCAAACAGGGAACTTATCATGACGAAGAAGCCATATGGCTTTATTCGGGAGCTTATGAGTGTGCTATATTGCCCCGGATCGGGGGAAACTTGATTGCGTTTCGCGACACCGAGCGGGGATACCGTTTTTTGCATGAACCTGAACTGGACGAGATGGAAGCCTTCCGAGCAAGACCTATTATTCATGGCATTCCGGTTCTGTTTCCTCCGAATCGGTACGAGGATGGACGCTTTCCATGGAACGGCCGAACGTATACTTTGCCTATTAATGAGGAGAGTACGGGCAATCATCTTCACGGATTTCTGTATAACATCCCCTGGGAAGTCGAATCGTATGGAAATAAAGGAGCCGACGCTTCCTATGTCCGCCTGAAGCTAAGCTTCGATAGCTCCAGCGAGGCGTACCGCTATTTTCCTCATACGTTTGTTTTTTGGCTGGAATATACATTAAGTGTGAAAGGGCTGCAGCAGCAGGTTCTTATTCGCAATGACGGGAACGAGCCGATGCCATGCCTGTTGGCTTTCCATACTTCGCTTAACGCGCCGTTCTGTCAGACCAGCCGTCCGGAGGATTACTTGTTCCAAATGACGCTGGGGGAGCGATGGGAGTTAGATGATAGGATGCTCCCTACAGGAAAGCACCAACGGCTGACGGAGCCCGAAGAGGCGATGAAGGGAGCGGGTGTTTATCCGTTCTTTGAGTCGATGGACAATCACTATACGGCGCAATCGCAAAATGGCAGAAATCGCGCTGTGCTGACCGATCTTCGCGAGAAGGTTTCTTTGGTATATGATGCTGGCGCCTCCTACAAGCAATGGATGATTTGGAACAATAACGCGACGCCCGGATTTTTCTGCCCGGAGCCTCAGGTCAATCTGGTTAATGCGCCGAATAGCAAGCTGCCTCCCGAGGAAATCGGCTTATTTGCTCTGGCTCCCGGAGAGCTATGGGAAGAAACGAGTCTTTTATACGATATCCCTGCTAAAGGGTAGGATTAATCAACGCTATCTCTAGCTACAAGTAGAGCGGGGAATGATAGTAGGCTCAGGGTGCTCAGATTTTTAGTAAAAAAGTGAAAGAAATTGCACATCCTTCTGCTACAAGCAAACCGGCCATGCCTCTATACTGTGAGTAACTGCAACAAGCATTTACAAAATCGAAAATAGAGGTGGTTACCTAATGAGCGCCCTGAGCCGGGATTCCGCAGCGGCAGTAAGCGTTGCCCGTCCCCCCCGCAAGACCAAACTGAAAAATCACAATCATGCAGCTCTTGCAGGTTATCTGTTTATCGGCCCATGGTTGCTAGGGTTCTTATTCCTGACCTTATGGCCAATGCTTCAATCCTTATATTATTCGTTTACCGATTTTTCGCTGCTCGAGCCTGCTAAGTGGATCGGTCTGGACAATTATAAAGAAATGTCAACCGACCGTTTCTTCTATAATTCCCTTAAAGTGACCTTTGTTTATGTGCTGCTTTCCGTGCCGGCCAAGCTGTTTGTGGCCCTGATGGTCGCTATGCTGATGAACCGGAAAATTCGTGGCATATCCTTTTACCGAACCTTGATTTATCTTCCCTCGCTAATTGGCGGCAGTATTGCCGTGGCGATTTTGTGGAAAAATATTTTCGGGCTGGACGGGTTTGTGAATCATATCGTTCCACTGCTTGGCATCGACGCGAAAAACTGGATCGGTACGCCCGGTACAGCGCTTGGAACTCTTATTATCTTGCGCTGCTGGCAGTTCGGCTCGGCGATGATTATTTTCTTAGCCGGGTTAAAACAAATCCCGAATGAGCTGTATGAAGCATCCTCGGTGGATGGAGCGTCCAAGCTTCGCCAATTCTTTACCATCACGCTTCCGATGCTGTCGCCGGTTATTCTGTTTAATTTGATCATGGGAGTCATTCAATCCTTCCAGATGTTCACTTCCGCTTTTGTTATAACAAACGGAGGTCCGTTGAACTCAACCGAAGTGTATGCACTCTATTTATACCAGAAGGCGTTTACGTCCTTTGATATGGGATACGCTTCCGCACTAGCTTGGGTGCTGCTGATCATCATCGGCATCGCTACATCGATTAACTTCATCGCATCCAAGTATTGGGTGTTTTATGAAGCTGAGGCAGGTGATGCAAAGTGAAGCTGAACGCCCGCGCAAGTCAACTGTGGACGCATCTGATTTTGCTTGTATTCAGCCTGGTTATGTTCTATCCGGTTTTGTGGTGGATCGGAGCTTCCTTTAAATCCAATCCCGAGCTTGCTTTACCGACATTGTTCCCTTCCGTCTGGATGTGGGAAAATTATGTGAAGGGCTGGGTTGCGCTGCCGAAGTATACGTTCACCTACTTTTATTTGAACAGCGCTAAGCTTACGCTTACAACGACCGTGCTTACAGTTATTTCAAGCAGTCTGGTTGCGTTTGGCTTTGGCCGGCTGGAGTTTCCTTTCAAAAAGCTCTGGTTTTCCTTGCTGCTGCTCACGATTATGCTTCCTGGACAGGTCACCTTGATTCCTCAATATTCCATGTTTCATTCTTTTGATTGGGTCAATACTTATTTGCCTTTTATTGTCCCTAGCGCGATGGGCAACGCCTTCTTTATCTTCCTGCTTGTGCAATTTATTCGCGGGCTGCCCAAGGAGCTGGACGAGTCGGCCAAAATGGACGGCTGCACCTGGTTCGGCATTTATTGGCGCATTATTATGCCACTGACCTTACCGGCCTTGGTAACCGTCATGATCTTTTCGTTTCTTAACGGCTGGGAGGACTACTTTGGACCTTTAATTTATTTGAATTCCGTTGATAAATATACGATCCCGCTTGCTTTGCGTATGTTTGTCGATACCCAGTCGGCGACCGCCTGGGGGCAGCTTTTGGCGATGTCGCTGTTGTCCATTACTCCGCAAATTCTCGTATTTTTTTTCGCCCAGCGCTACTTTGTGGAAGGTATTGCAACGACCGGGTTAAAGGGCTAGAAGATTGTAGACGATTAAAGAGCTGCGTGTGGGTTATCCCATCCACGCGGCTTTTTGTCTCAAGGAGGTGCGCGTTCTGAAAAGTCCTTTCAAGAAATACCGCATCGATTCTATTTTGTCGGGCAGCTTTACCGGATTTTTTATTTTGCTTCTCGTGATTGTTTGCTGGGTGAGTTATACCGTCTCTTCCAGAGAACTGGCGGAGAATACTTCAGTTTATCAGCAGGAGCTCATGCGTGAGCTGAATAAACAGATGATGCTGCAAATGCGCACCGTCGAGCAGCTGTCTCTCGTGATTTCCCGGAACACGGAGCTTTTGCATTACTTGGATCTGCCCGACAGCGATATGTATACCAAGCTGAAAGAGCAAAGCGAGTTGGTTCAGGTGATGAGCAAGCTGATTAATAGCACGCCAAGTCTGCTCTCGATGAGGATGTATGTCCATAAGCCTACGTTTTCCGATCCCAAAGATTTTGTGAGCTTTGTGGAGCATAGCGAATTGTTGAACGAGCCTTGGTATGCGCAGGCCGAAAAATCCGACTCTGTCTGGCTCGGAGAGCGATCTGTCGAGACGATGCAAGGCCCACAAAACGTCGTCACGTTTGCCCGCAAAATTTATTCCAATAATTTGGAGTATCAGGGTATTTTGCTGCTTCATGTAAAGGCTAAAGTGCTCTACAACATGATGATCGGCGAAAAACAAACGGCTCACCGCTATTTGCTGGATTCCGGCGGCAGGCTGATCATCGGAACCAATCCGTCAATGTTCTCGGAATTAAAGCTACCGGAGCTATTGGATATGGCTCAGTCCGGTACCGGGTATATGCATATCAAGGGAAGGGAGAACGGTGCCAATACGGATTATTTACTTGTATGGGCCAAGTCGTTTAATGAAGGATGGGTCCTGACAGAGGTCACTTCGTGGGGAATGATTGCCGCAGGCAGCTTCAAGCTGGCCATGACGATTTTTTGGATCGGGTTTGCCTCCATATTGGCGGCGGTCTTGTTTACTTTATATTTATCCAGAAGCTTCACGAAGCCGATTCGGCAATTGCTTCAAGCAATGGGTAGATTTCCGTTAGAGCAAAAGCGGGTGGAGCTGCCGGATGATTATCACAATGAATTCGGCTCGATGTTCAAGGGATACCGCAGACTTACCGAAAGAATCGATGAATTATACGACAGCTTGGATCTTGAGCATCAGAAGAAGCGGAAAGCCGAGATCAAGGCGCTGCAAGCTATGATTAATCCTCATTTTCTGTACAATACGCTGGACCAGTTAAATTGGATGGCAATTGATTCTGGTCATGAACGAATGAGCCATGTGCTGGAGCTGATGGGCCGTATGTTTAGAATCGGACTATCGAATGGAGAAAGCCTGATCACGCTGGAGCAGGAGCTGACGCATACGGAATGTTATTTGCAAATTCAACAGCTGCGCTGGGAAGAAGGCTTGCTGTACACCGTTGCTGTAGAGGATGAACGTCTGAAAACTTATCTCATACCCAAGCTAACCCTTCAGCCTTTTGTGGAAAATGCGGTTATCCATGGATTTCACGACAGGCAGCAAGGACATATTGCGATTACTGTGCTTCAAGACGAGCAAGGCCTTGCCATCCGGATTGCGGACGACGGTGTAGGGCTGCATCCGGAGTGGAACCGCAAGCCCCGGAGAAAGACGGGCGGCTACGGCATAAGGAATGTGCGGGAGCGGATCGAAGCATATTTCGGAAGTCCGTATGGCATCACGATAGAACCAGGCCTGGAAGGGAAGGGAACTCTGGTTACCTTGCGGATTCCAAGGCTGGAGCCTAACGATAACGGAGGGGATGACGATGTGGAAAATCGCAGTCATTGATGATGACAAAACGGTCCTGCAAGGCATGAGGAAGATCATACCATGGGAAGATCTGGAGGCGGAATTTGCCGGGGATGCAACCGACGGTCAAAAGGGGCTGGAGCTGATCGGTTCCGCCAAGCCGGATATCATCATCACCGATATTTATATGCCCGTGTTGAATGGGCTGGATATGATTGAGGAACTGCGAAAAAACGGTTACGAAGGTAAGATTATCATTTTAAGCGGATACTCGGACTTCGAATATGCCCGGCAAGCGCTTCGGCTCAATGTAGATGATTATCTGTCAAAACCGGTTACGGTGCTAACGATAAAGTCCGTATTGGAAAAAGCGATTATTGAGCTGGAAGGGATGTCTGTCAGAAAGCTTGAGCAGTATGAGCTTGTGCAGAAGCTGATGCAGTATGAGCCGTTTGTTGAGCAGGAGCGGGTGAAAGCGGTAGTAACCGGACATACAGTGGCAGGCAGACCGCTGCCTCCGTTTTTGCAAGGCAGTCCCTGCGGAGAAGATTCCTCCGAATATGTCGTCGTGGCTGTTGAGATTTTGCGGACTGTACGCGTATCCGAGGTTTCACCAAGCGATTTTAGTTTGTTCCGTTTTGCGGTCGGCAATATTTTGCAGGAGGTTATTGCAACGGCCTGGAAGGATGCCCGTCTGATTGAGCTGCACAGCCATCATATGGCTGTATTGCTGCATGCGCCGAAAGCCGGGAAGGAAGAGGCCGTTCTGCGAATCCGTCCGCTTTGTGAAAGTATGGTACAGCATGTGGGAGATTACTTAAAGGTACGACTCAAAATGGGGATCGGAAGGTGGAAGGAAAGCTGGCACCATATATCCGATTCAACCGAAGAGGCGTTTCAAGCATTGGCGGCTAAACGGCATCTGCCTTATCCAGGCCTGCCGTTGTATGAATTCGTCAAAGATGGCGACCCGGCAGCCAAAAGTGACTTTAAGGCAACGGAGGTGCGCCCGGTGCAATTTTACCAGCAGCTGGGCGAGGCGATCCGCCTTTTGCAGGAGCCTCAAATTCAAGAGGTTGTGGAGCGATTTTTTCAGCCGTTGGAGAACACTGACGGACTTGCCGAAAAGGATGTCCGTCATGTTGGGTTGGAAACCTGGGCGATTTTAACCTATTCGCTGCTGGATGCAGGGGTTCGCGCTGACGAGGTGTTTGATGCGGATCAAGTTAAGGAAGAACTGGAGCGGCTAGGGGCCCCTGGGGAGCTTAAGGCATGGCTGCTGGATAAGGTGGCTGTGTTCTGCAGCTTACAAGGGAAAAGCGAAAAGCTAAAGCATAAGCAGGCGGTCAATTTTATGATTCAGCATATTCATGAGCATTTTGCAGAAGACCTGCATCTAAGCGAATTGGCGGAGAAGGTGTATATATCCAGGAACTACTTGAGCAATATTTTTCGGCAAGCCACGGGGGAGACGTTCAACAGCTATGTGACCCGCGTCCGGATGGAAAAAGCCAAAAATATGATTATGGAAGGCCGGTGGATGATTTACGAAATAGCGGAAAAGGTCGGTTACAAAAATGTGCCGTATTTTACCACGCAATTCAAAAAATATACGGGCTGCAATCCGTCTGAATTCGTTAAAAACTGAAACAAATTGTGCATCTCTGTTCTATTCAATCGGCTCCCTGTTTAGTACCATAATTGTAGGGAAATCACGATATAGAAACCGAGAGGGGCAATCTTATGAAGTATGTACGTAAGCTTTCAGCAATTGGACTATCATCGGTACTGGCTGTGTCTCTAGCTGCCTGCGGCGTTAAGGAAGAAGCCAAAGCTCCTAATAACGCGGGTACAAGCGGCGAGCAAAAGGCGGTCAAGCTGCGTATTATGTGGTGGGGTTCGCAAGCTCGCCATGATGCAACTTTGAAAGCGCTTGATTTGTACACGAAAAAGAATCCTAACGTCACCTTTGAACCCGAATATCAGGGCTGGGACGGATATTTGGATAAAATATCAACCATGGCCGCAGCGCGCAACCTGCCGGATATTATCCAAACGGATGCCGCTTGGATTGCCGACTGGGGCAGCACTAACCGCTTGATGGATCTGACCGGTGCGATCAACACGAAGGATGTGGATCCGGCACTGCTTAACACGGGCAAATATAAAGACAAGTTGTTCGCTATTCCGCTCGGCAACAATGCGTTTGGCTTGGTATACAACAAAGCGGAGCTGGAAAAGCTCGGAATTACACCTCCCAAGTACGGCTGGACCTGGGACGACTTCTTTAAATTCGCCAAAGAGGCGAAAGCCAAGCTGGGCAAAAATCAATATGCGTTCAAGGACTTAACGGCTGACGGACTGTACGACGCCTATCAATTAGCTAAAGGCAAAGGCTGGCCCAGAGCAGACGGCAAATTTAATTATGATAAAGAGACCTGGCTCGATTGGATGAAGAAATTCGCTGAGATGAGGGCAGCGGGAATCGTACCGCCGGCTGACGTCACGATTTCCGATAAAGGAGCCGATGCCAAGCTTGATCTTATGATCCAGGACAAGATATTGCTCAGAAACTCCCACGCTGCTGAATTTTCGGGATTTGATGCGTTAAAACCGGGACAGCTGGCTTTGGTGACGATACCTCAGGATAAACAAGCGGGAGGATGGCTGAAAGCCTCCATGTATTGGAGCGTAAGCCCTGACACCAAGCAGGCGGAAGCGGCGAAAAAGTTCATGGATTGGTTTATCAACGATCCGGAAGCGGCGGATATACTCGGCACCTCGAGGGGAGTGCCTGTTTCTAAACAAATCGTCACCGGGCTGGAATCGAAATTTACGCCGACCGACAAGGCTGCTATTGAGTTGATCAATAAAACCGCTCCGAATGCGCAAGTCTTCTACCCGGGACCAGGATTAAAGAACGGCTGGGATAAATTCGAAAAGGAATACTCCAACCTTGTCCAGCAAATCATGTTTGATAAAATAACACCGGAAAAAGCTTGGGAGCAGATTGAAAAGCTGGGCAAAGAAATTAAATAGAATTCGATAGACATAGTCGCAACCATAGTCCTCAAGTTCTGAGAGCCCCATCCATCGTGGTCTCTCAGAACTTGAGGTTTTTTATTCGCCGCCCAAATAGAAGGAGCCAGATCTACGGAGTAGATCTGGCACAATACATATTAAATTCCTTTGTCAATCAGCAGCTTCATGAATAGCCCGCCCTGTACGGACCTGTTTTGGAAGCTTTCTATTTTCGCGGTTACCGCCGAGTAAAAATCCGTCATCGGGACCCGGCTTTCCGATTCATGATACGCAAGCCACAGACGATCCACCAGCGTAGTAAAGTCTTCCTTGTTGTCACAAAGCGTGGCGCTCCACACCAGCCAATCCGACTTGGTATAGGTGTTGCGGCTATCCAGCATGAGGCCGTAAGGGCCGGAATGCTTCTCGATATAGGCTTTCGTCTCTGTCTTAAAGGTATCTTGAGGGAATAAGTTCAGACCGAAAATGTGATCCCATACGGCATTGTATTTCATACTGAAGGAGCCTGGTTGGTCAAAGGCCAGACGGAATGTCCCGTCTTCATTGGCGGCCATAGCCAGCCATTTGTCAACCATGGAGCCGGCAATCCTCAGCAGCTCCTCTGCCTTCTCCTCATTTCCGGCCAGGCGGTTCAATATGGAGAAGCTGGCGATCCCCATGATGGCTTTGATCGACAGATTGCAGTTATGAGCCAGATGTCCCGCGAAATCGTCCGTACACAGCTGGTTATCCGGATCTACACCGTTGTCGATGAGGTACTGGCACCATTTCTCAAGATGACTCCAATTCTCCTGAGCGAACGAGACGTCTTTTTCAGCAAGCGCGACCGCCGCCATACAGATCAGCATATTGCCGCATTCCTCCACCGGCATCTGCCAAGTCGGGCATGTACCATGGCTGTATACCTGTCCGTTCAGGAGGGGATAGGTTCCCACATCGTGGGGAGCAAAGTCGTAATGCCAAACATCCATGGAGGCATACTTGAAAATCGGTCTTAGCATCCCTTTAACAAGCTCAGGGTTATATAACAAAAATAGAGGGATAGAAGGGTAGGTCACGTCGACGGTGGCGGCACAACCGTTACTGAAATTTTCTTTGGAAATAAACAGCACATCTCCGCTTGGATCCACACAAACTTTATGTGCTGCAATAGCCTGCCGGTAGGCAAGGGATAGCAGCTCCGCATATTTTTCATTGCCTGATTCCGTGGCATCCTGAACCAGCTTGGAAGAAAAAAGCTCGCATTTCTTGGAAAGCGAATCATATTCGCTCAGCGTTTGCTGAATAGCTTCCTCGATGGTTTGGCCGTCCTTTTTCCAATAAGCATTTAGCGGCTCATGGAAATATTCAATCGACTTGATATCGTCGTAAGCGACAGCAAAAAGTCCTTCAGAGTTCTGTTCTGTATCGAGCGGGATCGATAATGCAAGTGTATGGTTTAAGGTACCATATGCATGGGTGCTGGCCGTAGCCGTTACCGAGGCCTGATCATGATTGGACGCCAGATAGAGGTATCCCCAGTTGATTCTAAGGTCATCTCCAGCTGCATTTAATATTCGCTGGGTCTTACTGCCCACCCTGCCGCAAGCAAAGGCCGGCTCGCTAAGATCGGTGTATTCGGTTGGGAATTCATATTTTAAATTTTGGCTTAGCTCGTCATCCACCGTAATGGTAATCGTCACATGATGATTTTTCCCGTCCTTGCTGGAAGCTTTCGTATAGATATAAGATACGGGTCTGGACATCAGCTTCAAATCATCCAATAGAAGAGGTGTGGTAAAGGTAACTTCTAATTGAATCTCATCACATTCAAAGCGGTAACTGGATGAGAGTGCCGTAATGTTTAAATTCGTTTGATTCATTTTCAGGCTGTTTGGCGTATCGCCCATAAACAGATAGTCTTTGCCATCGATGGCAGCCGTGCCCGTCATTCGGTGAGGTTTACCCGTCCAATGCAGGGTGTCCGATTCATTCAATCTGTCTGCCATCGACCAAACGGAAAAATAAGGATCTACGGTAATAAGCGGAACAGCTGGCGCGCGCAAATTCATGTTAATTCCTCCTGTTTTCTCCTTGAATTCGATATAGTTACAATAATTTTTGTGCTGCTTGTAGTTTAATTTATCATAATGATAGGGTTATAATAATAGGAGAAATCATTTGAATTGTGAGG
Organism: Paenibacillus filicis; assembly: GCF_038070315.1. Lineage (NCBI taxonomy): Bacteria > Bacillati > Bacillota > Bacilli > Caryophanales > Paenibacillaceae > Paenibacillus > Paenibacillus filicis. Next base: position 119,285 of record NZ_JBBPCC010000006.1, on the reverse strand, counting down.
ATTATCATCATGCGTGAAGAAATTTATAACTTTTGGCATATGTGTGATTCTGCGTTTCCGCTGAATGTTATTATGTCGGGAATCTCTTATTGTGATAAAAATTACCGGATTGAACGGCATGGGGAGGAGCTGTATTCGTTCGAATACATCATCGATGGCAATGGGGTTTTGGAGATTAATTCCCAAACCTTGTACCCCCAAAAAAATGACGTCTATATTCTAACTCCAAACAGCGATCACCTGTATTATTCCAGTGAAGATCATCCGTGGACTAAAATTTGGATTGTTTTTAAGGGGGACTTGGCCGAATATTTGTTTAAGCGGTATTTGCCAGCAGATACGTATATCATCAAGGACTGCAATATACTTTCCTATATGAATGAAATCATCAATATCTCATCCGCTAGGGATAAGAGTTATTCCGAATTGATCGATGAAGTCTCCGTCATGCTGTTGAAAATCGTGTTACATGTAAAAAACCATTTGGAGCATAAAATGCTCTCTGCTGCGGAACAGATCAAGCTATGCCTGGATGTAAACATTGAAAACAGGCTAGATATGAACGATGTGAGTACACAGCTCGGCTATTCGAAAAACTATATCATCAAGCTGTTTCGCGAAACGTATGGGATTACTCCCTATGCGTATTTCCGCAAACACAAAATCGAGCTTGCCAAGCAATATTTACTGAATACTCATCTCAATATCAATGAAATCTCCGTCAAATTGAACTTTGCGGACCAGCATTATTTTTCTTCGACCTTCAGAGCCGTTGTCGGGATTTCCCCGTCTGAATATCGGAGAGGTAAAAATAAAACTGCGAGCCAGACTATTCCCTCTAGCTCCAATTCATGCTAATCTTAGAAACTATATCGACTTCAACATGCGGCGGGTGGGGATATGATTCTTAAGAAAGCGCTATCGATTAAAACAAAGCTCGTTTTGCTTATTTTATTCTTTTTGTGTGTTCCGCTCCTGTTATTTGGCACACTATGGTTCGAAAAAGCATCACAGAGCATCGAAAAAAATGCAATCGATTATAGTGAACAGCTGATGGGGCAAATCAATTACCAGCTGGACGGCTATTTCTCCGATCTCGACAGGCTGACGTATCCGCTGCTGCTGCATCCGCAGATTCAATCGTTTATGAAGCTGAACCCTGAGGATCAATATGACCGGTATCTAACGAACAAAAAAATGTCCGAGGAGCTGTTCCCGAGCATTACGTTCGGACGACCCGATATTTATGGATTATCCATCGTGTCCAAAAATGGTATCGCTACCGCTAGCTACAGCTCGATCGCCGGAAGGGAAAGCTACGAGCAGTACAAGGACGCGTTGCTCGGCGAGCGCAACTATCGCGTGGTGGGCATCGAGTATATGGAGGCCACCCCGGTGCTGACGATTGCCCGCAAGTTTCTGGATACGGTTTCCTACCAGTCGAACGGCCTGCTGATCGTCTACCTCAGGCTCAACGAAATCATCAAAATTTGCGAGAAAATCAAGCTCGGAGAAACCGGCTTCGTCTGGGTTATGAATGAGGAGGGGAATATTGTGTACCACCCCAATCGGCAAAAATGGGGGAGTTACGCGATGACTCCCGAGCTGGGCCACCGGCTGGCGGTGAGCCAAAACGGTCATTTTGTGGAAAAGGCGCAGGACGATAATCGGCTTATTATTTACGAGAAATCCGAAAAGACGGGCTGGACGCTCGTATCCGAAGTATCGCTCCAGGAATTAAATCAGGGGATGATAGGGCTTCGGAATATTACCGTGTGGGTCGGGCTGCTGCTTGTCGGTCTTGCTCTGATGCTGACCGGGGGCTTCTCGCTTTATTTGACGCAGTCGCTGCTTCATCTGCAGCGGTTGATGCGGCGAGCCGAGGACGGGGATTTGAACGTGAAAGCGCCAGAGAGGCGAAACGACGAGTTGGGCGCTTTAAATAAGGGCTTCAACCGGATGGTCGGTGAAATCCGCCGGCTGCTCGACGAGGTGCAGACGTCCCGGATGAAGGAGCAGGAGATGGAAATACGTCAGCGTGAATCCGCGCTGCAGGCGATGCAATCCCAAATTAATCCGCATTTTTTATACAATACGCTGGAGATTATTAATTCATATGCCATTGTCGAGGAAGTGAAGCCGATAAGCCGGATGGCGACTTCGCTGGCGGATATTTTCCGTTACAGCATCAGTAATCCGGGCCAGGCGGTGTCCCTTCTGGACGAAATCCGGTATATCCGGACCTATTTGAACATTCAGCAGGAGCGGTTCCAGTCGCTGCAGGTCGAGCTGGATGTCGATGAGTCGCTGCTATCGCAGGTTCAGGCCATCCGGCTGATCATTCAACCGATTGTCGAGAACGCTTTCAAGCACGGTTACCAAGCGCATAAGCAAAAACCAAGTTATATCGGCCTATTCGGATATATGGAGGATGAAGATTATATCCTGCGTATCGAAGACAGGGGCCAAGGCATGGATAGCAGGCTGATGGAGCGTTACAATATCGCGTTTGCCGGAGATTCCCATACTGATGACACCGGAGGAATGCGCAATGCAGACGGACGGCTGGAAAATGGCGTCAGCGGCTGCTTCGATACGATCGGTCTGTGGAATGTGCATCAGCGGCTGCGGATCAGCTTCGGGCAGCCTTACGGATTGCGAATCGTGAGGTCAGGAACGCTGGGGACGATCATCGAGATGCGGCTTAAGTGTTCGGCTTGGCATAAGGAAGAAGGGGGAAACCATGATGTATAGCGCTTTAATTGTCGATGACGAGGTGATGATCAAGCGAAGCTTGACGAAGCTGATCAACGGAAGCGGGCACGGGTTTCAGGTATGCGGCGAGGCGGAGGACGGGGGCGAGGCGTTGTCGCTCTGGGAGCGGTTGAAGCCGGACCTTATCATCACGGATATCAGTATGCCGGTTATGGATGGTCTGGAGCTGATCGGACAGATCCGCTCCCGGGGGCTGGAGCCGGAAATTATTATTTTATCCGGCTATGACGATTTCGGGTATGCCCAGCAGGCGATGCGCTACGGAATTATGGACTATGTATTGAAACCAGTTCGCCAAGAACTGTTGGAGGAGCTGCTCGCGAAAACGGCGGATCGGCTGAATCAAAAAGGCAGAAACCGGCAGGAACGGGGGCAGAGATTACGGGAATGCCGGGAAACCGCGGCCTTGCTCGCTGACTATTTGTGGACGGCCCGCGATCCGGAAGCTCTGCAGCAGCTGAGCGGGTATGTCCGGCAGCTGATGAACCGCGGTTTGCCTCCTGCGCAGTGCGCCGAGCGGCTGGAGGACGCGCTTGTACTGGCCGAAGCAGAGCTTGTCGCGCAGAGCGGAGGGAAGCTGCAGGAGCTGCCCAAGCCTTTACTAACGCTGGCAGCGGGTGCTGCGGATGAGGTGTTGCTGCAAGCCGGTCGCATCATAAAAGCCTATTCGGAGCAAATTCGGGGGATGAGAAGCTGGGGGCAGTTTCAAGGCATCCAGAGGGCTGTACAGTTTATCGACGCTCAATACACGAATGAGCATTTGTCGCTGTCCCAGGCGGCGAACGAAGCCGGAATGTCCGATTCTTATTTCAGCAGATGCTTCAAGGAGGAGCTGGGCCTAAGCTTCATTGATTACTTGATCAGGCTGCGGATGACGAAGGCCAAGGAGCTGCTGAAGGAAGCCGATAGTAAAACCTACGAGGTCGCGTTCGCCGTAGGCTACAGCGACTACCCGCATTTCTCCAAGTCGTTTAAAAAGGTTTGCGGCCTATCGCCGAACGAATATAAGAAGCGACTCGGGCAATAAGCAGTGCCGCCGGCTGCAATAGCAGCCGAAATGTATGCTCTCCGCCATACAAGGGGAGGGCACGTCCAAAAAAACGTCCGGTGAATTGCCGGGCGTTTTTTTTGGATTGTAAAGGAAATAGAAGCCGTCAGAGACATGTATCTCGGTCAAAAAAGCACAACAAATTGCAGCAAAACACATGGAAGCTGAACTTGATAGCGATTACAATAAAGCGTATTGAGGGAGGAGATACACAATGGCACTTAAAAGGACGGCAGCGAATCCCGCATTCTCCGCTCCAGCAGCCAAACGGACGCCTTATTTGTTGAAGCATTGGCAAATCTATACGATGGTGCTCCCGGGACTGATTTTCTTCGTTTTATTCAAGTATATTCCGCTTACAGGCGTCGTGATCGCGTTTCAGGATTACAACGTGTTTAACGGAATATTCGGCAGTAAGTTCGTGGGGCTGAAACATTTTTACAATTTGTTTACGTATCCCGAATTTCTTCGCGTATTGAAAAATACGGTATTGATTAGCATGTACCAGATCGTACTTGGCTTCCCGGCTCCGATCCTGCTAGCCATGCTGATGAACGAAGTGCGCAAGCAGTTTTTCAAACGAACGGTGCAAACCGTGCTCTATCTTCCGCATTTCTTGTCGTGGGTTATCGTCGGAGGGCTTGTCATCAACTTCTTGTCCCCGAGCTCGGGCATGGCGAACGATGTTTTGAAATGGCTCGGCAAGGACCCCGTATTTTTTATGCAGGAGCCAAGCTATTTCAGGTCAATCGTCGTCATTTCTGGGATATGGAAAGAGGTAGGCTGGGGGACGATCATTTATTTAGCCGCCTTGGCAGGCATTAATCCGGAGCTTTACGAAGCTGCCGAAGTGGACGGAGCGGGCAAGCTTCGGCAGGCTTTCAGCATTACGCTGCCCTCGCTGCTTCCGACCATTATGGTGCTGCTGCTGCTGCGGATCGGCAACGTGCTCGACTTGGGCTTCGAGCAAATCTACATGCTGCTGAATCCGCTTGTGACGGAAACCGGCGAAATTATCGACACCTACATTTACCGGATCGGTCTGCTGGGCGGACAGTACAGCTATTCAACGGCTATCGGTTTGTTCAAATCGCTTGTCGGAGTTATACTAGTCGTCGGCGCCAACCGATTGAGCAAGAAGACAACCGGGGAATCGATTTATTAACGACAGAGAAAGGGAGGGTGTTTCCTTGATCAAGGAAAGTACATCACGGCGCGCTTTTATTTATAGCAACTACTTGTTTCTTACTTTTACCGCCCTGGCCATGCTGCTCCCGTTCTTACATATATTTGCGGGCTCGCTCAGCAGCGGCAGCGCCATATCCAAAGGTCTCGTCAGCATCTATCCGGTTGAATGGACGCTGATCAATTATAAAGCCGTTCTTCAAAATGCGGCGATATGGAAGTCATTCGGCGTGACTGTGACTTTGACAGTCGGGGGAACTTTGTTTAACCTGCTGTTTACGTCTCTGATGGCCTACGGATTATCCAAAAATGAATTGAAGGGCCGTTCTATTATTTTGATGCTGATTGTGTTTACGATGATTTTTCAAGTGCCGATGATTCCGGGGTACTTGCTGGTCAAGGCATTGGGCATGCTGAACTCGTTGTGGGCGCTTGTTATTCCCGGGACAATAAGCGCTTTCAATCTGATTATTATGATTTCCTTTTTCCGGAGTATACCCGAAGGGCTTGTGGAAGCTGCCCGGATCGACGGCTGTGGTGAATATCGCACCTGGTGGAGCATTGTGCTTCCGCTGTCCCTTCCGTCGATGAGCACGATCGGACTCTTTTACGCGGTCGGGCACTGGAATGGATATTTCAATGCGATCATGTACATTCGCGATCCCGGGTTGTTTCCGCTTCAGGTCAAGCTTCGTCAGCTGCTGGTGGACAGCGATGCGGAAGCGCTGATGCAGAGCGTGAATGTCACGATGCAATCGATGGAAGGCATTAAAATGGCGACGATAATGGTCGCTACCATCCCAATTTTGTTGGTCTACCCTCTGATCCAGAAGCATTTTATTAAAGGCGCCATGATCGGATCAGTCAAGGGTTAATCCATAGTTTCTCATTTCACGTATAAAGGAGAAGGGGTACATGAGAAAAAAGATATCTTTACTAGCCTTATCGGCAGCTTTGGCGGCAGGGGCACTGGCGGGGTGCTCGTCGGAGAAACCCACTCAAGGACAAGCAGATGGCAAGGGCGAAGCAAAACCGCCCAAGCTGAAGGTCGGCATCGGCACGGAGGGACTTCAATATATCGAAGGCTCTGCAAATATTAATGAAGACAAGTACACGAAGAAGCTGCGCGAAATTTCCAAGACGGACGTGACGTTGGAATTGATCCCGCATCGCGAATTCGATCAGAAGCTGACGCTGCTGTTTGCCGGCGGCGAGCTGCCTGACCTGCTGCAAACGCATGGCATCAATAAGCCGGAGGTCGCTCCCGCTATCGATACGGGCGTGCTGATCCCGCTGAACGATTTGATCGATAAATACGGCCCCAATCTGAAGAAGCATATTCCTAAGGAAGCCTGGGATTTCGCATCGGTCAGCAAGGACGGCAAAATCTACGGGGTGCCTAACGTAAATGCAACGCCTAACGGCAACGTGATGATGGTGCGCAAGGATTGGCTGGACAAGGTCGGACTCAAGCCGCCCAAAACGATCGATGAATATATCGAGATGTTGAAAGCGTTTAAAGAGAAGGACCCGAACGGAAACGGCAAAGCGGACGAAATTCCTTTCTCCGGGCGGGAAAAGCTAGCGTTTACCGAAGCTTTCTTCGGCTCCTATGACGTGCTGCCGGCGGATTGGAAATTCGAGAACGGGCAGCTGGTCCCGAACATCATCCGTCCGAATATGAAGGAAGCGCTGTCCGTCTACCGCAAGCTGTATGAGCAAAAGCTGCTGGACAATGAGGTATTCGTGCAGAAGGGGAAGGACTGGGACGCGAAAATTAAAGCACAGGGCATCGTCGGGTTATGGACGCATTCCCCAAGAATGGCGGATAAATGGACGGCTGAGGTCAAAACCGGAACGCCGAGCGCGCAGATCGAGGTTATCCCGTCTCCGGTCGGACCAGACGGCAAAGGCGGCTTAAGCATCGGCTCGAGCGTTGGCGGTAACGTATGGGTCATCCCGAAAACGACGAAAAATCCTGAAAACGCGATCAAGTTCCTAGACTGGTTTTATTCCGACGACGCCCAGAAGTTTCTGACTTACGGCATCGAAGGCGAGGACTACACGCTGGATGGCGGTAAAATCAAATACAAATATCCGGACAAGCAGGAAGATATCTTCCGGGAGGAAATGCACTTGACTTGGCTGCGGCTGGTAGGGCCTTCCCACCTGAGTGATGTGGAGTTTATGAAAAATCGTCCTTCCGGCGACCTGGTCATGAAGGCGTTGGATATAGCTGCCAAGGAAGGCCGGAATAACGATGGCTTGGGTATGCCCGCTCTGCCGACGCTCCAAGCGCGTCCCGAGCTTGGCAGAGACGGCCTCTGGCTGGAGCTTGCGGCGAAAATTATGACCGGCAAGGAATCGCTTGACGCGTTCGACAAATTCGTCGATGATTGGAAGAAGCGCGGGGGCGATCAAGTGATCAAGGAAGCGACAGACTGGTACAAAAGCACGCATAAATAGTAGATCAAGAGGTGAGGAACAAGGCATTGCTTAGGCAATGCCTTGTTCTATCGAGGGCGAGAGGAGCGGTTAAGACCCGTGGAACAGTTAAGAGGAACGCATGATTTGCCGCAGCTCCCCGCGTGGGGACCCTATACGAAAACATATATCGGCATTTCGCATATCGCGGATGCCAAGAGAGGACTGCGCTTCGATCTGAGCCTATTTCCCGGCTTTTATCGGAGAAAGGTCGATGTGCCGAATACGATGTGGGAGTCGGGCTATCATCCTTGGGAATCGTCGCCCGATCTAAGCTGGTATACGCACCGGCATGAGCTGGAGTGGAAGGACCGCGTATATGCGGATATTTCCTATGCGGAGCTGCCCGGAACCCGAACCGGCGAGGCGAGACTGCTTCGCTGTGAGCTTGCGAACCGAACGGAGGCGGAGCAGAACGTCGTGCTGCATGCAATGGCTTCCCTCCATTTTCCCCAGGTAAGCGGGCATGGAGACAGGCTGGAGACGGTGCGTCCTGAACTGCCGGACGGGGCATTGTGGACGGACGCGCTGGACTACGCGTTCTTCTCATTCGGATCGCCTCGTCCGAGCGATAATCTCGTATACGACGGTTTTTCCCGTGGTGAACGAAGAGGCCAGGGCCTTGTCGGCGGCTCTGCGCTTGGTTTCGGCGGGGAAGCCGGGGATAGGGCTTCCTACTCGTTCGAGCTTGCCCACCCGATGAAGCAAGCTGCGCTGCTGCTGCGCTGGAGGCTGCAAGCCGGGCAGCGGCTGCGGCTGCAAGTGACCGGAGCGGCCGAGAACGTCGTCGAGCTGGTCGGAACGGGCGACGTATCCGTCACGACCGTAGCCGCAGGCGCGCTGCAGGCTGGGCGTCATGAGCTTGTGTTGACGGCGGTCGAGGCGGTTGACTCCGGCACCGCCTGCGGCCATGCTTCCGCTGCCGGGCCGGGCTATGCCGAGCTCGACGGCTTTGCGGTTGCGGAGCTCGACGGCTTTGCGATTGCGGAGCTGGATGCGGCGGATGAGGTGCGATTTGTGCCGGAACCGTCCAACGCTATTCCGGAATTAAGTGCGGGGCCGGTTCCGAACAGCCTGCTGATTAAATATGAGGGGATCGACCATTATTACGGGCTGTTGTGGGCCTTTGACGATTATGAGGTACGGGAATTTCATTGCGATGAGCTGGATCGATTTCTGCGCCATAATGTGCACCATCATACGAGCGCTGTCTTTAAGGGAACGGGTGACGGACACTTTACGAATGTGTACTTGCGGCCGATTCCACTTGCTCCGCACACAAGCAAGATCATTCACGGCATGGTTTGCAGCGGTGCCAAAGAAGACGTCGAACGGCAGCTCGCCGAATTCCGTTCTGACGCGGATCATTGCGAAGCGATCTTTTCCGCTGTTAAGCGCAAATCGGAAGCGCGTGCGAAAGCGTTCAATCCTTCGGGCGAGCCGTACCGGTTCGGCCAACAGCTGATGGAGGCGACTCTGGCTACGAATGTCGTGTATCCGGTATACACCCGGCGTTCCTATATACGCCATAACACGCCGGGACGCTGGTGGGACAGCTTGTATACGTGGGATTCGGGCTTTATCGGGATTGGATTAGCCGAGCTTGATATTGAACGGGCCATAGAATGCTTGAACGCTTACATGACAGAGCCGGGAGATACGCATGCCGCCTTTATTCATCACGGCAGTATGGTGCCTGTCCAGCATTATTTATTCCTTGAAATTTGGAACAAGACGCAGTCCAGGCAGCTGCTTGACTATTTTTATCCGAAGCTGAAGCAATATTATCGCTTTTATGCCGGCAAGCTGGGAAGCTCGACGACAGGCACGCTTTCTTCGGGACTCTTGAAGACATGGGATTATTTCTATAATTCCGGAGGCTGGGACGATTACGCCCCTCAAGTCGAGGTTCATCGCAGCTCATTGACGGGGATAGCCGCTCCGGTATCGAATACCGCCAATGCCATCCGGATCGCGAAAATTTTGACCATGGCAGCGACGGCGCTCGGCGGGCTGGAGGAAGATACGGCGGAATACGAACGGGATATCGCACGGTTCTCGAAGGCGATCCAGGCGCATGCATGGGATGAGGAGAGCGGTTATTTCGGCTATGTGCTGCACGACGGCGAAGGACGTCCGGAGCGGCTATTGCGTCATGAAAGCGGACAAAATTACAATATGGGGCTGGACGGCGCTTATCCGCTGGTGGCTGGCATATGCAGCCCAGAGCAGGAAAGCCGCCTGATCGGGCATTTGACGGACGGCAGCAGGCTATGGAGCCCGATCGGGCTGACAGCTATCGATCAGAGCGCCGCCTACTACAAGAAGGACGGGTATTGGAACGGGGCCGTATGGATGCCTCATCAATGGTTTTATTGGAAAATGCTGCTCGGTCTCGGGTACGGCGAGGCTGCCCGCAGGATCGCCGACACGGCCTTGGAGCTCTGGCAGAATGAGACAGGCGAAAGCTACAACTGCTACGAGCATTTCATCGTACAGTCGGGCAGAGGGGCTGGCTGGCATCATTTCGGCGGCTTGTCGGCCCCCGTGCTGAGCTGGTTTGCCGCCTATCACCGTCCGGGCACGCTCACCGCTGGCTACGATGTATGGCTTGAGCATGTCCGCTTTAGCGCGGATCATGCCGAGCTTAGTGCTGATTTGCGTTATTTTGGAAGCCCGGAGCGCTCCCATACGGTGCTTGCGTGCATGCGTGAAGGACTCGCCTACCGCGCATTGTGGAACGGGGAGCCGGTAGCTGCTGCAACCGCGGGCGGTTTGCTGGACATCCAGCTGCCTGGCGACTCCGCCGGAACGCTGACCATTTGCCCCGTATGATGGCTGAGGCAGGCGGCATGCTTCGCGTGACTTGATTTTCACTTCATCTAGGTTCCAATTTGTTTCGAGGGAGACAGCGCCCTCGGTATGTCCAGCAGGATGTGCCGAGGGCGTTATTTATGTTTCGGGACATTCTGTTATACCATTTATTTCCATGCAATGCACAAAGATGTTTATTCCTATAACCGCAACATTCCGTATGACTGAATAAAGCAAAAAATGACTTTTGCGTGTAAAGACGCTGTCCTTTATCCAATCATACAATAAATAGGTAATGACTCAATTGGAGGAGGAAGAGCAAATGGTATAAAGAAAAAATTCATGGGGGCACTTGTAGCAGCAGTTATTTTGAAATAGCTTGCAAAAGGCTGTGGAGCAAAACAACGAAGAAGACAGATAGGCTCGACTACCCTTAGCGGCGGTTAGCACCTAGTGCCATGTCGTCGTCACTGGCAACACTCGTTCAACAGATATTGGAATAGAGCGGCATAGAGATCAGGCATCTTTGTATAAGGATGCCTGATCTGTCTAACCATTTGCCTGTTCGTATCGAATTCAAAGCTCGGACAGAAGCTTCAAAGGAGAGGTTACGGTGAAAAATCGGATAGGGTTGCTTATCGGCCTAGTGGTTCTCAGCGCACTGTCGTTGTTCTTTAGTATTTCCTATGGCAGTACCGAGACCAGCTCCAGTGAAGGGCAGAGGCTGGATGCCCATAAGCTGGAAAGTATTATGCGGTTGGCGCAAGCTGGTGGAAATCCCGGACCGAATGATGTAAAGGCACCCGCCTTTACTTTGAAAGCCACGAACGGCGCTTATTATTCGATCGGAGGTAAGCGCGAGAAGCCGCTAGTGATTCATTTTTGGGCCAGCTGGTGCGAGGCTTGTTCGATCGAAGTGCCAATGTTAAAAAAGCTGTATGAGCAATATCAAGATCAGATTGATTTTATGGGTATTAATGTATCCACCGAGGAAAAGCTGGACAACATTCAAAAGTTTATCGAGAAACACGGTATTTCGTATCCGGTGTTGCTGGATGAGCATAAGCATGCTGCCGACTTATACGAGCTTCACGCTCTGCCGACTGTGTTTCTTATCGATCGAAACGGCTTCGTGCTGGATACCTTCCATATGATCGATCCGCTTGAGCTTCAGGAGAAAATTGGACGACTGGCACAGAATTAAAACATTCTGAATAAAGTTGAGGTGTTGTCATGAAGAAAGCTAGACCAGCGCTTGTGCAAATGCTTATCCTTGCACTCTATATGTCGCTGATTTCTCCGTACTCGGCACATGCCGAGCAAGAGAAGCCAATTCCTACGTATTTCGCCGATCATTTCGATAAATCCATCATTAATGAGAAGTGGGATGTGATTGAAGGCCCGTGGTCCGTTGACGCAGGCAAGCTCACGGTGTCCAAAGGGCTCGGATATAAAGCAGTCTCGAAAGACCGGACATTTAAGGATTTTACGCTATCCTCTGAGATTTCGCTTGCTGACCGGACGGGTGATGCCGGATTGCTATTCAGAGTGAATAGTGCAGTTCCTGGCGCGGATAATGTTCGGGGCTATTATGCAGGGATTACGGCCAGCGGATCTGGTTCCTTGTTGCTGGGCCGCATGAACAACAGCTGGACGGAGCTGAAACGCGTTCCCGTTACCATTAATCCGAATACGGCCTACCGCTTGAGCATTACGGCTACGGGCAGTCAGATTCGTATCTATCTGGACGATCAATTACTTATCCAGCAAGAGGATACGGCTTATACCGAGGGCAGCATCGGAGTTCGGATGTACAACTCCCAGCCTGTCTACGATAATGTGGCGGTTCGATCGACAGCAGGCGATGTTTTGTTCGCGGATGACTTCAATGACTCACAGAATCCGGCGCTAACCCGTTGGAATACGATTGACGGCAATTGGAAGCTGCAATCGGGAGCGATCACGGTCAATAAAGGAGACGGCTACAAAATTTTAGCAAAGGACGCCCAGTTTGAGAATATGACGCTCGAGGCGGATATTAAGCTGTCCAGCGATACCGGCACAGGAGACGCGGGCTTGCTGTTCAAAACCCAAAGCGCCAAGCCGGGGGCCGACAATGTACAGGGCTACTATGCAGGCTTAAGCGGGGACGGGCAGGTCATCCTCGGGCGGATGAACAATAACTGGCAGCCGCTAAAGCTGGTCAAAGCTTTCGACAAGATTGATTTTAACCGTTACTACCATATGAAGGTCGTCACCTACAAGAATGAGATCAAGGTTTTTGTCAACGATTCCCAGAAGCCTGTGATCACCTATACCGACGACACTCCGCAGAAGTATGTGAAGGGCGGCGTTGGCTTAAGAAGTTACCGCTCCCAGCCGATGTACGATCATTTTATTGCGAGCGAATATGTAGTGCCAGAGTCGAAGTTCACAACACCGGTACCCAACAAGGATCCGCTGGTGCAAACACCGTTCATTCCACTTCCGTTGGGCAGTGTTGAAGCGGAAGGCTGGCTGCTGAAGCAGCTCGAGCTCCAGCGGGATGGCGTTACAGGGCATGCAGAGGATCTATATGGCGAGCTTGGAACGGGTGCCGCTTGGCTCGGAGGAACAGCGCCGGATTCCGATTGGGAGCGGCCCGTTTACTATCTGAAAGGTCTAGTGCCTCTGGCCTATACACTCAAGGATAAGGACTTGATTGCCAAGTCGCAGAAATGGATCGAAGCAATGCTGGCCAGCCAGAAGGAAGACGGTTCCTTCGGACCGGCAGGCAATAATGATTGGTGGCCGCGTATGGTCGCGCTTTACGTGCTGAAGGATTATTACGAGGCGACGAACGATGCCCGCGTGCTTCCTTTCATGACCAAGTATTTTCATTACCAGGCTGCATCGCTGCCCGACAGACCCTTGAGAGACTGGGGCAAGATGCGCGTCGGAGACAATATTGACACCGTACTCTGGCTGTATAACCGGACAGGGGATGCTTTTCTTCTGCAATTGGCCGACTTGCTTGCCGGGCAGGGCTACCCTCACACGGATACGTTCAAAAATAACCGTTTCCAAAACTTCGGGAACGATTTCCAGCCCGTGCATTCCGTTAACGTGAGTGAAGCGATCAAGATGCCGGCGATCTACTACCAAAGATCGCATAATGCCGATGACCGGGACGCCTTCCAGGCCGGTGTTGCGAATCTGGCGGACCACGATCAGATTACAGGCATGCCGTCAGGAACCGAGATGCTGGCGGGGATCGCTTCCACGCAAGGCGTAGAGCTCTGCGCCATTACCGAGCGTATGCAGAGCAATGAAGAAGCGGCGATGATTCTGGGAGATCCGCATATCGGCGATGCACTTGAAAAAATCACCTTCAACTCGCTCCCTGGCGCGATGGATAAGCAGCTGAAGCTGCATCAATATTATTCCTTGCCGAATCAAGTCGAGAGCAACTTGGCCGATCATGGGTACAAGCAGAACTATAATAACTCCACGATGCCTTCTCCGGTTTCGGGCTTCCCTTGCTGCCGGTTTAATATGCACATGGGCTGGCCGTATTTTGTGAAAAATATGTGGGCTGCCACATCAGATGGCGGCTTAGGCATTATCGCCTACGGACCAAGCCGCGTGTCAACCCGCATCCAGCAGGCGGATGTATCCATTGAGGAGAAGACGAATTACCCGTTCGAGGATCAGATTGGATTCGAAATCACGACTTCGGCTTCGGTCAAATTCCCGCTTAAATTAAGAATTCCAGCATGGGCAGATCAACCGTCCGTGACGGTCAACGGCCAAGAACAACCAGCTGTAAAGGCTGGCGAATACTTCACGATCGATAGAGCCTGGGCTACGGGAGACCGTGTTGTCCTGAAGGTGCCGATGAAGCTGAAGACATCCACATGGGTCAACAATTCCGTGGGAATTGAACGGGGACCACTCGTGTTCTCCCTCCAATTGGAAGAGAACTGGCAGGCGGAATCCAGCCCTATAGCGGCTGTGCCGGGCTTTGATGCGGCGGCCCTCGGATTCAAGCAATACCGTGTATTGTCTAAGACACCGTGGAATTATGGATTATTAATTGACCGGGAACATCCGGAAAAATCGATAGAGGTTATACAAGGACCTATGCCGGAAAATCCGTTTATTCAAGCGACAACTCCTGTCAAACTAATCGCAAAAGCAAAGAAAATCCCTTCATGGGGCAAGTCCGCCAATGGTGTCGAAGCATCGGAGCCGCCTATCAGTCCGTTGCTCTCTGCCGAGCCAACCGAGAGCATTACACTGGTTCCCTACGGGGCGGAAAATCTGAGAGTCACTTATTTCCCTGAAGTGACGGAGGAGCCGGACCAAGCGGCTCCAGCCCAATATGAGGCTGAGCAAGCCGAGATTTATAAAGCCAAAGTGAATACAAACAACAACTATGCCTCCGGCAAAAGCTACGTAGGCAGCATCGATTATGAAGACAGCTACGTGAAGTTTAAAGACATTACCGTCCCTGCAGCCGGTACGTATACGATGGACGTTTGGTTCGCGAACGGCGGAGATTATACAGCTGCGACTGGCAAAATTATTGTGAACGGCAAGGAGCAGACGCATAAATTCCAAGGAACTCGCGGCTGGGGCCGATTTATGGCGGCGCCAATCCAAGTAAAGTTGAATGAAGGGAAGAACACGATTACCTTCATGAAAGGAACGGGGTATTACGAGCTGGATTACATAGTAATCCGACAAAAGGCAGACGCACCGGATGCCGTTCCTGCGGTAACCTTGTCTGGCCCGGCTTCGGTAAAAGGAAACGAGCCGTTTGACCTGGTACTTGGCTTAAAAAGCGTATCCCAAAGCGTGTACGCTCAAGATTTGACCCTTACGTTTGATCCAGGACAAGTGGAATACTTGGGGTCAGAGGAATTGATTGAAGGATTTGAGATCGTGGGGCAGTCCCAAGCGGCCGGGCAGGTTCGTCTGATTACCGCGAACTTGGGTGCCGGTGATCTGAATGCTTCTCTGCTGAAGCTGAAGTGGAGAGCAAAGTCGGCTAGTCAGCCAGCCAGCACGGTTATTACGGTGTCCAAAGCCATCATGGCTGATGGACACGGGGTAGAGACTACGTACCCAACTGCGGCCCATAGTCTGCAAATTGCTGTTGCCACAGACAAAACAGCTTTGAATCTATTGATCGATTCGGCGTTAGAGAAGCATCGGAATGCGACGGAGGGCACGAACGTCGGTCAGTACCCTGTTGGTTCCAAGGCTCTCTTATTAACAGCGATTAACCTGGCCAAGGCCATAGCGGATGACGCAGCAGCAACACAGGTGCAAATTAACCAGGCTACAGTCACTCTGCAGCAGGCATTAACGAAGTTCCTGGATAGCGTCATTACTCGCATGCCTGGCGATACGAACGGTGATGGCCGTTATTCGATTGCTGACCTGGCTATCGTGGCGGCTGCGTACGGCAAAACATCGGCAGATCCGGATTGGGAGCTATACAAGCAAGCGGATATGAACAACGACGGTAAAATCAGTATTGAAGACCTGGCTATCGTAGCGCAAAGGATATTGGAATAAGTTTGTCAAGGAACACAGCTGGAACAGACGCTTGGAGCGGGCTGTTCCAGCTGTGTTTTCTTTAATACCGTATACTGAGATGATTACCGGACAAGCTCGATAAATCGTCTTGCCGGATTGGATAAAGGCATGTTGCGCATAGTCATGATGCCGACGGGGGAAGGTGGAAGGGTGACGTCGAGCTTGATTTCGAACAGGGAGCCATCATCCAGCTCATTTTTCACGAATTGCCGGGTCACATAGGATATGCCAAGCCCCCTCTTGGCGAACTCAATGAGCAGATCGACACTTCCGACTTCGATTTTCGGCCTTAGTTTCAGTCCATAGTCTTGAAATAATTCTGTGATCGACATTCTTGCCCGGCTATTACGGGAAAATAGAATAATAGGATGCTCCAGAAGCCCCGAAAGCGACAGCACCTCATGTTTAAGATGGGCATAATCCTCTCCAGCAACAAAACAATCCATCAGTTGAAACGTTTGTTGTACCTCCAATTGGCTATCAACGATAGGCATGCGAACGACGCCAAGGTCGATTTTTCCCTCTTTCAGGAACGTAATAATATCAGGGGTCGTGCCGTGATTCAAGCGAAGATTGATACCGGGATGGCTCTTGTGAAATATTTCTATAAAAGGTAGTAAATAATGCTTGAACAACGAATCACTGCCCCCGATTCGCAGCTCGCCGTTTTCCAAATTTTTAAGCGCAACCATTTTTTCTTCAGCCAGCGTGATTAAAATTTGCGATTGTTCGATGTAGGAATACAAATAAGCGCCTTCCTGCGTCAGGGAAACGCCTTTGGAATTCCTGTAAAACAACGTCATGCCGATATTCTCTTCGAGCTGTTTGATGGCATGGCTTACACTGGGCTGCGTTAGGTAGAGCATTTTAGCGGCCTGACTCAAGCTTCCGGTTTTCGCCGCCCAATAAAATACTTTGTACAGTTCATAATTTATACTCATAGATGTGGTATATAGCTCCTGTGAAATATATTGATTACTTATATGTCCCTGAATCGTATTATAGTGAACTTACATCCAAGAAACAAGGGATTGTTAAGCGAACGTTACATCGCTTCGCCGTCGACGTCCTAGGATAGAGAGATAGCTAGCTCTAATTCGGAAGGAGTATGCAACCTATGGAACCCATGACATTCGTGTTGTTTGGAGCGACAGGGGATTTGGCCAAACGTAAAATTTACCCGGCGCTTTTTAATCTTTTCCTTGACCGTAAGTTGCCGTCGTCATTTTCACTGATCGGTCTAGGTCGGAGAGAATGGAGCGACGAGTCGTTCCGAGCGAACGTCGAGCAATCGATTCGCGAATTTTCGAGACGTCAATCAAACGACCCTTCGTTAATGAAACAATTCGTTGAAGCTTTTCGATATCATGTACTGGATATCGGTCGTCAAGAGGATTACCTGGACTTGAAGCATTTGATCGAGCAGTGTGAGGAGGAGCTTCATCTACCGCAAAATCGGTTGTTCTATTTGTCGGTCGGGCCGGAACACTTCCAACCCATCGCCATGAACATCCAGCAAAGCGGACTTGGCTCCGTGAACGGCTGGAAACGGCTTGTTATCGAGAAACCGTTCGGCCATGATTTACAATCGGCCCGCGCACTTAACGAGAAGCTGTCCCAGGCGTTTACGGAAAACGAAATTTTCCGCATCGACCACTATCTTGGCAAGCCGATGGTTCAGAAACTCGAAGCGCTCCAGCAAAACAATCTGGTCATTCAGGGGATTTGGAACAACCGGTATATCGCAAACGTACAAATTACGGCGAACGAAACGGTAGGCGTCGAAGAAAGAGCGGGCTATTACGACCATGTAGGCGCTTTAAGGGACATGTTCCAAAACCACATGCTGCAATTGCTGATGATGACGGCTATCCAGCTCCCTCGTGAAAGTGGTTTTGATGAAGTGCGAGTCAAGAAGAAACGGGTAATGAAGGCTCTTGAGCCGCTACAAAAGCAGAATGTCACCGCAAGCGTCATTCGAGGGCAGTATACCGCGGGAAGCATGAAAGGCCAACCCGTCGCGGGTTACGTTGACGAACCGGGTATCATGGCCGGAACGATGAACGATACGTTTATCGCCGCCAAATTGCAGATTGACGATTATTATTGGCGTGGTGTGCCATTTTATATACGTACTGGCAAGAGGTTGAAAGAGAAATCGACGCGAATCGTCATCGAATTCAAGGAGCAGTTTATCTCGTCTCCGTCTGAGAAACACGGCCGTATCGAGCCGAATCTGCTCGTTATCGAGATGAGCCCCAACGAAAGCATCACGCTGCAATTGAACTCGAAGGACCTGTCCGGAGAGGGTGAAGTGAAGCCGGTTCACATCGACATTCACCCTGCAGGCGAAGAACTGCCGGAAGCCTATGAAAACCTGATCCGCGATGCCTTAGCTGGCGATTCCACCTTCTTCGCACATTGGGACGAAGTCGAACTTGCATGGGCCTGGGCGCAGCCGATCCTAGAAGCCTTTGAAGAGAACCTCGTTCCACTTCGCTTGTACGAAGCCGGTACATACGGACCTCCCGAGTCAGACGAGCTTCTTTCCCAAGACGGCTACCATTGGTGGTTCGATGCCAAAGAGCAACAAACTACCGAAGGGGAAGAAAAACAATATGCCTACCACAAAAATATAAATACTGTGGCCTCTTTACCGACAAAGTCGTTCTAAAAGACAGCGTTCTGCTCGTAGCAAAAATCGCTGAGTTGTTCCGCGTGTATAACATGGACACGTAAATCATCGCGGTTTCCGTTCTCGTTTATCGAACAGTTTGCGAATCACTTACTGACGGCGCAAGGACTGGAGAAGTTCGCCGCCGACTGGAAAAAATCTGTTCGCTAAACGACTCCCGCAGCATTGAACCTGCAGTAGATATGAATATTTAAGGAGGACGATTCTAATGACAATCAAATTCGATTATTCCAACGCGCTGCCCTTTATAGGGCAGCACGAAGTGGACTATGCGGCACCGTTCGTTGCTGCTGCGCACCACATGCTTCACGATAAGAAAGGTCCAGGATCCGATTTCCTTGGATGGGTGGATCTTCCACTGAACTACGACAAGGACGAATTTGCAAGAATCAAGTTAGCCGCCGAGCGCATCCGCTCGAACTCCGAGGCCTTGATCGTCATCGGCATCGGAGGGTCCTACCTGGGAGCACGATCAGCGATCGAAGCACTATCTCATACGTTTCACAATCAGATGAGCGGCCATACCCAGATTTATTTTGCCGGTCAGAACATCAGCTCGACATACATGACGCATTTGCTTGAGCTCCTCGAAGGCAAGGACATTTCGCTTAACGTGATCTCCAAATCGGGCACGACGACGGAACCGGCGATCGCTTTCCGCGTGCTGCGCGAATACATGGAGAACAAATACGGCAGGGAAGAAGCGAGGAAGCGCATCTTCGCGACGACAGACTCCTCCAAGGGAGCCTTAAAGAAACTCGCCGACGAGGAAGGCTACGAAACGTTCGTCATTCCGGACGATGTGGGCGGCCGTTACTCCGTCCTGACGGCAGTCGGCTTGCTTCCGATTGCTGCGGCCGGACTCGATATCGATCGGATGATGGCTGGCGCGGCGGCAGCGGCTAGCAAGTACAACAATCTGGATCTAGCGACCAACGAAAGCTACCAATACGCGGTCGTCCGCAACGCCCTGTATCGCAAAGGAAAATCGATCGAGCTGCTTGCGAACTTCGAGCCTTCCTTGCACTACGTATCCGAGTGGTGGAAGCAGCTGTTCGGGGAGAGCGAAGGCAAAGACCAAAAGGGCTTATACCCGGCTTCCGTCGATTTCTCGACCGACCTGCACTCGATGGGACAATACGTACAAGAAGGTCGGCGCGATCTGATCGAAACGGTTCTTTCCGTGAGGAAGCCGCGAGCCGAGCTGACTATCCAAAAAGATTCGGGCAACCTCGACGGCTTGAACTTCCTCGCCGGCATGACGATGGATGAAGTGAACAGGAAGGCGGAGGAAGGGACGCGATTGGCGCACATGGACGGAGGCGTACCGAACTTGGTCGTCGAGCTGGATGCTTTGAACGAATACACGTACGGCGAGCTGGTGTATTTCTTCGAGAAGGCTTGTGGGATCAGCGGCTTACTGCTTGGCGTGAATCCCTTCGACCAACCAGGCGTCGAAGCGTACAAAGTCAATATGTTCGCGCTGCTCGGAAAACCGGGCTTCGAGGCGCAACGGGAAGAGCTTGTCAAACGTTTGGCAACGAAGCAAAACTAAAGAGGAGGCAGTACGATGAAAAAACAACAAATCGGCGTTGTAGGCTTGGCCGTCATGGGCAAAAACCTGGGGCTTAATATTGAAAGCAAAGGATTCTCCGTCTCTGTGTACAACCGTTCGCCACAAAAGACGAACGAGCTGATCGAAGAAGCGAAGGGCAAAAACTTTGTCGGCACATACAGCGTGGAGGAGTTCGTACAATCGCTCGAAACGCCTCGTAAAATTCTGATCATGGTCCAAGCGGGTCAACCGACGGATGACACGATCAATCAGCTGGTGCCTCATCTGAGCGAAGGGGATATTCTGATCGATGGCGGTAACGCCTTCTTTCTTGACACGCAGAGAAGAAACAAAGACCTGCAAGCCAAAGGCTTCCGCTTTATCGGAGCTGGAGTTTCGGGCGGAGAAGAGGGGGCGCTCAAAGGGCCGGCGATCATGCCGGGCGGACAACGAGATGCCTACGAATTGGTCGAGCCGATTCTGACGGCTATCTCTGCCAAAGTGAATGGTGACCCTTGCTCGACGTACATCGGGGGAGACGGCGCGGGGCACTACGTTAAAATGGTCCACAACGGCATCGAATACGGCGATATGCAGCTAATCGGGGAAGCGTACCACTTGCTGAAGGATATCCTCGGCGTTGGAACTGATGAGCTTCATGCCATTTTCACAGAATGGAACCAAGGTGAGCTGGACAGCTACCTGATCGAAATCACGGCTGATATCTTCTCGAAGACGGATCCTGACACAGGCAAGCCGCTGGTCGATGTGATCCTCGACTCAGCCGGTCAAAAAGGAACGGGCAAATGGACAAGCCAAAGCGCTCTGGATCTCGGCGTACCGTTGTCCATCATTACCGAATCCGTGTTCTCCCGCTTCATCTCTGCGATGAAGGATGAACGCGTAGCTGCAAGCAAAAAGCTGAACGGACCTAAGACCGAGGTCTTCGAAGGAGATCGCCAAGCGTTCATCGAAGCGGTTCGCCAGGCGCTGTTTGCAAGCAAAATCGCATCCTACGCACAAGGCTTCGCACAAATGCGCGCGGCGTCCGATGAATACGGCTGGAACCTGAACTACGGCAGCATCTCCATGATCTTCCGCGGCGGCTGCATTATCCGAGCGGGCTTCTTGCAAAATATCAAGGACGCTTACGACCGCGATCCGGAACTGAAGAACCTTTTCCTAGATGATTACTTCGGAGCCATCATTGAAAAGTACCAAGCGGCATGGCGGAAAGTGATTGCGATCGCCGTCACTTCCGGCATCCCGGTTCCGGCATTCGCTTCTGCGCTGGCCTACTATGATAGCTACAGGGCGGAAAGACTTCCGGCGAATCTGCTTCAAGCGCAACGTGATTACTTTGGAGCGCATACGTTTAAGCGTGTCGATCGCGAAGGCACCTTCCATTTCCAGTGGATGGGCAGCAGCCAGTAATATAGGGGCGCGATCCGCCCCTGCTTTCGGAAGCGGTCAAGCTGGACGAGGAGCTGTCCGTGCAGCGTCCTTCCGGTGAAGCCGATATAAAATAATAGGAACAATCATCCCACAAGATATGTTAAAACCCTCGATACATGAGGGTTTTATTTTTTTTATCTCGATATCAAAATCCCGAATAAGTGGTTCTATGTTATCTCTAGGTTTAAAAGGAATTTGAATCCTAACTAAGAAAAAATTACAATAGAATAGATCATTTAAAAGGGGATGACTGTAGTGTCAGTATTAATTGACGAATTTAAAAAGTATCTACATAACGATAACTGGAAATACACTGAACTCAGAAATGGGACATTATTAGCTGCTCAGCCCATTAGATGTGATCGTGGAACTTACGAAGGATTTTTCGATCTTCGAAACCCGCAGCGGATTGATTTTTATTTCAAAGTTCCAATTCCGATACCCGAGGAGAAGAAAGAAGCCATAAGTCAATTTATCCATCTGGCCAACTACGGATTGTCTGCCGTAACATTTGAATTTCATTGGGAAAGAGGAGAGGTGCGAAGCAGATCTACGCTTATCTGGGTTGAAGAATCGGCTCCCTCTGAGGAAACGATTAGACATCATTTGGTCAGAAATTATCTCTGCTTAGATGAGTACTTTGAGGGTATCACTGCCATTTTATATGCTGGAGCTTCCCCGCAAGAAGCATTAGAAAAGTCAGAAAGTACGAATTGAGTATTAGGTGGCGGATCTTCATAAGTGCGAATAGCAAAGACGTGTGGGATCGTATACGGGGGATCTATGAAATATGAAATTATATCTAAACACTTATCCTTTCAGGTTTGAACATGCATATGAACTAGGATTTGGTCCTAGCTGTTTTGATTCCTTGGCGGAAATAATTCAAGCATTTACTGATGCTGATAAAGAAGTACTTTTTGCATTTTTTGATTACGATAAAGATAAAGAGCCGCATAAGAATGAAATTTCAGAGGAAATTTTAATGGGATTTTACAATGATACACATAGAGATGGGGAAGCTGAGAGACAAGTTAAGGAGATATTATTTAATTTTTATTATGAGGAAGAACAAAAGCATGAACATATTAATATTGAAGAACTAAAGAACCAATTGTTAACACAATTCAGAAATACGGACATCGATTTGTTGAATGATGTAGTAAAAGATCAATTAAAAGCAAGTTTGTACCGTTGTTTCATGAAATACGGTTTTAATGATATAGAATTAAGTACACAATTATTCATTCAGGAAAGACTTAAATATGAGAACTTAGCATGGCCATTTCCCCAGGAGAAGCCGGATTTTTTAAAGAGAATACTTTGGTATAAAGTCTTGTCTAAGGAAGAGATTATACACGCATTAACGGATACTGATTGGTGGTTTAAATGTGTTATTGCCAGTCCGAATAGGAAATTTGAGGAATATACTTACTTTTTAAATTATACCGAAGAGCATGGGGATGAGTGCGACGGCATGGTGCTTTATATTAGTACTAAAGAAGTCAATCATTTTCAAAATGTTATAGTTCCAAGATTACAACAACTTTACAGTACATTGGAGATTGTAAGATGAATTTATACGCCCACACGCCTATACAACAAAGATTGATCTCGGGGGCTCGATCCCTATACAAACGCAAATAGGCCTTGCAAGAACGATCAAAGTGGAGTATTTTAGACATTGTTATGAGAGATGTGCTCCCGAGGGTCCTCGCAAAGGCTCGGGAGCATTTTCTTTATTTAAATAACTGTACGGCCATCATTCCATGCGTCTACGTGTTGTATGGTATAAAAAACATAGAATAATCAATCAACATAGCCGCGTATAATCAGGCCTTGACTTTTCTAAATCGTTGTACGTTTACTTTTCTTATGGAGGAGTATATAAACCATCCAAATATTGATCCGATTACATAAAATAAAATATCGTTAATATTTAAAGTTCCAGTATTGGTTATGAACTGCACCAATTCTATAGATATCCCAGTTATAGCGGAATAAATCATAATTTTCTTCAAAGTATTGATCTTAAACAATATCGGAAGAAACAAACCTAAAGGAATAAATAATGAAACGAGACCTAAAACAGTAGTGAAGAAGGTGATGTCAAAGGCATTTCTTTGGGCGACCAAATAAAGAGATGATATAATTTCTTGGTCTATGCCTTTGAGTGGAATCAGATTATGATTTGCGTGAATTCCCCAATTAAACCTTAAAGTAACCCCTCTTTCGGCATTATTCAAGTGAGATAAGTTATCGAATTTACCAATAAAACAAGCCATTAGAACGAACCATATGTAGAAACCCCATAATAACCATTGCGTTACTTTTATGAATTTTTTGAAGGGATTTAGCGTTTTGTTTAAATTTTGTTGTAGTGATTTATATTCTCCGAAGTCAAAAACTGCACATTTCTCTGCAATATCTTCTGAAATTCCCTTCTCCATATACTCTTTTTTTAATAACATCAAATGATCTTGAAATTCCTCGATAAGTTCTTGTTTTATATTCGGATTACAGTCAAGATGTAAAGATAGTTGTTGTAAGTAACGCTGGATATAGCTCATACCGCTCCCTCCGTAACGTTTAATATCATAATATTGAGTTCATTCCATTGTTTAAGTTTCCTGGAAAGTTCAGTTTTGCCGTTTTCCGTGATACGGTAATATTTCCTTCTTCCCCCATCATGTGATTCTCCCCAATACGATTCCACATATCCCTTATTCTCAAGGCGTCTTAAGGCTGGGTATAATGTTCCTTCGCTCATATCGTAAAAGTTGTTACTTCGTTGTTTTAAGTGTTTAACGATCTCATATCCATAAGAATCACCTCTGTTTAGTTCTGCTAACAATAAAATATCAATACTGCCTTTCATCATTTCTTTATCCACGACGCTCACCCCCTTAATGGCACCTTAATTTTAATACATAGTACATCGAATTACAAGGTATTTGAAGCTGCTCTGCCCATTACAGAGTTATGAAAAATAGCCTAATCCTCCGTCAACTTACAGAAGGAATTAGGCTATTGCCGGTAAAGAGTTGGGATGGCATCCGCCATATCAGATGGCGAATTTCTGCGTTTTGCCGACAAATAATCCGACGGCGAACACCATATGAAATAAAAAGCACAGGACTGTACTCCAATGCTATGAGTGATTTCAGTTACTTGAGTCCAGATTGAGTTTTGTCTGTAAGTTTGTTCCCTGAAAAGGTCAATATGGCATATGTTCCTGACGATTTTCCGCTGTATGTTACAATCAGGAGATGATTTTTATTTCCTTTAAAACCTGATTCAGTATTTACTTCTCCTTCTGATCCAACTAATTCAATAACCTTTTCATAGGAAATTCCGGCTTCAAGAGAATCAAACATGGCCTTATTAATTTTTGGATTTGTACTTTGTGATTTCGTAGTAGTAACTGTTTCAGAATTTGGTGTCACTTCACTTGTTAAATTCTGCCGGGGAGTCAAAGAGGCCTCGTTTATACCATTTGAGTATGTTTTGACACTTAAAACTACGCCAATAATAAATATCGTTATGGAGGTAATAAATAATTGTCTCAACTGTTTCTTATTCTTGGAGTATGCACCTGACAGAACAATAATTAGCCAAGCAACTACATTAAGTGCCAAACCAATTAATCCAAAAACAAGTAGAGCTGCTGTGACAGAATTGAGTTTGTTTTCTGCGAGCAACGAAAATGTGATTAACAGTCCGAAGGGAATACCACAGATCCAATATAATACTTTCAGCCAGCTTTTCTTTTTGATTACAATCTCTTTTGTTTCGTAATTGGCACTAAAGAGAGGTTGATGGCACTTTTTGCACACATTACGATTGTCCGCATTAGCTGTATCACAGAAGGCACATACAAATAATCTCTCCGATTTGATAGTGGTATCTACTTTCTTAGCAGGAAAAGCAGTACTGAGTAACCATGTCCCACAGCTCATACAGTACTTTTGTTTCTCATCGTTTTTAGTTTTGCAACTTGGACATTCGTATAAATCAATCGCTTTTCCCATGAGAAACTCCTTCGCTAAATTCTTAATTATTAAAAGTATTATACAATATTTACATGAATTAGAACAATTAATCAAATGGATTTTGTACTAATTTAAACGATTTTGTATGATCAGATAAATCAATTCTTTCATGCCAAAAAGGAGATAACTAAGTGTGAAAAATGATGATTTCGGCAACAGAATGAAGGGATATGAAAACACATTCAGACAATCTCTTCCGCAAAGGCTACCTGTTATCAAGGATCGATGGATGTCATTTCCACACATTTACACATGGAATGAAGAAGCCATTTGATGAAACGTTAACTAGTGCTATGTGGGAAACATGCAAGTACTTAGCTCAGAATATTATGGGCTGCAAGCTTGTGT
Organism: Paenibacillus filicis; assembly: GCF_038070315.1. Classification (NCBI taxonomy): domain Bacteria; kingdom Bacillati; phylum Bacillota; class Bacilli; order Caryophanales; family Paenibacillaceae; genus Paenibacillus; species Paenibacillus filicis. Next base: position 93,288 of record NZ_JBBPCC010000006.1, on the reverse strand, counting down.
ATCATCAGAGCGATGAGATTTCATTACTCCTTACCAATTATGATAGATTAGCAACCCAGTCATGGTTTGATAACAATCTTCAAAAAATGGTTTCTGTTTCAGCATCAATGGCCACTGCAAAGTTTAATGAAGTTATTAAGCAATCCTATCCAGATAAGCCTTTAGCAACTTTCGATAGCAGAGTCTGGGTGCTTCCTCACGATGAAGTTACCAATTATTTTCTGTGGAGACAGCAAGATGCTACTAAGAACAGTATTTCAATGGTTGCTCAAGCCAATTTTCCGCATAATCAACTCCAAGGATTAGGTGGTAAGCAACTTCAAGATAAGTTATTTTTAGAGAAGGGAATTAATTGGAATGACTTGCCTAGTTGGCAAAAGCGCGGCGTGTGCATTACCAAGCAATACTACAAAAAAGGTGAAGCAATTCGGAGTAAGTGGGATGTCGATTTGGAAACACCGATCTTCAGCCAGAATCGAGATTATATAAACCAATACGTCTATCTGAATAGGGATGAGTAACTGTGGAATGCGTAATCTTTATAGGGATTCAAGCTTCAGGAAAGTCAACCTTTTTTAAAGAGAAATTCTATAGTTCGCATATACGAATTAATCTAGATATGTTGAGGACAAGAAACCGCGAAGATATCTTCTTAATGGCTTCCTTTAAGGCCATGCAGCCATTTGTTGTAGACAATACGAATCCGATAGTTGCCGATAGAAAAAATACATCGATATGGCTAAGGAACATAAATTCAAGGTGATAGGCTATTTCTTTGAACCCGATTATGAGTTGTCTTATTCACGGAACGATTTGAGGCAAGGAAAAGAAAAATTACCTGAAGTAGCAATTAAGAGCACATTAAAGAAGTTGCAGAAGCCTTCATTCGCTGAAGGATTCGATGAGTTGTACTTAGTTAAAGCTCAGTATGGTAAGTTTTTGATTGACGAAATGGAATAGAACGAGTCTTTCATTGGCTTAAGAGTAAATGAAAGATAGAATGAAGATCCCAGCCGTAAGGAGCAATCATTCATGATTTCAAGATTTAAAAACGATGATGCTGGCTATGAAAGTTGGCTACAAGAAAATCAAAAAGGTTTTGTACTACATCATGCGAGTTGTGTCTATTTAAAACGATCCAAGTTCAAACTAAGATTGAAAAGACATGTTCAGACAACTTCATTTAGTTAGAGCTGGAGATCCAATAGATCTGCGGTGGAAAGTGGGATAGATGCGGCTTGTGTTTCAGGCAGTAAAATAGATATTTAATTGGGAATACGGGGATTGTTATTTGATTATTTCGCTTTCGTTAGGAGTGAATTTATTAGTTGATCAGTAGAAACAATTTGTATGATGGCAGAAGTTAAAATGGAATTGAGAACTGTTAAATCTTGTGATTGATGTAATGTACTCATGCTGGTGTGTGAAATGTTTAGTTTTGACCTTGAAGATAGTAGTGGACATTGTGAGAACAATGCGTGAACATAAGAAATGCATTAAATTTGGAGCTGAGAAGTACTTAGTCAAAAATAAATGGACTAAAAGGTAAATGTGATAAAGATTTATCACCGGACTTTAGGTGATCTTTATTAATTGAAAAGAATAGTGAATGGGCTTGCAAGGATAAAAGGAGGTTCGAGATGAGAAACGAAGAATATTGTCCTGAATGTGGAGAAACTAACTTTGGGGAAGGCAAGTCGCACGGCGAAGCCAGAGTATATCCTATGAAAAAAATCCTAACATTAGGATCGGATGTTACTCATGTAATTTGTATAAAGTGTGGGTATATTTTAAAAAGCTTTGTTAAAGAGCCACATAAATTTGAGGATAAATAAAATGAATATCAACATTTATGAATACTGTAAAACAAATATTTAATTTGGAAAGACGTGGTGATCAGCATCTGGTTTGTAGCTGTTCAGCGTATTAGCGATAGTAGCTTGTTTATATATGAGACTGAGGATGAAGCAAAAGAAGAATATGAAAACTTGTTTGTGAAATACTTGGAGGATGAAGCTGAAGATGATGTAAAACTTGTGTTTGGAAAAGTTACTGAACTTACGCATTTCAAGTAGATTTATAAAATAATACTTTCATGATGATTAATGCTACATGGGGGTTGGAATGGGAAAAATAGGTTTTTCAGTAATTATTCCAATAATTACATTATCTGGTGTTTTTATTTATTGGACTAATGAAACAGATAGCAAAACCGTTGCTCCAGTCATAACCGGTTTCTACGGCATTTTTATCGAAAAAGATTATTCTAATATGTATAAATATACGGACTTCAGCAAGCATTCGCAACATACTGATTTAACAATGAAAATGCCTTAACACAAATTGGAAAGCAATAAAACAATTCTTTCAAGGGAGTGGCAATGGCAGGTAAATCATTTTATTTCACTGAAAAGAATTGCAATGAGGTGGTTAAAATCTCGCTTTCACTTGAGGGGATGAGAAGATGAGAATCAACAAGAAGTATAAGTATTGGGTATTTTATTTTGACGAATCAAATGACGATGACAGGCAGCGTGTTGCTGCGATTTGGGATGGAGAATGGCATGGTATTGAATTGCTGGATATGCCTGATGCCGAATTGGAGGAATATCTGTCTGAAGTGATTGATGATAACAATGTATACACAGGTGAAAAAATCAATAAAAATATGATTAAACATGCTATATCTGAGATGAAGAAGATTAAAGAAGAGCTAAATTTAGGTTAATACAGATTGTTATACTATCTTGGTTTATGAACCGAGTATATATGACAAACAATTATTTAATAACTCTCAAAAAGTGGTCTGATGAGATGGATGGCACTTATTTTGTTGCTAGAGTACTAGAATTAGACGGATCTATGTCTGATGGAAAAACAATAAAAGAAGCGTTAAGTAATATTAGAGAGGCTATCCAGGAATATCGTGAGGTAAAGCAAGAATTTGGTGATTTCATCCCTCCTCCAGTGAACAGTAGGGAGATAGTTAAATTACTTGGAGAGTATACTCAAGATGAAATCAAAGGTGTTACGATGCAGTTGAAAAGTTCGGAGATCTTCTTAGGGAGACTGAATGAAATTGAACTTTCATAGGGGGATAATCCATGATAAGGCATAGTGATATGGAACTTATTCAACGACGGATTGAAGACGGAGATACATCATTAGTTGATAGTGACATTATCGAAGTATTTCTTGCTTGGTTACCTAGTTACAATTGTGAAACTGCAGCTGAAGGATATTTTTCCTTTCTTACGTCAATTGCAGACTACAGACCCCAGTTAATTGAGCCGCTATTAAAAAAAGCAATCGAACCTGTTTATTTTTTGGGCTACGATAGTTCAGAAGGTATTATTAATTGGGTAACTTATTTTGCCGATTGCGCGGATGGCGTCTATAAGCCATCAGAATCAGGAAAACTTTGGTTGACTCAAGAATTACCTAATTACAAGGAGTTTATTGAACGATGCCTGAAAGAATATATATCTGAATGAATTGAGCATTTTAGATTCACCACAGCCATTTGATAAAGATTATCACTCCAAAGGAGAATGGTTAGAATGTACCAAGTGAATGATGCTGTTTTTGGCGAACTTAGTTTATTTTTGAGTTGGTCTAGAGATACAACGATTGATTTTTGCGGTAAACTTTCTGAGATAGAATTGATAATTGACGGAGAAGAAGATGGTAAATTTGATAAAGAGCAGTACGATGCATACGTTGCATTGATGGATAATTGGGAAACGCTGCAATACAACATATTACAGTTTATTTTTGATTATTATATTCAAAGACGACATGAACTTGGTTATGATGTTGGACATAATGAAGATTATCCTTTGATTGATACAGCAGAACAACTTCTTGAGCATATAAATTTAGATGGAATTATTATCAAATCTGCTAGTCTATCTAAATATATAGATGTTGGGTTGACATTTTATTGTAGTTGGGATGATGAAAATGGTCTTGGAGTAAAATTATTAAGAGGTCAAGTAGTTGAAGTGGGTTTTCAAGATGTTGCTATTTGACAAACGATAATAACGAAACGGATATTTTATTTGTATTTTTTTAATAAATAGATGTGGGGGGTTAGTTGTGGAAGATAAAAGTCCGATGTATATCACGAGAGCAACTATAGAAAGCTTCATTACGAAATTAAGTTTACCTGATCTGGGTCCTTATTCACAAGATTGGGAAATTGAGAGTGCTGATTCATCGAGAGTACTAGAATTCATCACATTTTATGAAAACCACTCATTCACTGAAGATGAAAAATTTGGGCTTATGGCTTTGATTATCGCATCTTATGATGATTTTATATCAGAAGGTAATGAGCCTGATTTTGTATGGGGTAAAATTAGATATTATCTTACACAAGACTTTGTTATACATAAGAATACAATTTTATATTGGGTATTAGAAGATAATGATTTGGATGATTGTTTTGCAATTACACCATTAATGAGGGAGGTTCTAGCAAGCATGAACAAGTAAATGTTTGGTTTGTCGATAAAAAAATTAGGAAAGTAGTGATTGCATGATCTACATTACTGGAGACGTGCATGGCAGCATAAGTATCGGTAAGAGATTGAACACCAGAAGCTTCCCTCAGCAGAAAAGTATGACAAAGAATGATTATGTTATCATTGCGGGAGACTTTGGCCTAGTCTGGAACAATGATAAGGAAGATTTATATTGGCGCAAATGGCTTAACAAAGAAAAGAACTTCACAACACTATTCATCGACGGAAACCACGAGAATCATGACTTGTTGGATGCATATCCTGTAGAAGAATGGAATGGGGGAAAGGTGCATAAGATCAATGATTCAATCATCCATCTTATGCGAGGCCAAGTGTTTGAGATTGAAGGGAAGCTGTTCTTCACATTCGGTGGAGCTGATTCACATGATAAGGAGCATCGACGTGAGGGGATCTCCTGGTGGAGTCGTGAGATGCCTTCTTATGCTGAGTACGAGGAAGGTTTGATCAACCTGGATAGGCACAGATGGATGGTAGATTATGTGATTACACATACGTGCTCTAGTGGCACGATGGAGCGGATAGGAGAGCGCCTGGGGCTTAACTATGACCTGGATCAGACACATAGATACTTTGCTGAAATTGAAGAAAAATTAGAATATAAGAAATGGTTTTTTGGACACTTTCATGCTGATATGGAGTTTCTCAATAATCAAAGGTTGATTTATACGGATATGTTACAGTTGCAATGAATCATGCAGTTTACGGGAGTTGTTTGCATGGATAATACGAGGAAAAAAGCATACAAAACATTAATCTATCAAGCCTTCTTGGACATAAAAAACAGTGGGGGATATAGCGAGGAAAATTATAAGCGAATAAAAAGTACATTTTACCTGAAAGGAAGTAAATGATGAAGTTCGTATACTACAATGATACAGGAAGAGTCGTATCTATCCATCCGGGGACGCTTGTTCACGGTTGTACTGCGGACCAGACTTCAATTCAGCCGCTAGAAGAGAGAACATTTATTTTACCTAACAACACCTATCCATGGGTTAAAATGTGGGATTATGGGGAAAAGCGTGGACTGAGCATTTTGGTATCACCAAGGCCGATAACAGAATAACAGCCAATTTTTAATTGACTAAATCGTCTGCGTTTTCTCTATTAAGCCTCATGAATGCAATTATTTCAAAAACATCAACCAATTTGACTCCTAGTTTTTTAATTTGCTCCTCGCTGTAGTTACGAAATGTTAGACCTCCGATAGCATTCTTTTCACTTACGTCTTTAGAAACGGCAGCAGGCCGATATATAGCTCCCTGCACCTTACCGAAGCTTAACGTGGCGTATTTATATGTTGATAGATCAGCGACAATCTCGCCGTTATAGGTGTTGATTCCTGCACTGAAGGTTTGGCTAATCAACAATTGACCCAGAAAATTTGCCTGAGAATCATAAAATCTCATCACTCCTCCCATGTCGTTGTCAGGAATATCATTAAGGAGCTGAAAGGATACTAAAGAATTAAGACCTTCTTTAGTCACTTTAATATTGCCATAAGGGAGTGCGTTGTTGGTTTTATAAGGTAAATTGGGATCATAGTTCTCTTCTTGATATTGTGGAGGAATAGGAGCCGCATTTTGACCGTCAATTCCGTAGTTGATGAGCACTCTTTTACCGGTCTCGTCATATCCGATATTTAAGTTAGTGTTTTCTGCAATAAATCGTATCGGTACATAAGCATGACCGTTATAATTGATGCTGGAATATTCGGTAGGAATCGGCTTTTCAATGTCATTAAAAACATACTTTACTGGAAATAAGGATACATCTGTGAGATTTGTTGCTAGACTTGTGGCGCTGAGAGACAGTATTGCACCTGCCATTACACCAATAACGAACTTTTTCACATCGTTCATCCCTTCGATTTCAATTTATTGTAATAACGTAATCGATTGGAAATATGTTACATTTTCATAGGTAAAAAATATGCACCCCTTTTATTTTGGGATGCATATTTTGGGGTCATTTGACGGTTTTCAAGAAAATAAAACTCCACTGTCCATGATTATTATAGTCCGTTTTCTCACCGTAGAGAGCGGATTTTTTACGTTCCTCTTAAAATGCCCCCGCTCAGCATCGTACCCTGTGAGATAGTGCCGGCCGCAGTCACGCGCTAGGCCTACTCTTTTTTCCCCTGAGAGGGACGTGCAAGTTTGTCCGCGATAACAAGAATGAGCAGTACCGGCAGGAATGTTATCATATCCACGACGACGAAAGCCCATGGCTTGGAACCGATCAGCCGATAGGCGGGATGATGAGGCAGCAGGGAGGTCTCCACCCCAAGCCATATCGCAACCAATAGGTAGGCGAATATATAATACTTCATCTCGACCTCCAATGTCCCGTAACCTGTAACAAGTGAATGGCGCCCGTTTATCGTTCATTGCTGAGTAATTCCTTTATATGGTGGCACAGGACAAGCTTCTCTATGCATTCGCATAAATCGTCCCCGCAGGCGCATACTAGCGCTATATGGAAGGGGAGTATGGACATGGCACAGCAGAGCATGATTTCCAATCGTCAGTTGCTGGCTCTCGTCGCTCTGGCTACCGTAGGAACATCAAGCCTCTACGCTCCTGCACCACTGGCCCATTATGCAGGACGGGATGCGTGGTACCTGGTCCTGATAGGCGGTGCTGCAGGTTTATTGAACATAGGGGTATTTGTATGGCTGAATCGGCTCTATCCGGAGCATAACTTGATCTCGATCTGCAAACAAGTGCTCGGCCGCTGGGTGGGCGGGCTGCTCGGTTTTATTTTTGTGCTGTATTTATTAGATATCAGCTCCTGGGTGCTTCGTGAATTTGCGCAATTTTTTATCATTACGCTTGAACCTACGATTCCAATCACCTGGTACTTGGCGGCCGGCGCTTTGATGTGCGGTTATGCGGTATACCACGGATTGGAGGTATTCGCGCGGGTATCTGAAATCGTATTTATTCTTACTGTGGCTACCTTTCTAGGCATTTATCTGCTTTTGCTGTATCAATATCAGCCGGAATACATGCTGCCTGTGCTGGAGAATGGCCTGTTGGAGCCGCTGAAGGGCGTGCTTGTCCCGATTTCGTGGGTCGGGGATCTGATGTGTGTTTCCATGCTGCTCAAGCATGTCCGCAAAACAAAGCAGACGGGCTATTACATAGTTGGTACTGTAGGGGTTATTGCTCTGATCCTGCTGCTCGCCGTCGTGACGTGTACGATGGTGCTGGGCGGCGAAGCGACAGCAACCTTCACCTATCCAAGCATCAGTTTGATTCAAAATATTCATTTGTTCCGCAACATCGAGCGCTTCGATGCCGCATTGGTCGCTGCCTGGGTGATGAGCGCTTTTATTAAAATCACTGTTTACTTCTGGTCGGCGCTTCAAGGCTTCACCGAGCTGCTTCCGATCCGGCAGCCTCGCGCGTTCGTAGCTCCTCTGGCGGTTGCGATGATTCTCTGCTCCAAATACAAGGTTTGGGGGCTGATCGAGATGGCCTCCTTTTACGATAAGCAGTCCTGGTATTTCATCATCTTTCAATTCTGCCTCCCGGCACTTTTATTGCTGGCCGCATTAGGTAAATCGATTCTGACCAAACACAGAGACGGGTGAACACGGGTGGATGCCAGTACAAGGACATGGACGAACGAAGGCTCTGCCAATAGGCAGATGCTTGAGGAGAGAATGCAGTATACGGAAGACTTGATCATCGTGGAACCTTCCTCAGGCGTTCAGCCTGGTGTGCTGGTTTGCTACCTGGATGGGCTTGTCGATCCGATGAAGCTGGAGAATTTGCAGCTGTCTGTGGATGGTCAGGGAGAAAACCGAACTTCTTTGTACAAACAGGTACCCGTTCCTACCGTAGAGGAAGCGGTTCATCGTCTGGCACAAGGGTACACAGTGATCATCAACTCTCCGGCGGGGACCGGTACGGCGATTGAGACGCTGGGCGTTCAATTGCGCAGTGTGGAGGAGCCGTCCAGTGAGGTGACGGTGAAGGGTCCCCGCAGCGGATTTACCGAATCGATGCAAAATAATCTGGCACTGATCCGGTTTCATTTTCCATCGCCGGAGTTAAAGGTAGAATGCCGGAACGTCGGCAAGCTCAGCCAAACCCAGATAGCCGTCCTCTCTGTGGGAGGCTTGACGAACACGGAGATCGTGCGAGAGGTACACCGCCGTATCGAGGAGATTCCTCTCGATTCGATCTTGTCGAGCAATTATCTGGAGGAATGGATCACGGATAACAAATATACGCTATTTCCTTTAATTGAAACGACGGAGAGACCCGACCGGGTCGCGGGAGCACTACTGGATGGGAGGGTAGCTGTTCTGGTGCAAGGTTGCCCATTCGTTCTCCTGCTGCCGTTTGTATTCCTGCAGGCCTTTCAGGTGAGCGAGGATTACAACTGGAACTTCTATATCGGTTCCGTGATCCGGCTGCTCCGGCTGTTCAGCGGGCTGATCGGGCTGTTCCTGCCAGCCTTCTATGTGGCTACCATTACGTACCATCATGAGCTGGTTCCGACTCCTCTGCTGCAAAGCATCGCCGCGGCCAAGGAGCCGGTTCCCTTCCCGGCGGTCGTGGAGAGCTTCGCGATGATGATTGCCTTCGAGATCATGCGCGAAGCAGGGGTCCGCATGCCCAAGCAGGTGGGGCAGGCCGTCAGCATCGTCGGAGCGCTGATTCTCGGCCAGGCGGCAGTCCAGGCCGGGATCGTCTCCCCGATCATGGTCATCGTGGCCGCGTTAACCGGTATTTGCACATTTACTCTGTCACCGACAGCCGTTAACTATGTAATCCGGATGCTGCAATTCGGCATGACTGTATTTGCAGCCCTGCTCGGCTATGTCGGCATCATGGTGGCCGCCATCCTGCTGCTGACCTATCTGGCATCCTTACGGTCCTTCGGCGTTCCCTATCTGGGCCCTGTGGCTCCGTTCGATCTGTCCGGTCTGACGGATGTGCTGGTACGCAGACCGCTTGTGGTCCATGACAAGCTACCGCGCTTATTCAAGCCGCTCAGGACGTACCGGTTCAGGAGCAAGCGATGAGCGGGGCGGGCTGCCGGAAGCATGCTCTGCTTATACTTGTACTTGCCGTCACTTTGGCGCTAACTGGCTGCCGGGGAAATCGCGAGCTGAATGAATTGCATATTGTCCACTCGGCTGCTATTGATGAGGGGGAAGACGGGAATATCAGACTGACGGCAGAGATTGCCAAGCTGACACCCGAGGGGCAGCAGCCCAAAGGCATGCAGAACCCTACCTTTCTGCTTACTTCGGAGGGAAAGAGTTTATTTGAAGCGGCCCGGTTGATGAGAACGGAGTCAGATCGTGAGTTGCTCTGGGGACATACCACGGTCGTCCTGATGAGCAAGGACGCAGCCAGGAAAGGGATCGCGCCGTATATGGATGACATCCGGAGACTGCGGCAATTTCGCAACGGGACGTTACTTTATGTGACAGAGGGAAAGGCCATGGAGGCGCTGCAGATTTCCTCGCCGCTGTCCTCCATAACCTCCCAGGTGCTGCGCGGATTGACGGATGGAGGTGAAAGCACAGCTCTGACGCATAAAACAAGCTTGATCGAAGTATACAAGGAGCTGGTCAACCATTACCGCGACCTGCATATACCGGCCGTTCAGGTCGTAAGCGACCCCCATGTGAAGGGCGATAAGCTGCTCCAGACCAAGGGGTTATATGCTTTCCGGGGAGACCGTCTCGTGGGACTGCTTTCTTCTGTGAAGACCAAGGGCTTCATGCGGCTGATCAACGAGTTCAAAGGCGGACTTGAAAAGCTGCCGTGCAGTTCCGGTGAAGGTGGTGAAGGTGTGACTTTGGAGAATATCAGTAATGTCAGTAAGATCCGTCCTCAAGTCGACAGCAGCCTGAAGGCGTCGGTGCTTATCAATGTATTTGCGGACCTGAATATGACGAGCCTGCATTGCAAGTCTATCGAGGTTACCCCTGAGATCATATCGGAGTGGGAAAACATTCTGAACCAGAATATTGCCGGGGAGATCCGGCAGTTTCTCCAATACTCTCAGGAGCACAAGACGGATCTGACTGGAATCGGGGAAGAGATTCACCGTCATGACCCGGTTGCATGGAAGAAAATAAAGGAGCGCTGGAGTGAGATCTACGCATCGATTCCGTTCGACATCCAGGTGCATACCCGCATCGACCACACGAATTTTATCAAGTAAGGAGAGGCGGGAACAGCTTGCTGTACACCTGGTATTCCGTTAGAATAAGAATATGATTATCATTGATAATCATTATCGATTGTGAAATGAAAAAAACCTTTCCGGGGAGGAGTAAGGTTTCTCCTCTCCCATGAAAGGGTTAAGCTTGGAACGTTGCGGCTGCGCGGTGAAGCCGGATCCGATTGCGGATCGCAGTACTTGGTGATGGGTCAGTCGGCCACCAGCAGAGAAGCCTCTCCATCGTAGAACAGCTTCAGCTCATGCAGGGCGCGTGTGCAGCCGACATACAGCAGCTTGGCATCCCAGGCGGTCTGCTCGTAATGCTTGCGGCTCGCGTCTACGATGATGACGGCGTCGAACTCCAGCCCCTTGGACATGTAGACGGGGAGAACGGACACTCCTCCTTCATAATGCTGCTGGCCCGCGCCGATCCGGTGCACCTGCCCGCAGCCTGCTTGGTGCAGCAGCTTATGCAGCTCGATGCTGCGCGACTCCGTGCGTGTCAGCACAGCCAGTGTTCCATTGTCATTGCCGGCCTGGAACTCCCGTATCTCCTCGGCCAGCCGGTCGATCAATTCTTTCTCCGGTACAGGAGTCACGGCTACTTCACGGCCACTGCGGAACACGGGTACTGCCAGCGTAGGGGGCGGCTCGGGTGACCGCTCCAGCACGCGGTTCGCAAAGTGGATAATTTCCATCGTCGACCGGTAGCTGCGGTTCAGTGTGAAGAAACCGCGCGCATCCGCGGGGAACATATCCAGCATCTCTTCCCAGCGGCGTACGCCCTGGTAGGCATGGATGCCCTGGGACAAGTCGCCGAGAATGGTGAAGGAGCCGTTCTTCGTATGACGGTTCAGCAGAGCGACCTGGAAGGGCGAGAAGTCCTGCGCCTCGTCGATGACGGTATGGTCGAACCGGTGGTCGCTGTGAATGCCGACGAAACGCTCGCGGATCAGGAGCAGAGCGGCCAAATCCTCCTGCTGGACTTTTTTCTTCTTGGCAAGGCGCAGCGTTGTCTCACGCAGGGCTTCCGGCAGCCGGAAGGGGGACTCGCTATCCGCAGCGGCCTGGGCAGGGGCTGATGGTTCTTCGGATGGAGCAGCTCCCGGTGTCTCGAAGAGCTCTCTATAGAAAGTGAACGGCGTGTAGGCCGTCCAGCGCTTGCCGTAGTCTCGCAGCCGGGAGGTCAGCTTTTTCTTATGCTCCTTGCGGAGATGGACCTCCCAAACCTTCTCGAGCTCCATCTCGGCCCAGCGCTTGATGCGGGCCATGACGCGTTCGCGCCGCTTCATCAGCGGCTCATGCTTATTCTCAACGTCGAACCACTGCTTGATTATGGCCGCTGGCAGCTTCTTGCCGTCCCAGGGCAGGAAGTCCTCTTTAGGCACAGCCTGACGCTCGTAGCTGTCCAGACGGTCCGAGATCCATTGCATGTAGCGTAAGGAGCCCTTCAGCCGTCCGGGAGCATGATCATCAGCCTGTGGCCGGTCAGGTCCGACAGCGAACCATTCGTTCAGCTTTTCCGCCGGGTCGGTAAGCGAGACTTCGCCGTCCAGCAGGTCTAGCGCCCAGTCGCTAAACGTGGTTTGTTGAATATGACCGACGCCAAGCTCAGGCAGGACCCCTGAGATATAATCGAGGAACATCCGGTTAGGTGCGAAAATAATCATTCTCTCCGCCTTCACCTGCTCGCGATATTGATAGAGAAGGTAAGCAAGCCGGTGCAGCGCGACGGTCGTTTTTCCGCTCCCGGCTACGCCCTGAATGACAAGCGCATCGTTCTTGCCGGCACGGATGATCGCGTCCTGCTCGGCCTGAATCGTCGAGACGATGTCCCTCAGCTTGTTATCCTTGTTCTCACCGAGCCGGTACAGCAGGAACTCGTCGGTGACGGCCATCGCATTCTCCTCGCGGTCGAACGTATCGACTACCCGCTGGAGGATACGCTTGCGGATCGCCAGGTTGCGCTTCAGGTATACGAGCCCTTCGATCTTGCCGTCCGGTGAGTCGTAGGCCGCGGGATCGAGCCCGCCGGTGAAGGAGTAGAATAGGCTCGCCACAGGCGCCCGCCAGTCGATGACGAGCAGATCGGGAGAGTCCGCTTTCTCCACGCCGAACTTGCCGATGTAAAGAGGCGTCGGCTCGGGCTTGCCGGATTCCTGAAAATCCAGTCTTCCGAAATACGGCTCCGGCATCGCGTGGGCAAGGTTATGGCGCTTATTCTCGCGAATCGATTCCAGGACCTGCTCCGACACATCATGACCGGTGTACCTCGGTACGGCTTCCAGCAGGCTCAGATGTTCATCCATTTCGCGGATGGTCCGGTCGAGCCGCTCCATTTCTTCTTGATAGGCTTGGTGCAAAGCGGTTTCCAACAGTGATTCCTCCCATTCGGTTCATGTTCCAGTAACTGTAAAACAGTTGACAGAATGATGAGTATACCACAAACGGAAGCCGCGCGGCAACTGACCTTAAGACGGATTTATGCGATCCGGCTCCGGCATGCTTGAGTCCAGTTGCTTCTCTTCTTCATTCTCCTTATCATTAAAAGGGAAGAACAGGAATGAGAGTGAGGAGCTTCCATGCTGGATCAAACAGACAAAGACATCCTGCGTTTGCTGAAGCAGAATGCCCGGCTGCAATGGAGAGAAATAGGCGAGCAGGTACATATGACAGGTCAAGCGGTAGGAGCCCGCATCCGCAAGCTGGAGGATACGGGCGTGATTCAGGGGTATACGGTCATGTCGGACCCGGCGAAGCAGGGAATGGCGGTACAGGCGCTCGTGACCGTCTTCTTGAAATCCTGGGATCATCAGCCCTTCCTGCGGTACCTGCAACAGGAAGAGTCGGTTTCCGAGGCTCACCGGGTCAGCGGCGAGGGATGCTACCAGCTCCGGGTGATCGTCGAAGACACGGATGCGCTGAACGCGATGCTCGACCGGCTGCTGGAGCATGGCAATTACCGGGTGAACATGCTGCTCGGCCGGATCAAATAGAAAGGGCTTAGGACAGCTTGAATTCGAGGGTGTCCCCATCTGCCGGAATATGAATCCGGCGCGCTGTCCCGGGATCGGCCTGTCCGGCGATACGGCGCATGTCGGCGCGCGTGACGAAGCAGTGGTTCCAGGTATCCAGGTGGGCGACGACAAGCTCGGCCTTCGGGCCGTACGAGGCAACCTGAAGCACATCCTCGCCCGTCATGGTGATCGGACCGCCCTCCCGGAACTCCGCCCCGCCGCCAAACAGAACGATCACATCAGGCTGATGGACGTTTAGCGCGTCTTGCACATCCGAACACCAGATGGTGTCTCCGGCAAGGTAGAGGGATGGCTCGTTGTCCGCTTGCAGGACGAAGCCGGAGACGGGGCCCATCGCGATCCCGATCTCGCCCGTCCCGTGCTGGCCGGATGTCCGCGTCAGACTTATGCCTTGCCACCGCAAGGAGGATTCGACGGCGGTGACTTCCTTAAAGCCTAGCTCCTGCAGCATCTTCAGGTCGGCGGGCTGGCAGAAGACCGGGATGGAGCGGGGCAGGCGCTGGGTCGCGGCTGCGTCCCAATGGTCCGGGTGATTATGCGTCAGAAGAATAGCGTCCGGATGCAGCAGCTCTCCCACGGACACTGGCAGCGGTACGAGCGGGTTGTTCACGGCGTTATCCGTATTGGGAACGGGTGGCAGGGAGCCGGCCTCGCTGAACATCGGATCGACGAGCAGTCGGAGACCTGCGTAATGGAACTGCAGAGTGGCGTGACGGATTAATTGAATATGCATGGGAATCTCTCCTTATGGGATCAGATAGAAGACTTGCTTGAACTTCTATCTGATCGTACACCGGATCGCACGAGCTTCGCGAAGGGATTCAAGCCGGTTAGCTTTCATCATGAAAAAGACCGGCACCGATGAATCTTAGGCGGGGCCGGCCGCATTTGCAGGACACAAGTAGCATGAAGTTAGTTGCCTTTACGGTGCTGCTCGCCGGGAAGCTTGCTTTCCGGATGGCCTCCGCCGTTATGCGCACGATTTTTGTCGTCCTTGGCCTGGGTATCGTGCAGCTTGTCTACAAACTGCTCCGTCGATCCTTTCAGGTTGTCTTTCACTGGAAATCCCTCCTTTCGCTGTCAGTCCTCTAGGTTGCCCAAACCCTATAGAGCCCTATGCAGGAGGGGAACATGCTTACCAAATCTATTCACAATTGAGGAGGCTATACGTATGGATTACCGGATTGAGAAGGATACCATGGGAGAGATTCGCGTCCCGAATGATAAGCTGTGGGGAGCGCAAACGCAGCGCAGCCGCGAAAATTTCCGCATCGGCACGGAGCGGATGCCGCTCGAAGTGGTGCATGCTTTCGGCCTGCTGAAGAAAACGGCCGCATTGGCGAACCTGAAGCTCGGCAAGCTGGAGCAGGCCAAGGCGGATGCTATCGCTGCCGCAGCCTCCGAGGTCGTCGCCGGAGACTGGGACGAGCACTTCCCTCTGGTCGTCTGGCAGACCGGCAGCGGTACTCAGTCGAATATGAATGCTAATGAGGTCATCGCACGGCTGGCGAATCAGCGTCTCGAAGAGCAGGGGTCCGTCGTGCGCATCCATCCGAATGATGACGTGAACCGTTCCCAGAGCTCCAACGACACGTTCCCTACGGCGATGCATATCGCAGGGGTACTGGCTCTTCACAACCGGCTGCTGCCGGCCCTGGACGCGCTGAAGGGGACGCTGAAAAGTAAATCAGAGGCGTTCGCCGATATCGTCAAGATCGGAAGAACCCATCTCCAGGACGCAACTCCGCTTACGCTGGGACAGGAGATTAGCGGCTGGTGGGCGATGCTGGACAAGACGGAGCGGATGATTCGCCAGAGCATGGAGACGATGCACGAGCTTGCGATCGGGGGCACGGCTGTCGGCACCGGGCTGAACGCCCACCCGCAGTTCGGCGATGACACGGCGGGGGAAATTGCCCGCGAGACGGGCATTCCGTTCGTCTCCGCGGAGAACAAGTTCCATGGGCTGACGAGCCATGACCAGATCGTGTACACCCACGGCGCGCTCAAAGCGCTGGCTGCCGATCTGATGAAGATCGCCAACGATGTTCGCTGGCTGGCAAGCGGCCCACGGAGCGGGATCGGCGAGTTGACGATTCCCGAGAACGAGCCGGGCAGCTCGATCATGCCGGGCAAGGTCAATCCGACGCAGAGTGAGGCGATAACGATGGTGGCCTGCCAGGTCATGGGCAATGATGCCGCGATCGGCTTCGCCGCGAGCCAGGGCAACTTCGAGCTGAACGTATTCAAGCCGGTTATTATCCACAACTTCCTGCAGTCGGTCCGGCTGCTGGCGGATGGGATAAACTCTTTCAACGAGCATTGCGCTGTCGGGATCGAGCCGAACCGTGCGGTCATCACGCGGCATCTGGAGCAGTCGCTGATGCTGGTCACGGCGCTCAACCCGCATATCGGGTACGAGAAGGCGGCCTCCATCGCCAAGACGGCCCATAAGGAAGGCCTGACACTTAAGGAAGCGGCCGTGCGCAGCGGATACTTGACGGCAGAGCGTTTCGACGAGGTTGTCAAGCCGGAGGATATGATTCATCCGAAGGCGTAAGCGGTAAGCCGACAATAAGAGAAAGAGGGGAGCCCCGGGACTTCACAAGTCTTGGGGCTCCCCTCTTTGGGCTGTCTTTACAAACGCGGGTTGCAGGCTTGGTCTAAAGGTCTAAGGCTCTAAGACAGCGGCTCTTCAGGCAGCTCCCGCTGCCTTCCTACCATGATGATGCTGTCCAGGTGGGCGGAGATCACCTTGGCGATCTGTTCACGGCTGATATGCCCTAGATAGAGCACACCGTGGACGACGAGGCCGTCGATCAGCGCGCGTGGACACGAAGAGCCTCCATCTCTACTTGGAGACCTGGTACCGTGGGGCCCGAATCCTTCGTCATCCGCATGATGCCGCAGATCACTCCCAGTAGTTGCTCGTGTACCTCCTCGCTCAAAGGTGGTGGTTGCCGCGTTATTCCTGGTCCCATGTTCGTCTCAAGTCAAGTCTGTGTCAACGACAGGATCTGTTCCTGCTCCCAAACTCCTGCTATAATATTCCATTATATGGACATTTCAGGTGATCTGTATGTAGTAAATCACTTATGCAGGAGGCGAACATTCCATGTTGAGACGATTGGGCGCGGTTTTTCTGGCAGCCGGACTTGTATGCTCGGTGCTTCCAGCGTCATCCCATGCCCGCGAGAAGGAAGTCAAGGTGTCAATCCCCACATTTAAAGTAACGGTGAACGGGGTGCAAGTGGACAATACATACCGGCAGTACCCGCTTCTCGTCTACAACGACATTACCTACATGCCGATGACGTACTCGGACAGCCGGTTTCTGGGTTTAACGACCCGATGGGATACGGACAAGGGTCTAGAGATTACGAAGACCGGCATTTCGGTTGCCTATCAAGCCTACCGCGGAGACAAGAAGAATGCCGCTGCCTATACGGCAACGATTCCTGACTTTGCCGTTAAGGCGGGTGGCAAGGACATTGTGCAGTCTGCAGAAGAATACCCGCTGCTGGAATTCCGGGAGGTCACGTATTTTCCGCTGACGTGGAGATTCGCCGTGGGTGAGTTCGGCTGGAGCTACCAGTTCGACGAGCGCAGCGGGCTGAACCTTCAATCCTCGAATCCCCAAGTGCAGCAGATCGACCTTCCCGGCTACAGCGACGGTGCGGTGGTAGAGTCAGCCGGGAGCATTTATTACAGTGGACCGGATGGGAAGATTATGCAAAGTTCCGCCCAGCACCCGGAGCAGGCCAAAGAGATCTTCCAGCTTCCGGTCTGGAACTATGGAGACGGCTCAACGTATGTATCCCACGGGCTGCGTCGAGTAGACGGCGACGTCTTGCTTTGGTACCACCAGGGCGGAGCTGTAATGGGCAGTGACAACTATATTAAGCTGAATCCGGACGGCTCCCATGAGGAGATCCGGTCGGGATATTCGGCCGGAGGGAATTTTGGAAGCCTGAATGTTTATGTCAGTCATGGAACGCCGCCAGGTCCGGGCAATTTACGGAT
Organism: Paenibacillus filicis; assembly: GCF_038070315.1. Taxonomy (NCBI): domain Bacteria; kingdom Bacillati; phylum Bacillota; class Bacilli; order Caryophanales; family Paenibacillaceae; genus Paenibacillus; species Paenibacillus filicis. The sequence continues at coordinate 75,485 of NZ_JBBPCC010000006.1, read as the reverse complement.
CAAGGAAGAGGGACAGGAATACCGGCCCGCAGGGGATCCGGATTATTTATACGGCTGGAATTGGAAGATCAACAACGGTGGGCAAAGTGGCACGCCTAGTCAAAGCTTGTATATGGTCGGGCGCAATCTCTATTTGAATGCCTTTCATTGGAAGAACGATACGGATATAAGCCGTATCCATAAGGTGAATATCGACACCGGGGAGACGACCCGGGTCAGCGATTTGCCAGCTAGCGATTTTGTCGTGCAAGAAGACTCCATCTACGCCATCAGCAACGGCAAGCTGTACCAGATCCCGCTAGAGGGAGGTCCTGAGAAGTTGTTGCCTACCAAAGGTGAGGTGAGTCCGGACCGCCCGTTCGTGATCTCACATGACACCATCTACTATGTGGACAGCGAAAGCGGGGAGCTGTATACCGCCGGCAGCAGCCTTTCCTTGAATCCCCGTGCCGAAGTAAAGAATCTCAAGCTGGAGAACGGTTATCTGTGGGCCACCTTCAACGGAGGTGGAGACCGGTACGCCCTGATCGTATGGGATGCTGATGGAAAACGTGTGTTCGCCACTTCGGATCCCGCCGATTACGTCTCTGTAGAGGGTGGAAGGCTGACCTACACGGACAATGTCGACCGCCATGTTTACCGCGTTGATCTGATGCAGACGTCTGGCAAGAGCAGTTCGAACTAATTCAAAAATCTTATTTTTTTGCGTTGCACGGGGACGCTTTTCAGCCCTTTATGCACCGGCCAAGCCGCCTGACAGGCGGCTTTTTGGCGTGATCCGGCAGCTCGAAAGCAGCTCCAAAGGGAGAAAAAGTCACGGGGACTGTCCTAATTTGTCGATAAAGATTCTCATTGACAAACACCGGGCAGGCACTATATATTGATATGAGTTTGTTGAAAGTATCTACATATGGTTTAATTGGTAATTTTCCAGGGCGATGGCAACGCGGTAGACGCCGTAGAAAGGCGTCAGACAAGCCTTGCGTCATCCTTGTATCGACAGCATTCCGGGAGGCACTCACGGACGTCTGGACCCAAGCTGCAAAGCTACAGGGCCATTCCTGATTTCGTCCGGGGCACTCCCTTATCTGCTCCTCATCCGGATGGTTTTTTTGGAGGGGCTACTTTGTAACTGGAGGGGATCCTCTTATGCTCGTTGTTTATGATTCCAAGACAGGCAATGTCCGCCGGTTTATCCGCAAGCTTAGCGTGCGCTCGCTGCAGATCGAGGAGGCGATGATCGCGCAGGAGCCCTTCGTGCTCGTCACTTATACGACAGGCTTCGGGCAGGTGCCCGAGCGTGTCGCTTCGTTCCTGCGGGACAATGGTGATTATCTGCAGGGTGTGGCTGCCAGCGGGAACCGTAATTGGGGGACAGGCTTCGCGCTCAGCGCGGACAAGATTGCAGCGGAATATAAAGTACCGATCCTGGCTAAGTTCGAGCTTGCGGGGACTCAGCGGGACGTGCAACAATTTATGATGGGAGTGGACGAGGTTGCGGCATATTGAGTTAAACAACCTTTTGATGCAGAAAGGGACGGACGGATTTTTCCAATTGGACAAGGACCGGGAAGCGGTTCGGTCTTTCATGGAAGAGGTGTACGCCAAGAGCCTGGCCTTCGAGAGTCATCTCGTCAAGGTACGCTATATGATTGATCAGGACTATTACGAGAATGTTTTCGATACGTATACGGAATTCCAGGTGGATGAGATTTACCGGATCACCCATGAGTACGGCTTTGAATTTCCTTCCTATATGGCGGCCTCCAAGTTCTATACGGATTATGCGGTGAAAAGCAATGACCGCTCCGTCTACCTGGAGCACTATGCGGATCGCGTGGCGATTGTAGCGCTGCATCTGGGTCAGGGCCGTGTGGAGGTAGCACGCACGCTCGCTTCCTCAATGATGGAGCAGCGGCTGCAGCCGGCAACGCCGACCTTCCTCAATGCGGGCAAGAGCCGCAGGGGAGAGATGGTCTCCTGCTTCCTGCTGGAGATGGACGATGCGCTTAACTCGATCAACCATGTGCTGGCGACCTGCATGCAGCTCTCTAAGATCGGCGGCGGCGTCGCAGTCAATCTGTCCAAGCTGCGCGGACGCGGCGAGCCGATCAAGGGCGTCGAGGGCGCTGCCAAGGGCATTATGCCCGTGCTGAAGCTGATGGAGGATGCCTTCTCCTACGCGGATCAGATGGGACAGCGCAAGGGCTCCGGTGCGGCTTACTACAATATCTTCGGCTGGGACTTGATGGAGTTCCTGGATAGCAAGAAAATCAACGCTGACGAAAAAACAAGACTGCAAACCTTATCGATCGGCCTGATCGTACCGAACCGCTTCTACAAGCTGGCAGAGGACAATCAGCCGCTTCATGTATTTGCTCCGTTCACCGTGTTCAAAGCCTATGGACAGCATCTTGACGACATGGATCTGGACGAGATGTACGACACGCTGCTGGCGGACGACCGGGTACGCAAGAAGGTCGTCATGAGCGCGCGCGATATGCTGGTGAAAATTGCATCCATTCAGCTCGAATCCGGCTATCCCTACATCATGAACCGCACCAATGCGACTAAGGCCCATGCGCTGAACGGTGTAGGCAAGATCAAGATGTCCAACCTGTGCACGGAGATTTTCCAGCTGCAGGAGACTTCGACGATCGGTGATTATGGACAAGCCGATCAGATCCGGCGCGATATCTGCTGCAATCTGGCTTCGCTGAACATCGTAAACGTGATGGAGCGCCGCAAGATCCGCGAGTCCGTCCATGAAGGGATCACCGCGCTGACCGCGGTCAGCGACATGACGGAGATCGGCAACGCTCCAGGCGTCGCCAAGGCAAACCGCGAGCTGCATGCAGTCGGTCTCGGGGCCATGAACCTGCACGGCTATCTGGCCAAGAATCGGATCGCCTATGACAGTGCGGAAGCGCGTGAGTTCGCAGGTACGTTCTTCATGATGATGAACTTCTATTCCTTGGAGAAAAGCGCTCAAATCGCCCGCGAAACGGGGCAGCAGTTCGCCGGCTTCGAGAAATCCGACTATGCAAGCGGCATTTATTTCGACCGTTACCTGACGACGGATTACACACCGAAAAGCGACAAGGTGAAGCAATTGTTCGAAGGTATGGCTGTGCCTACGACGGAAGACTGGCGCGCGCTGAGCGAGCAGGTGAAGCGTGACGGGTTGTACCATGCTTACCGCCTGGCGATTGCACCGACACAAAGCATCTCGTACATCCAAAATGCGACGAGCAGCGTGATGCCGATCGTCGAGCAGATCGAGACCCGGACTTATGCCAATTCGACGACTTACTACCCGATGCCTTATATGGACCGCCATAATGTGTTCTATTACAAGTCGGCTTATCAGACCGACCAATTCAAGGTGCTCGACCTGATCGCAGAAATTCAGACCCATGTGGACCAAGGGATCTCGACGGTTCTGCATGTCAACAGCGACGTCACGACGCGGCAATTGGCCCGTTACTATATATATGCGGCCCGCAAGGGTCTAAAGTCCTTGTACTACACACGGACGAATCACTTGTCCGTCGAAGAGTGCCTGAGCTGCTCCGTGTAATTGGGAGTTCAACCATCGGATTAAGTTTCACCTGGATTGCCCTAACGGACCAGACATCATGGCTTATATATAGAAACAAGACGTAGAAAGGGGCGCCTGCATTCATGAGCGTCTTCAAAGCAGTGAACTGGAATAGACCCGATGATGATTTTTCGATCACCTTCTGGAATCAGAATCTGATGCAGTTTTGGACAGATGAGGAGATTCCCCTGTCCGACGACAAGATGTCCTGGATTACGCTGAGCGCAGAAGAACGGGATACCTATATGAAAGTACTGGGCGGGCTGACGCTGCTCGATACCGTACAGGGCGGGATCGGTATGCCCAAGCTGCTCGAGCATGTGGAGGGCCTGCAGCGCAAGGCGGTGCTTGGCTTCATGGGCATGATGGAGCAAATTCACGCCAAGTCCTACAGCAGCATCTTCACCACGCTGGCAACAACGGAGGAAATTGACGGCGTGTTCCGGTGGGTGGAAGGGAATCCGCATCTGCAGCTGAAGGCGGAGACCATCTCGCAGTATTACCAGAACATCGATACGCCCAAGGGGCTGTATCTCGCGATGTCTGCGTCGGTGCTGCTGGAAAGCTACCTGTTCTACAGCGGCTTCTTCTATCCGCTCTATCTGGCGGGTCAGGGGAAAATGACGAGCAGCGGCGAGATCATCGACCTGATTCTGCGCGACGAGAGCATTCACGGCTTGTACGTCGGTGTACTCGCCCAAGAGGTTTACGGGAAGCTGTCTGAAGAGGAGCAGGACGAAGCGCTAGAGACCTTGCAAGGCTTGCTGCGCTATCTGCATGCCAACGAGGAGCAGTATACGGAGCAGCTCTATGCTTCGATCGGACTGGCCGATGATGTGAAGGCCTTCCTGCGCTACAATGCCAATAAAGCGATGATGAATCTGGGGCAGGAGCCACTGTTCGAGGATGAGGAGATCAACCCGATCGTGCTGAACGGGATTAGCACCCGGACCAAGCAGCATGATTTCTTCTCCAAGAAAGGCAATGGCTACGTCCGCGCTCTCCATATGGAGACCTTGACGGATGATGATTTCAAGTTTGATTGATCTTGAGCATAGTAGAGGCTCCATGAGGCTTGTGCGGGTGTGTCCTGGACAAGCTGTATGGAGCCTTTCGTGTTTTCTGCGAGGTGTGAAGCCTAAGGTTATGCGTGCTTTCCCTATGGTTTTGAGCAGAACGGACCTCGCCCTCGCCGGAGGGGATATGGTATGCTAAGGAAAGCTACACCATACAAGGAGCGATTACCGTTTGAAAACTCTTATTATCGCCGAAAAGCCTGACATGGGGCGGAATATCGCCGCAGCCATCGAGCCCAAAGCGAAAAATCAGCGAACCTACATCGAGGGCGAGCGCTACGTGATCACATGGGCGATCGGGCATCTCATCGGGCTGGCTGAGCCTGACTTATACGAAGAACGTTATAAAAAATGGAATTTCAATGATCTTCCGATCATTCCCGACAAGTTCAAGCTAGTGCCGAATCCGCGGACGAAGGATCAGCTCAAGGTGATCAAGGAGCTTGCCCAGCGCTGCGATGCGCTGGTGAATGCCTGCGATGCCGGGCGCGAAGGTCAGCATATTTTCTCACTGATCCAGCGTCACCTGAAGCTCAAGCAACCGGTGAAACGTCTCTGGATCTCCGATCTGACGCCGGAGACGATCCGCAAGGGCTTCGCGGAGCTGCGCGACGGTGTGGATTTCGAGCCGCTGACGCGGGCGGCCAAGGCGCGCAGTGAGGCGGACTGGCTGATCGGCATGAACGGCTCGAGGGCATTCACCACGAAGCACCGGGAGCTGTTATCGGTGGGACGGGTCCAGACGCCTGTGCTGGCGATTCTGTATGACCGGCAGAAGGAAATCGAGGCCTTTCAGTCGGCAAAATACTATGAAGTCGAAGCTTGGTTCGCCCAGGAGCCGACGGAATACCGCGGCCTATGGCAGGGCGAGAGGCTGACAGACAAGGAGAAGGCGGAAGCCATCGCCGCCAAGGTCAAGGGCAAGCCGGGGCGGATCGGCAGCTATGAGATCAAGGACAGCCGGGAATATCCGTTCAAGCTGTACGATCTGACGCTGCTGCAGCGCGAGGCCAATGCCAAGTTCGGCTTCTCGGCGAAGAAGACGCTCGATCTGGCACAGGCCTTGTACGAGAAGCATAAGGTTATCAGCTACCCACGGACCAACTCCAACTATGTCACAGAGCAGAATGTACCGGAGATGCACCGCACGCTGGAGCAGTTGAAGCGTACCGAATATGCCGGGCTCGCGGAGCAGGCAGACAAGAAGCTGGTGCACACGGGCAACCGGTCGGTGTGCAACCCGTCCAAGGTAGAGGATCACCATGCGATTTTGCCGACGCATAAGATGCCCGGTACGCTCGCGCCGGACGAGCGCAAGCTGTATGACCTTGTCGTCAAGCGGTTCCTGTCGCATTTCTACCCGCCGGCTCTATACAAGATTCATACGGTGCTGACGGTATGCGAGAACGAGACGTTCAAAAGCACCATCAAGCAGGAGCTCTCGCAGGGTTGGAAGATCGTCTATGCCGGTGATCCGAAGGAGTCTAAGCCCGCAACCCGCGGAGGCAAGAAGGGGGCAGGCGACAAGGACGAGGAAGACGAGTCGGCCGAGCAAGAGATTACAACGCCGTTTACGCTCGATGCGGCGGCGGGTGTCAATTGCCGGAAATCCGCGGCTAAGGAAAAAGAGACGAAGCCGCCCAAGGCGTATACCGAGGGTACGCTGTTGAAAGCGATGGAAAGCGCGGGCAAGCAGATCGAGGACGAGGAGCTCAGGGACGCGATGAAGGACTCCGGTCTCGGTACGCCTGCCACGCGAGCCTCCGTGATCGAGAGGCTCAAGCAGGTCGGCTATGTCGTGATGCAGGGCAAGCGGATCGAAGTTACGATCAAGGGCCGGACCGCCGTCGAGCTCATCCGCGGGGCGGGGGTTGAACTGCTGACCTCGCCGGAGATGACAGGCCATTGGGAACGGCGCCTGAATGAAATAGCCCGTGGATCGGCATCGGACGAAGCGTTCATGCAGAACGTCAAGCGTTTCACCATATCGATTGTCGATAAGGTACGTGCGCAGCGACCGGCCGAGAAGCAGGCATTTGGAACGGAAGCCGAAGCCAAGCAGGAGAAGCCGAAGCGGACTCGAGCGGCCAAGGCTTCCGCTTCAGCTTCTGCCGACCCGGAAACGGGAGGCGGCAAGGCCCCTGCCAAGCGGGGCAAACGCGCGGCGGCAGCCGCGGAACCAGCCGGGCCGAAGCGCACGGGGCGGTCCAAGCAGGCGGTTGCAGAGCCACCAGCACCTGCTCCGGGTCCAGCCGAGCCTGCGGCCAAAGACGGAGCAGCTCCGATGGCAGCGGGTTACACGCCGCTCGGCTTATGTCCGCGTCAAGGCTGTGATGGCCGGATTATCCGCGGCAAGCGGGGTTACGGGTGCAGCGCCTTCAAGTCCGGCTGCTCGTTCGTCATCTGGAAGGATAGCTTCGGAGCATCCTTGACGGATACGGCGGTTGCCTATCTGCTCCGCCATGGGCGAACTGCCCGTATGAGGCTTCAGGACGGCAGCGGGGAATGGATGGAAGGCAGTATCGTGCTAGTGAACCGGAACACCGGAGAACTGGGAATTGAACCGGCGGCAGGCCGATAGCCGGTGTTTTAGCAGGATTGGACTCAAGCTCAAGCGGAAAGGAGGATAACCTGAATGAAGGAAATACCTATCCCGTTGGTGCGGGCGAATCAGGCAGGGATTGTGCTGTTCGTTGTGGCGGCCGTGCTGCTTAAGGCTCCTGTGCTTATTGCTGCGCTGTGGGCGGTTCAAGTGCTCGGACTATGGCGTGGCATCCGAGCGAATGTGTTCGTTCAGCTCGCTGCCCCGTTTCTGAAAAACCGGATCGTCGGGGCGCAGACAGAGGCGCGCGAGCTGCTGCGCTTTAACAACTCGATCGCTGTCAGCCTGCTGACCTTGTCACTGATCGGCTTCTGGCTGGATCGTGACGGCTTGACAGGGTATGTGCTGGCTGGATTGGTCGCCTTGGCGGCACTGATCGCTATTCTGGGCTTCTGCGTAGGCTGCTTCCTGTATTATCAGTGGAAGCGTCTGACGCGCTGAGGCGGCGTCAAGTCGCAGCAGGTTCACTACGACAAACAGTCCGTCGCCTCAGCTTCGAGGTGACGGACTGTTTGTTGTCTGACAAGAGGTTCGTTTAACTGGGCAGTACATAGAAATACACGGAAACGAAGTGACAGATGCTGCCCATTAGAACGAACAGATGCCAGACGGCATGATGGTAGAACAGCCTTTTCCATAAATAAAAGATTGTTCCGAGCGTATACAGGATACCCCCAGCAACAAGCCAGGCGATACCGGGCTCCGGCAGCATCTGCTGCAGTGGCTTGAATGCAAATAACACCATCCAGCCCATGCCTATGTAGAACAGAGTCGACAGAACGTTAAATCGTCCGGTGAAAAACATCTTGAACAGGATGCCCGCCAAGGCGAGTCCCCAGACGATGCCCAGCAGGCTCCAGCCCAGTGTGCTGCGGATGGTGACGAGCAGGAACGGCGTGTAGGTGCCGGCGATCAGCACATAGATAGCGGCATGATCCATAATCTCGAACGTGCGCACCCAGCGTTCCTGACGGGCGCTATGCAGCAGGGTGGAGCATACATACAAGAGCAGCAGCGAAGCGCCGAATATGGCGAAGCTGACGACATGCCAGGCTGTTCCATACATAGCTGACCGGATAACAAGCAGGACGAGGGCGGCCAGGCTGAGCACGGCCCCGATGCCGTGGCTGATGGCATTGGCCCGTTCCTGCTTCAAGATAGCGGCATTCATGACAGGTCACTCCTTTCAAAGTCTATTATAACCCGCTTGCTCCGCTCCAACCAAATCTTAGGCGGATGTCAGCCGATCCAGCCAGGTACGCGGACCCGGTATCCTGGCGGTGTGGTGTGTGACGCCATTCCCTTAAGCAGCCAGCGCTCCGGCGTGTCGCGGATGCCGTCTAACCCCAGGTCGAACTCTCCGGCAGGCCATGCGTCAGACTGCAGCTCCAGCAGCTGTCCATCTGTCTCTACCTTCGGCGGGACGATCTGCTGCCCGGCAGAAGCAGCCTGTCTGGGCGTGAATAGACGCGCTGAGGCTGTGCGTAAGTCCGGAGGGCTGCCGTAGGCTTCGCGGTCTCTGCCTTCGACGATGAAATAAGAAGCCTTCTCCGCTGAAGCTTCATCGATACGCTTGTTGAACTCGACGCGCAATCGATCGGAGCTAAGGCGGACCGCGCGCAGGGGCAGGGGCGGCTCGTCGTACATCCATCTTCCGATGGAATATTCGTAAGCAGTCCAGAACGAATAGCCGAGCCTCCCGGCTTCCGTGGCGAAGTCCTGCAGCCAGGCCGAGCTGCGCCTCATGCGCTTCAGGGAGCCGCTATCCGTCTGCAGTCCTAGCGGCAGCGACGGGAAGGCATGACGGATCGGGGAGGCGAACGGCTCATACCGTCTGGTATAGTCGGCAGGGAGGCGGGAGCGCATCCAGTCGGGCCAGTGCGTCTGCAGGACATGAGCATCCGGCTGCACCAGGCGGATCATCGCCACGGCATCGAGCCCCTGCAGCTCTCGCACGATATCGGCAGCATCCGGTCCGGCGTTCACAGCGACCGACCAGGTCGCCACTCGGATATCGGGGCGAGCGTCCCGAACGCCACCTGCGCCGTTGATCAGCTCGTGGACGAACCGGTTCACGGCGTCCACACGGCATTCGACCCAGAGTGCATAGCGCACCGGGTCCTTCTTATAATAGCGGGGCGAGCTGGTGAGACGGAACTCGGGCAGCTGGCTGCCGCCAAATGAGCGGAAGGCTGCCTGCGCCTGCGGTCCGATATCTCCGTATACGCCGGAGGACAGGCCGTTCCACTCAGGGAAGTAGCACTCAGCGACTTCTACGCCGGTGAATGGGAATCGGCTGATAAGCCGGGTCAGGGAAGTTTTTTTCCAGGCGACATATCCGGGATGGAAGGGGGAGAGGCGCAAATAGCCGTCGTTTACCGGCTTCACGAGCTCCATCTGCCACGCCTCCCAGCCGCTGGGAAGCGGAGCGGACGTGTAGGAGCCGTTGCCTAGGACCATTGCCCATACGTCCAGTCCGCGATGCCGCAGGGCGTGAACAAGCTTGCCGTCAACCTGGCTTTCATCGGTGACGAAATAGCGGACGGCCGTGTAGCCGGCCTGGGCGAGCTCGGCCGCGACGCTATGCGCGCTGCGGTCCGTATAATAGGAAAAGGTAGGATCAATCTGAATCGTGGCCTGAGCCGATAAGGGCGAGTGCATACCCATCATGCCTCCTGCTTTCGAATAACTGAAGCTTTGTCGTAATTCTTACTTTTAATTGACTTTCCTCGCGCTCAAGCATACAATTTGAAGAAAAACGGAGGGAACCTCTTATGTCTACTCATCCTCATACCCAAGCCGATTCACATAAAGCCACACAGGAAGCTCCACATGCAGTCCCTGTTCACATTCTGAGCGGTTTCCTCGGCAGCGGCAAGACGACGCTGCTCACACGGGCGCTGGATTACTATAAATTGAGCGGCCGCAGACCCGCCGTCCTGATGAATGAGCTGGGCGAAGTGAATCTGGACGGGATGCTTCTGCTGGAGGCCGATGTGCCGATGACCGAGATGCTGGGCGGGTGCATCTGCTGCACCGTTCGTGGTGACCTCGGGATGGAGCTCAAGCAATTGATCGACGAGCATCAGCCGGACGTTATCTTCGTCGAGTCGACCGGAGCGGCCAACCCGCTGGAGATGCTGGACGGCGTGACGGACGCTTCTTTGCTTACCCATGTGCGGCTGGCCTCCGTAATCACCGTAGTGGACGCAGCGCAGTTTGCCGAGAAGTCAGTCTCTCCACGCTCCAAGACGTTCCGGCTCATGTCCGACCAGATCCGCTGTGCCACCTTGCTGCTGCTGAACAAAACCGATCTCGTGCCGCCTTCGGAATGGCCTAAGCTGGAAGCGGCTATCCGGGAGCTGAATGCGCATGCTCCGATGCTGCCTACCATTCGCAGCGAGATGGACTTCACCTTGTTCGATGCGATGGATGCAGGGACCACGCCTCAGGTTAGGACGGCCACGGGCTCCTGCTCATGTCACAGCCACTCTCACGGGGAGCATGCACATGAGCATGGGGCAGGGGAGCAGCATGATCCTGCCTGCGGGCATTCTCATCAAGGCCATAGCGAGGATTTTCACCATCAAGATGGCCATAGCCATGAGGGACATGCGCCGCATGAGTCCCATGAGCATGTGATGGCGTACACGCACTATTTCCAAGGGCCGATTGACAGCGAGCAGTTTGAGGCGCTGATCGGACGTTTGCCGGATGATGTTTTCCGGGCCAAGGGTATCCTGCGCTTTACGGATACAGTCAGTCCGTTTCTGTTCCAATATGCCTACCGCCAGATGGATTTCATAAAAATCACGCCGAAGACTTTGGTTCCGAGCGTTGCCGTCTTTATCGGCGAGCATTTCGACAAGTCGGTGCTGACGGCGGAGCTTGCTGCGCTCGAAGCGGCGGTCAGTCCACAGGAGCCGTCCAGTCCTTGACGGACGCTGTTCCGTTAAGGCATTATGAATAGAGATGCGTTAACGAATGCTTAGAGAAGAGGTCGCTATGGATACACATGAGCACAAGCATGAACATGAGCATGAAGCCGGGCACAAGCATGATCACGAGCAGGATACGCAGGAGATGATCCGAGAGATCATCAGCGCTATGTCCGCTAAGGGATGGCGCATTACCGATCAGCGCAAGAGTCTTGCAGCCCTGTTCGCTGAATCGACGGGCTATTTATCCCCCAAAGATGTATATGACTATATGCGAACGTCCTATCCCGGCGTCAGCTTCGATACGGTGTACCGCAACTTGCGCCTGCTTAGCGAGATGGGCGTGCTGGAGCAGATTTACTTGAATGACGGGTTGAAGTTCCGGGCACGCTGCCGGTCACATCACCATCATCATCTGATTTGTGTAAGCTGTGAGAAAACCATTCCGTTCGAGTTCTGTCCGATGAAGCATATGTCTAATTTGCCTCAAGATTTCCGGGTCGTCAATCACCGCTTCGACATTCTTGGTTACTGTGAGGACTGTACGTCGTCAGGAGAATCAAGGGCAAGCGAGGTGTAACGGCAGGACTGTAAAGTGGCTGAATGAACAGAACGACCATCCGATGGAACTTAAGCAGACGCCTTGAGTTTTTCAACCGGAGGACCATCCTGATCATACCTGAAACCTGAATGCTCCGCTTCGGCGCAGCGTTCAGGTTTTTTTCCGTACGTTTCCATAGATTTTTCCAAAAAAACGATTGACAGGACGAAAAGGCGAATGCTAATATACTCCCATAACAAAGTAAGTTTATCGGAATTATAAGTTAGTTACCGGACAAACCGGAGCGCTTATCCGTTGCAAAGACGTACAATTCGAAGGATGCCGTCTAGCAGCCGTAAACTTCATCCAAAAGACGAGTTAGTTTCTTTTAAAAGGGGAGAGAAGTTCTTATGTCAACTTTACAAAAAAGTGCGTTTCGGTCTTTCGGTAAATGGTCTCTGTTCGGGGCACTAACCATATCCTTGGTTGGGCTTACCGCATGCGGCGGTGGAAGCGGAACGAAGAATGGTGGCTCGGGCACAGCGCCTGCACCGGCTCCGGCCGACGGCTCCAAGCCGGCTGTGGCAGCAAAGCCGGCCGTCGAGCTGCTGAATGTCTCCTATGATCCTACTCGCGAATTGTACGTCAATTATAATAAAGCATTCTCCGCTTACTGGAAAAATAAAACCGGTCAAGAAGTTACGATCAAGCAGTCTCATGGCGGCTCCGGCAAGCAGGGACGCTCGGTCATCGACGGTCTGGAAGCCGATGTGACCACACTGGCGTTAGCCTATGACATCGATGCGATCCAAGAAGCCGGCCTGATCAAGGAAGGCTGGCAAAGCAAGCTGAAGGATAACAGTACGCCGTATACGTCCACAATCGTCTTCTTGGTCAAGAAGGGCAATCCGAAGGGGATCAAGGACTGGGACGATCTGATCAAACCGGGTGTCCAGGTCATTACGCCGAATCCGAAAACATCCGGCGGCGCCCGTTGGAACTATTTGGCGGCTTGGGGTTACTCTTATGAGAAGAACAACAAGGACGAGGCCAAGGTGCTCGAGTACATGCAGAAGCTGTTCAAGAATGTGCCCGTGCTGGACTCCGGCGCCCGCGACTCCACGAACACCTTCGTACAAAAGGGAATCGGCGACGTGCTTCTCGCCTGGGAGAACGAAGCGTTCCTGTCGATCAACGAGTTCGGCAAAGACAAATTCGAGATCGTAACGCCTTCGGTCAGCATTCTGGCTGAGCCACCGGTAGCCGTTGTTGACAAGGTCGTCGATAAGAAGGGCACCCGTGAGGTCGCGCAAGCTTATCTGGAGTATTTGTACTCGGAAGAAGGCCAGGAGATCGCAGCGAAGAACTACTACCGTCCGCGTCTCGAATCCGTTGCCAAGAAGTATGAAAATCAATTCGCCAAGGTGAAGCTCTTCACGATCAAAGACGAGCCGTTCGGCGGCTGGACGAAGACGCAGAAGACACATTTCAGCGATGGCGGGACTTTTGACAAGATCTATAAACCGTAACGGGGAGAGACAGCCGGTATGCGAAAAGCTTGGAAAGAGCGCAGTATTTTACCCGGGTTTGGGCTTTCGATGGGTTTTACTGTATTGTACTTAAGCCTCATTGTGCTGTTCCCCTTATCTGCTATTTTTATCAAGACGTCAGGGATGGGATGGACCGACTTCTGGACGACGGTTTCCGACGATCGTGTAATTGCTTCGCTGAAGATCAGCTTTGGAACGGCCTTTGCCGCCGCTCTCGTCAACGCAGTCTTCGGCTTCATCGTCGCCTGGGTGCTGGTCAGGTATACGTTCCCGGGCAAAAAGATCATCGACGCGCTGGTCGACCTGCCGTTCGCCCTGCCTACGGCGGTGGCCGGGATCGCGCTGACGACGATCTACTCTCAGAACGGCTGGATCGGCAAGCTGCTCGAGCCGCATGGTATCAAGATTGTGTTTACACCGCTCGGGATCACGCTGGCACTGACCTTTATCGGTATCCCTTTCGTTGTCCGCACCCTGCAGCCGGTCATTGAGGAGCTGGAGAAGGAAGTCGAGGAAGCTGCGGTCAGCTTGGGCTCCGGCCGCTGGCGCACCTTCCGGACGATCATCTTCCCAGCTTTGTTCCCAGCGCTGCTGACGGGCTTTACACTGGCCTTCGCCCGCGGGGTGGGCGAATACGGATCGGTCGTCTTCATAGCCGGCAATATGCCGATGAAGACGGAGATTGCCCCTCTACTGATCATGACGAAGCTCGAGCAGTACAACTACGCTGGGGCTACGGCCATCGCGCTGGTTATGCTCGTCATCTCCTTCGTGACGCTGTTCGTAATCAATCTGATTCAGTGGCGGGCTAACCGCCGCTTCACGACAGCATAAGTCGCGGGGGAGGAGGACAACTATGGCTGGTTATGTAACGACAACGACTAAGACGGGGACGACGGTTTCAAGCCGTCCTCGCCACATTACGGAGGCGCCGCTCGTCAAATATCTGTTGATCGGGATCGCTCTGCTATTTCTGGGCTTGCTGCTGGTGCTGCCGCTAATCAGCGTATTCGCCGAAGCGTTCCGCAAGGGCTGGGAGGTCTACGTGGCCGCGCTGACCGAGCCGGACGCTGCGGCGGCGATCCGCCTGACCTTGCAGGTCGCTGCGATCGCCGTGCCGCTCAACCTGGTTTTTGGAGTCGCGGCAGCCTGGGCGATTTCCAAGTTCCGGTTCAAAGGCAAGAACCTGCTGCTGACGCTGATCGACCTGCCCTTTGCCGTATCGCCCGTGATCGCGGGTCTGATCTTCGTCCTGCTATTCGGTGCTAAGGGCTGGTTCGGCCCGTTCCTGCAGGGGCATGATATCAAAATTTTATTCGCTCTTCCCGGTATGGTGCTGGCGACCATCTTCGTCACCTTTCCGTTCGTCGCTCGTGAGCTGGTCCCGCTGATGCAGGCCCAGGGCACGCAGGAGGAGGAGGCCGCCGTTACGCTCGGCGCGAAGGGCTGGAGGATCTTCTGGAAGGTTACGATTCCGAACATCAAGTGGGGCCTGCTCTACGGCATCATCCTCTGCAACGCCAGGGCGATGGGCGAATTCGGAGCCGTCTCCGTCGTCTCCGGCCACATCCGCGGCCAGACGAATACGATGCCGCTGCATATTCAAATTTTGTACAATGAATATAATTTTGCCGGATCGTTTGCGATCGCTTCGCTGCTCGTCCTGCTCGCCGTCGTGACCCTGCTGGTCAAGTCGGCCGTCGAATGGAAGCATGCCAGAGAGCAAAGCCGGGGAGGGGAATAAGGCCTATGCATATCGTTGCCAAACACTTGACGAAAAGCTTTGGCAGTTTCCAAGCGACCAAAGACGTCAGTTTCGAGATTGAAAAAGGAAAGCTGATCGGCCTGCTCGGACCGAGCGGCGGCGGGAAAACGACGATTTTGCGGATGCTGGCCGGGCTGGAGGAGCCGGATTCGGGTGATATTCTTTTCCATGGCAAGCGGGTTAACGATGAGCCGCCGCAGGCGCGTGGCATCGGATTCGTCTTCCAGAACTATGCGCTGTTCCGCCACATGAGCGTATTCGACAATATTGCCTTCGGCTTGACGGTTCAGAAAAAAAGCCGGGCGCATATTAAAGAGAGAGTACAGGAGCTTGTCGAGCTGACCGGGCTGAAGGGACTGGAGAAACGTCTGCCCCATCAGCTGTCCGGCGGGCAGCGCCAACGCGTAGCCTTCGCCAGGGCGATTGCTCCCGAGCCGCAGCTGCTGCTGCTGGATGAGCCGTTCGCGGCTATCGACGCCAAGGTCCGCAAGGAGCTGCGAACGTGGCTCAAGGAGATGATTGACCGCGTAGGGATTACGACGATCTTCGTTACGCATGACCAGGAGGAAGCTGTCGAGGTCGCCGATCAGATTATGATCATCCACAACGGCAGGCTGGAGCAGCAAGGGACGCCGATCGACATCTATAAGCATCCGACAACACCTTTTGTCGCTGAGTTTATAGGGGAATCGAATCCGGTTGCGGACATTTCGAATCTAAGAGGCTTCGATGCTCAGCGGGTCCCGGGTGCCAAGGCGATCATCCGGCCTGAATTTATCGAGATTGGACTCCCTGAGGAAATCTCTTTTCCTTCGGCAGCGGAGCACGGGATCGTCAAACATGTTTATTTCCGCGGCATTCACTGGCAGATTGAAGTGGAAGTCGAGGGAAGCCGACTGTTTGCTTACCGGACGCTGGAGCTTCCAGAGCTGCATGTCGGCGACGAAGTGGCGGTATTGATTCACAGATTGTATGTATTCAATGAAAAAGAACAGCTTATACTGGAGAACGGCCTGAAAGTCGATCCGCTACCTGTTCATATTTAATCGGCAAAAGAGGGGACTTCTATGGAACATCACATCACGATTCAGAGCGAAGGCATCGAGCTCGCAGCTACACTTCACTATCCCGCATTCGGCGACGGAGACGGTCAGCGCAAGGCAGATGAGCGGTTGCCCATCGTTATTATCGCGCACGGTTTTGTCGGCACCCGGATAGGTATCGACCGGCTGTTCGTTTTGACGGCACGCGATCTGGCCAGTCACGGGTACATGGTACTCCGCTTCGATTATGGCGGCTGCGGCGAAAGCTCGGGCGACTACGGCGCGGGAGGACTGGACGCGCTGATCGATCAGACGCGCAGCGTCATCGATTATGCGCTGGGCATCGATTGCGTCGATCCGCAGCGGGTCATCCTGCTGGGCCACAGCCTCGGCGGGGCAGTCGCATTACTGACCGCAGCACGGGATAAACGGGTGAAGACGCTCGTTATGTGGTCTTCTGTAGCGTACCCTTTCAACGATATTGTGGGCATTACCGGCAAGAAGGCTTATGAGCAGGCGGTGCAGTCCGGTTCTACCGATTATTTGGGATATTCCCTCAAGCCGGTGTTCTTCGAAAGCTTGACACGGCATCAGCCGTTTGAGCAGCTGCGCAAATTCAACGGGGATGTGCTGCTCGTACACGGGACCTCCGATGAAGTGATACCCGTGGATTATTGCTTCCTCTACCAGAAGCTCTTCTGGCTGCGTAGTCAGGGGCAGTGCGACAAAGAGGTTGTCTTCCAGGCGGATCATACGTATACTGGCGGCCAGGCCAAGGAGCAGTTGATTAGCAAGACAAGGGACTGGCTGCTGGTTCAAGACAAGCGCAAGCAGGATTGGAATGATTGGACGATTTAACAATCTTAATGAAGAGATACCGGAGGGATGATCGATATGGCCAAACCGCTTGATGTTGATGATCTGTGGACGAAACGAATCATTCAAAGTGTGAATGGATTGGAGTACGGAAGCGTACAAATCGTCGTACATGACGGCAGAATCGTACAAATTGAACGCACGGAGCGCAAGCGCTTCGAGTCCGCAGCCGCCGCCGAGGCCCCAGCCAGACGGGCAGTCGCTGAACCGAAGCAGCAGCGCACGAATCCTTAGGCGAAGGGAGCTGGAGCGCATGCTCTTGGAAATAGAGCATCATCTACACCCGGACGTTCAGCTTCCGGATATCCAGTTCGTAACCTACTGCTTTGAGCATTACGGACTGAACCGGGGGATCTACAACACCGTGGACGAATGGTTGTATGAATATGGCATTCGTGATATTATTGCCCGCCGGGGACTGATTGTCGATTTTCTAGAGTCGCTGCAAGGTCCGGATCGCTCACGCGGCAGTTATCTGAAATTCGGCAAAGGCGGATTGACCAGGCAATTATCTGATTTTATAGCAAGTCAAGCGGAAAAACGGTAATTCCCACGTGGAATTACCGTTTTTTCATTATTGGAGCAGGTTGAAGGGTCAAGCAGGATTGCTGCCTTTGGGCAGCTCCGGCTCTGCAGCCTTACCGGAACTAGTGGAGGCTGGGCTGGCTTGGGATTTCTCGGGCTTGACGGCGTAGATTCCGTAGAGCAGGGCGAGCACGGCCAGGGCGCTCAAGCCATAGAACAGAAATTGCGGGAAGCGAACCATGCCGATCGACACGAGCGGCGGACCGAGGGCCACTCCGATAAACCTCATGCTGCTGTACAGGGAGGTGACCGTACCGCGCTGTTCCTTGCAGATGCCTTCGGTAATCAACGCATCCATGCAAGGCAGAGCCGAACCGATGCCTACACCGCCGGTTCCGACAAGAACAAATAACAGCCAGAGCGGATTCGTTCCGATCCATGCGATCCCGACCAGTGAAGCCGCCAGCAGGAACAAGCCGGCGACGGATATCCATTTCATCCGCATCTTGCTTTCCCCAATCCATTTCCCGGTTAAGAAAGAAGAGAGGCAGAGTGCTGACAGCGGAATGGCGAGCAGCGCGCCCTTTGCAACACCGTGTATATTGAACAGCTCTTCCAGCACATTGGATAAATAAAACAAGATGCCGAACAGGACAAGCATCGCGGTAGCCCCGATCGCGAAGATGGCAGCCAGCCAGCGTCCCTCCTGCCTGGCTATGCCGGCCAGCGATGATAGAAAGGATCGGAAGCCGGGCTGTTGTTGCTTCGCATCCTGATCCTTGGTTGGAACTCTAATAAGGAAGGCTACCAGCAGTACGGAAGCGAGACTCAGCACGGGAATGGATAGAAAGACCGCGTACCATGTCCACAGCGCAAGCAGGGAGCCAAGAATTGGACTAAGCACTTTGCCGAACGTATTGGAGGTTTCGATAATACCAAGAGCTCCGCTGACCTCGCGCTCGCTCTTGTACATATCGCCGACCAGCGGCATGACGATCGGGGCCGCTCCTGCAGCGCCTATGCCTTGGACAAATCTTCCGATTAAAATCATCTGATACGTAAAATCACCCGCGAACCAGCTGGCGCTGCCGCACAAGAGACCTCCGATGCCGGTTACGATCAGGCTCGGAATCATAATTTTCTTGCGGCCGAAGCGGTCCGATAAATAACCCGCCAAGGGGATAAGGACAATAGCGACAATGGAATAAACGGTAATCAACAGGCTGATTTGCAGGGAATTCACATGCAATTCCTTCTGCAGAGAGGGAAGTACCGGGATCAGCATCGAATTGCCAAGCGTCATAATCAGCGGCACGGAAGCGGCAGCGATCAAATCTTTGCTTTTACTGGTTCCCATATCAAGTAAGCACCCTTCCGTAGGTCACCATTCTATTGTGCGCGTCAATGTGGTCGCCGGTCATTCCGGTGGACGCTCATACTTGTTTATTTTGATGGGATCAACCCTATTTTATTCATGTACGCTTGCTGGCCAAAGCTTGTCAAAAACAGCCTGTATAAGATAAGGTTGAAGTGAATCGGAAAGGAGAGTTTGCCTATGCTTAAACCATCTATACTTGTATCCTTGCTTCTATGCTCGGTTCTATTACTATCGGCCTGCAAAAGCCAGCCGTCTCCCCCGATTGCTGGTGATGGGGAAAGTCCTACAGGCGCTACAGAAACGGTGAAGATAAATAGGCTGGAGCAAATTAAGAAAAACGGAAAAATTACAGTAGGCACCAGTGCCGACTACCCGCCTTATGAGTTTCATCGGGAGGTCGATAAGAAGGATACGATCGTAGGCTTCGATATCGCGATCGCGGAAGAAATCGCCAAGGAACTCGGGGTCACGCTGGAGTTGAAGGAGATGAAGTTCGAAGGCTTGCTGGCAGCGCTCGAAGCGGGCAGCATCGACTTTGCTATCTCTGGGATGGAACCGACCGAGGAGCGGAAGAAGAATGCAGACTTTACTAAAATCTACTATAAGGCCATTCAGACGGTGTCGATTCGCGATGAAGATAAGGAGAAGTACAAAACGATAGAAGACTTGAAGGGTAAAAAGGTAGGAGCGCAGAAAGGTACGATCCAGGAAACGATCGTGAAGGAACAGCTCCCCCAATCGGAGCTGAAGGCCATGGGAAAGATCTCCGACTTGATCCTGGAGCTCAAGACCAAGAAAGTCGATGCGCTGATCTTGGAAAAGCCGGTTGCGACTTCCTATATGAAAAATAAGGATTTTGTTTTTGCTGATGTCAAGCTCACCGCGGAGGATGCCGGATCTGCGATTGCTGTAAGGAAGAACAGTCCTGAGCTGGTCGAAGCGATGAACAAAACCATCGATAAACTATTGGCGGACAAGTCGATCTATCGATTTGTCGCAGAAGCCAACGAATGGGTGGAGCAGAAGTAGAACTCAGCCTGATCTGCAGCCTTTTAGAACATCTGAATTGAACGATACGGAAATGACTGGGATGCTAAGGCAGCCTGCGCTCTATATGCAACCATCAAAAGCCGAGAACATGAAGAAGCGGACACTGTGTTCAGGTGTCCGCTTCTTCCGCTTTCAATCACGGCTTATTGATTCTTCTCGCTACCTGTCTGAGGGAGCTGCTTTTCCTCGTTGGCTGCCAAGGTCTATGAAGTTAATTCTGAGCCAGGTTTAGCTGCCAGGATACGCCGAACCGGTCGGCGATCCAGGCAAATTTTTCGCTGAACGGATAGGCGGCCAGCGGCATTAACACTTTGCCATCTCGAGACAGTGCCGCGTAGACCCGGTCCAGCTCCTCTTCCGTACCGAATGTGACAAAGATGGAGATCGAAGGTGTGAACGTAAAATCATGCTTGATGCTGCTATCCATACACCGGAAGGCCTGACCATTGAGGGAAAAGGATGCCTGCTGAACGGTACCTTCGGAGCCGGCCTCGTCAGGTCCATACCGGGTAAGGCTGATGATCTTGGAATCCGGGAACAGCGAGGTATACAGATTCATTGCTTCCTCAGCCTGTCCATCAAACATAAGAAATGTAGCGATAGGGGGATGGGCAAGTTCCATGGGTATCTCTCCTTTGGCCTATTAAATTATGGAGACTCCAAAGCTCATGAGCCGCGGCCCGTGCGCCGCAGGAACTGATCTTTGACCGACTGCAGCAGCTCCGGAGACGAAGCGACCTCATAGGCTGTCATCGCCAGCGCCTTCGCCCCCAGCAGCATGCCCTCGTAAGCACGAGGCTGTTGGGCTAGATCACGGAATTCGGGTGTGTGCAGCAGATGCTTTTCGTCGATCACCTTCACGTAAGGGTGAATAGCGGGGCAATGACGGGACACGTTGCCCAAGTCCAGTGAGCCGTGATCCTTGCCGTACTGAATATCCTCATCCCGGATGCCTAAGGCATGCAGCTGACGGGTGAAAGTGTCCGACAAGGCTTCATTGGTGATCAGCTCGTCATAGGAGTACTCATAGTTGGACCAGGTCACCGTACAGCCGGTCTGCAGGGCCGCTCCTTCCGCACAGCGGATCAGCTTGCGGGCCAGATCATCGGTATAGGGACGGTCAGCGGAACGGACATAGAATTGGGCCACGGTATAGTCGGGAATAACATTCGGCGCCTGCCCGCCTTCCTTGATAATGCCGTGAACTCGGGCATCGCTCCGGAGCTGCTGCCTGAGCAAGCCGGTCGATTGGAACAGCAGCAAGACGGCATCCAGCGCATTCACACCCTCATAAGGACTTGCCGCCGCGTGGGCGGACTTGCCTCTGAATTCAAATTGGAGCGCGTCCATCGCCAGAGACTCCCCGGAACGCTCATACGCGTAATAGGGATGGGCCATCAGGGCGATATCCACGTCGTCAAATAACCCTTCGGCTGCCATGGTCACCTTAGCACCCTTGGTTTCCTCAGCCGGAGTCCCGTACACCCGGATCGTGCCTCCGGTTTCCTCGACGACGCTCTGATAGCCGACAGCAGCCGCTAGCCCCATCGCGGCAATCAGATGATGTCCGCAGGCATGGCCGATCTCGGGCAGGGCATCGTATTCGCAGAGAAAAGCCACGACAGGTCCCGGCTTGGAAGAGGTATAGGTCGCAATAAACGCTGTAGGCAGTCCCAGTACGGGCGAGGCGATCTCGAACCCATGACTGCTCAGAGCTTCCTTCAATCTGCTGGAAGCCAGCCATTCCTCATGACCCAGCTCGGGGTGGTTCGCGATAAAGGCGGACAGCTCCTGGAATTCCTGGGCATGCTGGTCGATGCAGGACGTAATTGTAGTATGCATAAGAAGTAGCCTCCTGTAACCACTGAATTGATGTGAGTAGAGCATATACCTTTTATTATAGACGTTGGAAACGTGGGGGGCAATGAAGCAGGGTTCGCTGGATAACCGCTGCTGCAACAAAAAAACCGCCGGATCTGTACCCGGCGGATTCGTTATGAGATAAGCTTATTGCAAATCTTTACGGCGGTCAATAAATTGTTCTTCCATTTGCCTCTTGATCTTGTGCATGGCATCAACTTCCAGTTGATGGTTCTGAGGGAACCGGACGCCTGTCAGGGCAAGGGCTTCGTTCCAAGTCAGCTCAACAGAGATTTTCTTCTCCTGAGCCGGTTGCTGCGCTTCGTAAGACATGGTGCATCGCTCCTTTTAACTTATTGGTGAGTGGTGCATCAGTAAGTGCGGCTATATGGAGTTCGGGGACATCATGTAAGGTATAAACCCTTGATATTCCTTGATTTCAATATAACACATCATGTTATATTTTACAAGCGAGGCTGCAAAAAAAGAGGCGCATTGATCAATGGCCTCTGTTTTACTCGACGCTCTGGTTCATCTTGATTCTTTGGATAGTCAGGACAAGGCGATCGATTTGTTGACTGAGTTCAACCACTTGGGGATCTACAAAGCTGCCTCTTTGTTCAACCAGCAAGTAGAGCTGGATTTGCATTCTCTCCAAGCGACGTTTCAATTCCACTTCTTCCATCTTACCTTACCCAACTCCCAACAAATAAGTTGTCCGTATCTCGCATCATTATAATATGGATTCCTTGTAAAGTTTGTAAATCGTTGTCGAATGGGTAATAATTTTTTTATGACATATTGAAACATATTTCGTATAGCGGATTAGTCTTTGCGGCATATTACAAGCGGAAACGGAGGTGAGTCGGAAATGAGCCAAGAGGAAGGGAAAGCGAGAAACAGCGCGAATTTTAAGGAAAACAAGTTCGTACAGGAAGAAAATCCTGTCCATGCCGGCAAAGCAGCCAAGCGCCCCGCGAGCCTGAACGGCGTATCGAAGGAAAATAATCCGCAATAATGCGTTTGAGCTTGTCAGCAAGATGAATAACTGACCCGCGCACGGCTTCGTGCACGGGTTATTTGCGTCGCGGGAAAACATGGCCAGTGGGGAGCGGGTGGTATTGTGGAGGAAAAACATGCTATAGTTAGGAAAAAGGCCGATCCGCCAGCAATATGAATGAGAACGGATTCAGGCTGTTCGCATAAAGGAGAAATCGCCCGCCATGATCATCGTACGAAACTTATCCAAGACCTACCCGCCCGACCACCGGGTGCTCGAGCGGCTCAGTTTTCAGGCCGACGAGGGCGAGCTCGTCGCGCTGCTCGGTGCCAGCGGAAGCGGCAAGACGACGCTGTTCCGCTGTCTGATGCTCAAGGAGAAATGGGATGACGGGCAATATATTTACGATGGCAAGGATATTACGGGCATCGGTCCATGGGACAAGTTCAAGCTGCGCAACCAGTGGGCGTATCTGGAGGAGAAGCCTCAATTCAATCCTAAGAAATCTGCGCTGAAGAACGTGCTCGGAGCTCTGTTATTCAAAAAATCGGTGTGGCGCTTCATTACGAATTCCGTCTCCCAGGAGGACCATATGGAAGCGATGGATTATCTGGACCGCGTAGGTCTGCTGGACAAGGCTCATGAGCCTGTAGAGAAGCTCAGCGGGGGAGAAAAGCAGCGCGTCGCGCTATGCCGTGCGCTGATCAAGGGTGCCCGGGTTATTTATGCGGATGAGCCGGTATCCGGACTTGATCCCGAAGCGGCCAGCCTTGTCCTGCAGGATTTGCAGACGATCTGCCGCCGGGAGAAGCTGCTGGTGTTCTGCAGCCTGCATCAGGTCGAGCTGGCCGAGAAGTTCGGGTCACGGATCTGGGGGCTTTCGGGCGGCAAATTTGTCGTAGATATTGCAGGACGGCGGCTTACCCAGCGCGAGAAGGAGCTTATTTTTTAACTTATATACAAGTGAACAACCCATCGGATACATGAGAACAAGGCCGGGATACGTCTGCTTCAGACGCGATCCCGGCCTTGAATCGTCAGGCATGGTAAGACAGGCTAATCCAGCTCCTGCTTGGCTGCCAGATCTGCTGCTATCCAGCGGCCGTGCAGACGGCCTGTCTCAATGAATACTTCATTGGCGTTCCGGCCTGATGCTGCTACTCCCGCGATATAAATGCCGGGGACGGTAGTCTCCATCGTCTCGGGGTTATACAGGGGAACCTCATCATCATCCTTAAACTCCGCTCCCAGCGACCTGAGCAGACTGCGGTCGGGGTGGAAGCCCGTGAGCGCCAGCACGAAGTCGTTGGCAATGTCATAGGAGGAGCCGCCAGAGGCGATGGTTACAGTCGAGGTCCCGATACGTATGACCTGTGAGCTGAATTTCATATGGATACGTTCCTTGTTGACCAGGCTTTCGAATGATGGCCGCACCCAAGGCTTGATGACAGGGGAGTAAGTATCGCCCCGGTATACGACCGTTACCTCGGCGCCCGCGCGGTGAAGCTCCAAGGCCGCGTCCACGGCCGAGTTGCTGCCCCCGATCACAGTAACCCGTGTTCCCGCGTACGGATGCGCTTCGCGGAAGTAATGAGTTACTTTAGGAAGCTCCTCCCCGGGGATGCCCAGCAGGTTCGGATGGTCGAAATAGCCTGTCGCTACGATCGCATAACGCGTGCGAATAACCTGAGTATCGCCGCTCTGGTCCACGACGCTCAGCTCGTAGGTGCCGCCCGCTGCACGGCTAATCTCGGTAACGCGATGATACGGACGGACCCGAAGCTTGCGCCTGGCGGCGACGGTCCGATAATAATTCAGGGCTTCGAGCCGGTAAGGCTTGTCATGCGGCGTGGAGAACGGATGGTCTCCGATTTCCAGCAGCTCCGGCGTACTGAAAAATTGCATGTAAGTAGGATACAGATAGATGGAGTGCACGACATTTTCCTTCTCAATAAGAAGCGGATCAATGCCGATCTTCTGCAGCTCCAGTGCGGCAGACAGCCCGCAGGGGCCTGCCCCGATAATAACGACTTTCTCCAAGACTGTTCACCTCGCTGCTGCGGTTCTTTAGGAATAAGTGCTCCAGCACATTCATTTCCATAGTAACCGATCGGGCGCGGCGATTCCAGCATGTCCGGCAGTTCCCTGCTGAAGAACATCATGATGGTTCTGCACCGGAGGAGGACATCGACCGGGTAGGCCTGTCAAAACGAAACAAGGCCGCATCCGGATGCTTGCCGTCTTTCACGAGTCCGGTGACAATTCGTGAGGCGATAGCACTGTAAATCGTCCCGTTCCCTCCATACACCAGAGCAAAGTAACAATGCGGAAATCCTTCCTGCTCTCCAATCAGAGGAAGACCATCATGAGTGCTTCCGAAGGTTGCGGCCCAGGCATAGTCGATGCGCGTCCCCTCCAGCGCAGGGAAGAGTTTGATCGTCTCTGCCAGAAGCTTCTCCCCCTTGGCCTTCAAGCGTCGATCCCGCTCGGCAGGCTCAATGCCGTTAATATCCAGCCCTCCTACAACAACCCGGTTGTCTGCTGTTCGGCGCAGGTACAGAGAGGGTTTTGCCGTTTCCCAGATCAGACATCTGTCGGACCAACCTGCGATGTCACCGCCAGGGATAGGTTCGGTTGCGATGACATAGGTGCTGGTCAGCACAGCATTCGGATTATGTTTGATTTCTTGTGATTCGTAGCCCATTGTCAGCACGGCTTTTTTGGCCTTAATCGTCTTGCCGTCAGTCGTTAGAAAGGAAATACCGTCTTGTCCAGCCGTATGGCTCTGGACCTCTGTATGCTCAAAGACGCGAATACCGCGCCGGCTGGCTGTAAAGGTAAGGGAACGAGCGTAGGCAAACGGGTTAATCTCCGCATTGTCCCGGCTTAGAATTGCCCCTGCCTTCTCAAAGGAGAATCGGGTACGAAGCTCGGCTGAGTCCAGATAACTCACGGGAAATCCGTAAGCGGAGAGCGCAGCGAATTCATCCCTGAGCTTGGCCTCGTCCATAGGGTGCGAGGCATAGTAGAGACTGTCTCTGCGGTAAAAGTCCGGGAAAAGATCAAGCTCTGCAATCACGGCCTCCAGATCGTTGAGCGCTTCAAGGCACATCCGGTAGAAGCCGACGCCTGATTGCTCGCCGAACGTGTGGATGCACGAAGTCAGCATTTTGTCATTGCTGAATTGCAGCAGGCCCGTATTGGCTGACGTGCTGCCGAAGCCAATACGGCGTTTGTCGATAAGCACCGTATCTACGCCGGCTTTTTGCAGGGCGTAGGCACAGGAGGCACCTGCCACGCCGCCCCCGATCACGAGGCATTCACAAGAGATATCTTCCTCGAGCTTGGGATATTCAGGCTTCAGGCTTTTTTGGATATCCACCCAGTAGAGCTGTCCGGATGTCAGATTCATAAGAAGGGCTCCTTCAGCTATAAGAATACATGCAGCGACATATGTAGTATGGAGGGATAACGACCATTTCATTCTTATATAGGGGATAAATTCCATAGGGGCTGGGGCAATCTATGCGAGTAGGGATGGAGGAGAGGCCTATCCGCTCCTTTCATCCGGCAGGAATCAGAGTGATGACAAGCAACAGGGAGAGGAGAGAATTTCATGCATATGCAACCCATGACCTCCAAGGAGCTGGAGTACATCGTAGATTCGATGTCAAATGAAGATTTGCTGATTAAGCACAATGCCGCAGTAGCCGCTAGCATCAAGCTGCCTGCCGCCAGCCAGCTTTGCTCGGAGATGGTATCCATCCACCGCAGACATTATGATTTGCTGCTGCAAAGCCTGTATCAGCATCAGGAAGCTGCTCCAACGCAGCCCCAATAAGGAAGAAAGGTTGATAACATGAACGCCAACTCAAATTTAAATGCTTTTATGCCAGACGGTGACCTGCTTCATACGATTCTCGCCGATCTGAAGCGAACTTGTCGCGAATATACAACAGCCGCAACCGAGGCGAATTGTCCGGCTATCCGCCAGTTGTTCACTCATCTGCTGAATGAAACACTGCAGCTTCAGGGCCGTCTGTATCAATTGATGCAGCAGCATAACCTGTACAGCACATCGTCCTCTGCCCTGCGGCAGGAGATCGACAAACAAGTGCGGGAATATGCCCAGACCGCCCAGGAAACCGCTCAGTTCGTGCAAAGTAAGTCCTACAACCAAGGGTTCCAGGTTCCGCCAGCCTTCACCATCGGACAAGGTCAGAGCGGTAGTGCAACTCACTACTATACGTCTTAGCTGCTTGACACTGATGCGATAGGGTTGGGAGCGGTTGCAGGAATCAATAAAGGTCTGGCCGTGAGGTCAGGCCTCTTGGGGCGCGTATCCATCTTGGAATCTCCCGGCATAAGGCATAACACTAGCAGTCCGATCATAGACTGGTTGCTAGAGGGATGCTACCGGAGAGGACGATGAGGATGCGAACGCCACGGTCTGCCCGACTGAGTATGCCCCGCTGGACGCGGGCGGATACGAATTACTTGCTGCTGCTGCTGACCGGATTTGTGCTGGGCACATGGATCGGCTGGCTTTGGGGCGGACAAGCCTCGAATCACACAGCCAGCCTTCAGCAGGAACGGGGAGCCTATCAATATGCCGCCTATCAGGCTGCCGACGGGACGCTTCTGCATACGATGCGGACGAGCCCGGATAATGTGAAATTGCTCGCGATCGGGACGAATGTGACGGATACGGATGAATACGGGATCAACGGGGGATTTTTCTGGAATGGCGATCTGCTCAGCATCGCGGTCGAGGGCGACCTGCCGCTCAAGGGGCAGCCGCATGATTATGGTTCAGGCTGGAGCAATATTGATGTACCCAAGGGGACGCTGGTATGGGATAAGCAGTCCAGGCAGTTCTCCGTACAAATCGTGGAGGCGGCCAATCAGCTGCAGGTTAGCGATCGGGGACGATATTGGGCTCAGGGAGGTGTCAGTATGTCGCTGCAAGCGGAGGACCGTTGGCGCAGCCAGGCTATAGCGGAGGATATGCCTCTGATCGATCAGAGGCGGCTGCGTTCGGCCGCCGTCTATGATAGTGATGGCCAGCTATGGATGATTGTGTCGGATAAGCCGAGCACAACCTCGCAATTCCGTCAGGCGATCCTGGAAACGGTGGCCCCTGGCAAGCTGGTGGACGGGGTGTTCCTGGACGGGGACGGATCGTCCCAGATGCGGAATGCCGAGACCAAGCTTCTTGGCGACAGGCGAGCGGTATACCAGATGATGTCGCTGATCCGTCAATCCCTCGACCGCTAAGCCGAATATACAGGCTGCGGTTTTTTTTGCCTGGGAAACGGTCGTTTTTTGTCAAATGGGAGAAAATGTGCAACTAAATGGAGATTTTCACGTATTAACTCATGTATAGCAGGGCAGAGACCGGGAGGGATGGAAATGCTGGACGTGTATGCGGGGATGCTGGTAACAGGAGTGTTGTTCGCTCTGGTGACGGTATTGTTCGGGGATTTTCTGAGCAATGCGCTAGACGGCATATTCGATTGGATGAGCGGGGATTTGCATCATGCTCTGCAGCCCATGGTAATCTTCAGCGGAATTACGGTTATGGGAGGAGCAGGCTGGCTGCTTACCCGGTACAGCGCATTCGGAACGGCCGTGATCCTCATACTGGCCGTTCTCACGGCAATCGGCGGCTCCATCCTGATCTACCTGGGCTATGTCAAGCCGATGCAGAACACGGAGAGCTCGGTGGCCTTCTCCATGAGGGATCTGGTCGGCCGCATCGGCGAGGTTTCCGTCCCGGTGCCGGCATCCGGCTGCGGCGAGGTAGTGTACCGGATCGGAGGAAGTCTGACCAATCAGATTGCCGAGAGCTTCGACGGGGAGAATATTCCCTCGGGCGTACGCGTAGTGACGGTCGACATCCGGGACGGAGCGGTGCTGGTGTCGCCGTTGGACACCCATTCTACAACAAGGAGTGATGTGAATGAACTTTAGCGACGTATTGGTGGTTCCAGGGATTATCGTTGGCGTGATTATCGTGCTGGGTCTCGCATTCTGGGCCCGGTACAAAACGGTTAGCCCGGATGAGGCGATGATTGTAACCGGTTCCTTCCTAGGAAGCCGCAACGTGATGGAGGATGAGACGGGGCGCAGTATTAAGATCGTTCGCGGTGGCGGCTCCTTTATCCTTCCGGTGTTTCAGCAGGCGGATTTTCTCTCGCTGCTTTCCCACAAGCTGGACGTATCCACCCCTGAGGTTTATACCGAGCAGGGCGTTCCCGTGATGGCGGACGGTGTCGCCATTATCAAGATCGGAGGCGCGGTAGAGGATGTCGCGACAGCGGCCGAGCAATTCTTGGGCAAGCCTACGGAAGCGCTGAAGAGCGAAGCTCAGGAAGTGCTGGAAGGACATCTGCGGGCGATTCTCGGATCGATGACGGTAGAGGAAGTATACCGCAACCGGGATAAGTTCGCTCAAGAGGTGCAGAGCGTGGCAGCCAAGGATCTGAAGAAGATGGGGCTGCAGATCGTTTCCTTCACGATCAAGGATCTGCGCGACAAGCACGGCTATCTCGATGCGCTCGGGAAACCTCGGATTGCAGCGGTCAAGCGTGATGCGGAGATCGCTGAAGCGGAAGCGGTGCGGGATTCGCGGATCAAGAAAGCGCAGGCGGAGGAAGAGGGACAGAAGGCCGAGCTTGTGCGCGATACGAACATCGCGGAAGCGAGCAAGGAGAAGGAATTGAAGGTTGCTTCCTTCAAGAAGGATCAGGATATGGCCCGCGCCGAAGCGGACCAAGCCTATCATATCCAGGAAGCGCGTGCTAAGCAAAGCGTGGTCGAGGAGCAGATGCGGGTCGAGATCGTCCGCAAGGAGCGGGAGATCGATCTTGAGGCGAAGGAAATTCTGCGTCGTGAGAAGCAGTATGACGCCGAAGTGAAGAAGAAGGCGGATGCTGACCGGTACTCGGTCATTCAGGCGGCCGAGGCGGATAAAGCCAAGCAGATTACACAGGCCGAAGCGATGCAATTCCGCATCGAAGCCGAAGCGAGAGCCAATGCGGAGCAGAAGCGTCTGGAAGGTCTCGCGATCGCAGACGCAGAGCGTGCGAAGGGTACAGCGGAGGCCGAGGTTATCCGGCTGCGTGGTTTGGCCGAGGCGGAAGCCAAGGAGAAGCTCGCTATTGCGTTCGAGAAGTTCGGCGAAGCGGCGATTCTAGATATTATCGTCAAGATGCTGCCTGAGCTGGCCGGACGGATCGCGGAGCCGATGAAATCCATTGATAAGCTGACCGTAGTCGACACAGGCAATGGTCAAGGCGCTGCCCGCGTCAGCAATTATGTGACCGAGCTGATGGCGACAGCACCGGAGATGTTGAAAAGCGTAAGCGGAATCGATGTTGAGCAGCTGATCAAAAATTTCACCGGAGGCAAAATCGCACCAGCACCTGCACCAGCATCCCAAGCGCCTGCACTTGTGCCGGTTCAAGCTGAGCCCAAGGTTAAGCCGCTGGCTCCCGAAGCCGAGTAGCAGACTGTAAAAAATTAGTTTACTTGCAAAGTTTCAAGCGGTATAATATTAGGTAATCGTCATATACAACGCACAAGGGCAGCGCAAGCTGCCTTTTTGCATGGGTGGAGGAAGAGGGCATGGCTGCAACGCTGCAAAATGGAATGAATCTGACCGAAGGTCCACTGGCGAAGAAGCTGCTTCTTTTCGCTATGCCGATCCTGATGGGGAATGTCTTGCAATCGCTTAACGGGACAATCAATGCGATCTGGGTAGGCAATTACTTGGGTGAAAGCGCATTCGCGGCCACCTCTAATGCAAACAATATTATGTTTTTTCTGCTCAGCCTTGTATTTGGAGTGAGTATGGCCTCGACGATTCTAGTCGGTCAGCGGATTGGAGCGAAGGATGAGGCAGGGGCCAAGCGCGTGGTCGGAGCTAGCGCCTTGTTTTATGTGCTGTTATCGCTCGTGATTGCAGCTGCGGGTCTCCTGCTCAGCACCCAGATTCTGCGGTGGATGCAAACGCCGGATGACTCCATGGGCTATGCGCTGGCCTATCTGCGCATCACCTTCCTGGGGATTCCATTCATGTTTTTCTTCAACTTTGTGATGACGGTGCTTCGAGGCGCGGGCGATGCGAAGACGCCCTTTTATTTCCTTCTGATGTCGGCGGTCCTGGACATCGCGTTGAACCCGCTGTTGATTTTCGGCCTCGGTCCTATACCGCGTATGGAGACAGCAGGCTCGGCACTGGCGGCCGTTATCGCTCAAGGGGTTAGCCTCGTCGCGTTTATCCTCTACCTGTACCGCAAGAAGCATCCGCTCCGGCTGACGAGAGCCGACCGGGGATATGTTCGTCTGGACCCGCAGATTATCAAGCTGCTCGTACGCAAAGGCATCCCGATGGGATTGCAAATGCTGATCGTCTCCACGAGTGCGATCGCAACGGTGGCGCTCGTGAACGGGTTCGGCTCCGCTGCGACCGCCGCCTTCGGGGCGGCCATGCAAATTTCCGGCTACGTGCAGATGCCGGCGATGGCGATCGGCGGGGCGGTGTCCGCCGTAGCGGCCCAGAATGTCGGGGCGGGGAAGTGGGAGCGCGTTCACCGGACCACGTGGATCGGCTGTATATTCAATCTGGGGATGACAGGACTTCTCGTAGCCTTGATTTACGCATGGAATGAGCCTATTCTTCATATTTTCTTGAAGGATGAAGCGGCAATCCGAATCGGAGCAAATATCAATCACATTACACTATGGGCCTATATCTTATTCGGCATCACCTTTGTCGTCTCCGGCGTCGTCCGATCCACGGGGGCGGTCATGATACCTCTGCTGACAACCTTTCTTGCTCTGTGGTGCTTCCGTATTCCTCTAGCCTATTACCTGGGCAGTGCCTATGGGCTGGATGCCGTCTGGTGGAGCTTCCCGATCGGCTTTATGTGCGGGTTGCTCTTGTCTGTTATGTACTATCTGTGGGGGAATTGGAGAAAGAGCAGCATGATTCTGAATTCACCGGCCTCGCAGAAGGCTCCTGCGTCTTGAAGAGAGCTAAGGCCTAAAAAATAAACGACATGAATAATTCATGTCGTTAAATACTTTTCTGTCAGGATAGACAGTAATTGAATGCCGACTTCGTTCTGCCCGCCCTCGGGGATGATGATGTCGGCATATTTTTTGGAAGGCTCGATGAATGCCTCGTGCATAGGCTTGACGGTGTTCAGATATTGATCATGAATCGACTGGATCGACCGACCGCGGTCATGGATATCGCGCAGTACACGGCGAAGGATGCGTACATCCGGATCGGTGTCGACGAATACCTTGATATCGAGCATCCCACGGAGCTGCTCGTCCGACAGCACATGCAGACCCTCGATAATGACGATCTTATTGGGCTGGAGATCCAGCTTCTCCGTAACCGAACGAGCATGATTGGAGAAATCGTAGACGGGAACCTGGATTGAGCGCTGCTCCCTCAACTGCTGCAGGTGCTCATAAAGCAGCTCGTTATCGAATGCCAGAGGATGATCATAATTAATCGATTCACGTTCGATCAGGGATAAATGTGCGTGATCCTTATAGTAATTGTCCTGAGAAATGAAGGTGACCTTGTTCCTGCCGAGCCGGTCGATGACGGATCTCGCCACCGTCGTCTTGCCGGAACCGGTGCCTCCGGCGATGCCTATAATTAACATGCTGATGCTGTCCTCCTGCGGCTTTCGTATTCGATTGTATATTGTATCACAACCAGCCTGGGAAAACGAGCAGGCAAGGGACTGGACCGCACTTGACGGGATAATCTTGCTTCGCATGGCAAAAGGTGATTACAATGGTCTCAAGAGACGGATTATTGTACAGACAGGAGTGCTTGGGTTTGCGGGTGCTGGTAGTAGAGGACGATAACCGGTTGCTGGATGCAATCGCAACGGTGCTGGAGGATGAGCATTATCAGGTGGACCGTGCCGATAATGGCCACGAAGGGCTGGCACTTGCGGAGCAGGGGTGGTATGACTTATTGGTGCTGGATATTATGCTTCCGGGCATGGATGGAATTTCCCTTATTCAGGAGCTGCGCAAGGAGGGAGTCCGTACGCCATGCCTGTTTCTGACGGCCAAGGATTCCGTCGATTCCAGAGTACGCGGACTGGATGCAGGTGCGGATGATTATCTCGTCAAGCCGTTCGCGATCGACGAGCTGCTGGCCAGGCTGCGGGCGCTGCACCGGAGGAAGGGAAACGAGCCTGAGACCGGGCTCGCCTACGGAGGACTATCCTTGTCGGAGCCGGATTGCGAGGCGCTGCATGGGGGGAATCGGGTCAAGCTAACGGCGAAGGAATATGATCTGCTTGCCTTTCTAATCCGCCACAAGGAGCAGATCGTCAAGCGTGATCAGGTGTTTGCCCGCGTGTGGGGCGTCGACTCGGAAGCCAATGAAACGGCCGTTGACCTGTACGTGCACTATCTGCGCAAGAAGCTGCATGCCTGCGGCTGCGAGCATTATATCCGTACGATCCGCAGCGTAGGCTATATGCTCAAGGCGGAAGGTATCCATGTTTAACCGGACACGGTACCGGCTGGCGCTGTTATTTTCCATCGTATTTTTCATTCTACTGAATGCCCTTGGAGCAACGCTGTATTTTTCCACAGAGAAACGCCTGTATTCGCAGATCGACCGGGTGCTCGAGAATGAAATGAACGCCTTCGAGGGCATATTGAACCGCCAGCTGCGGCGGGATTTTCCGTTCCGTCCCGTGCGTCTGATGACGATGCTCCAGTGGGATGCGGAGGGCAAGCTGCTCTTGCAGGTTCCCCGCGATACGGACGAGAAGCTTCCTGCCTTGCTGCGCGGAGCTGGCGTAGAAGGAAAGATCGTCAATGTGACGGTCGACGAGTCCGATTACCGGCTGCTGACGAGGCAAGCCAAGAGCGGTCGCCTGCAGGTCGCCTATAACCTGGAGCCCGAACGCAAGGTACTGAAAAATCTGCTCGTCGTGGTCGGAATCGGCAGTCTCGTCAGCATCCTGGTCGCGGTGCTGACCGGCTTATTCCTGGCCAACCGTGCGCTCATCCCGATTCGGAAGGCGTGGGAGCAGCAGCAGCAGTTCGTGTCGGACGCCTCCCATGAATTGCGGACCCCGCTCTCGGTGCTGCACATTCATCTGGAACGGCTGTTCCGCCATCCGGATAGAACCGTCGAGCAGGAGAGCGAGAAGATTGCGATCATGATCGACGAGACGCGCCGCATGACCAAGATGGTCGGCGACCTGCTGACGCTGGCACGCTCGGACTCCCATGAACTGAAGCTGAACGAGACCAGTATCGAGCTGAGTGAACTGGTTGCCAAGGCGGCGACGGGCTTCGAGGAGCTGAGCGGGATGCGAGGCATCTGGTTGGAGTCCCGGATTGAGGGTGACGCCATGCTGATGGGAGACCCCGATTACCTGCATCAGCTGCTCGTTATCCTGCTGGATAATGCGCTGAAATATACGCGCGAGGGCTCGATCAGCATACGGGCCTCCGCCGATGGCGGCCTCGTTCTGCTGAAGATCGTGGATACAGGAATCGGAATTGCCAAGGAGGACCTTCCGCATATATTCGACAGATTCTATAGGGCGGACAAAGTGCGCGGACGCGCAGACGGCGGGACAGGTCTCGGGCTCTCTATCGCCAAGTGGATCGTAGAAGCGCATAACGGAACCATCCGCGCGGAAAGCGTGGAAGGGGAGGGCACCACGATCGAAGTATGGCTGCCGCTGGACCGTCACAGCAGGCCGCCCTCCAGAAAAAGCCGGATTCGTTGAGAATCCGGCTTTTTGGGCATGATTTCAGCACACTTTCAGCTAATCTTAAGCTTTTCCAATGTAGATTTAATCTAGGTCTGATTTAATAGGTACATAGTTCGTGCAGATCAGTAGTCATATCGGGAGGTACGTAGCCTGTGAACAAGAAGAAGACAATCATTATTACGGTAGCTGCTCTGCTGGTGGCAGGGGCCGGAACCACGGTGTATATGACCCGGGGACCCCAAAAAGCGAAAACAGGAGCGGTAGCCCAGCAGCAGACGGCCAAAGTAACCAAGGGCAATCTGCAGGCAACCATCACAGGTACCTCGCAATTGGCGGCAGAGCAGCTTCAGATGATTACCCCGCCCAAAGAAGGTATGATTAAAACGATCAACTTAACGCGAAACCAGAGCGTGAAGCAGGGGGATTTGCTGCTGGAGCTGACGGATACAAACCTGGTGGAGAAGCTTGATAGCGCACAGGTGTCGCTCGATCAGTACAAAAAGGACTTGCAGGATCTGCTGGAGCAGCAAGGGTCGCTGCGGATCAAGGCTCCGGCCGCGGGCAAGCTGATCCTGGCGGCTAATCTCAGCGAAGGCTCGAACGTGTCCAAGACGACGAAGGTCGCGACGATCGCAGATACAGGATCACTGACGGTTACGCTGCCTTTTATCCAGGAAGAGGTGGCCCAGCTCGCGACCGGAGATACGGTTGAATTGACGGTGGACGGATATCTGCTGTCCAAGGCGGGTGTCGTTGAATCGATAGCGGCCGGCAGCAAGGCCGATGCCAAGGGGAACCGCATCAGCGATGTGAAGGTCCGGATCGATAACGACGGCACGTTGGATGCGGACCTGAATGTACAGGGCTCGGTAACGGTGAACGGCTTGAAGGTCGAGTCGGCAGGCAGCGCAAAGCTGCAGTACAAATCGACTACGACGGTATTTGCCAATGTATCGGGTTCGATCAGCAAGCTGGACATTACGGAAAACCGGGCTGTCCGCTCCGGCGAAGCGATCGCGACGATCGTCAACGATACGCTGGCTAAGGACATTTCCACCAAGCAGCAGCAGATCGAGCAGCAGACCAAAACGATTCAAGACCTGAACGACCAATTGGCGAATCTGAAGGTGTACGCTCCGTTCGATGGCGTATTCTCGACGGATTTTGCGGATACGAAGAGCAATGTGCTGGCTTCCTACCGGGTAGGCTCGACGATCAAGAGTGACGTGAAGCTGGGAGCCGTCGCGAGTCTGGATACGCTGCAGCTGGCGATCAGTGTGGATGAGCTGGATCTGCCGAAGGTTCAGGTCGGACAGAAGGCCAGAGTCCGGGTCGATGCGATCACCGGTAAAACGTATGAAGCCTCGGTTACACAAGTATCCACCGTGGGTACGACCTCCAATGGCGTCAGCACGTACAGCGTCATCCTAAGCATGAAAAGCAGCCCCGAGCTCAAGTATGGGATGACGGCCAGTGCCGATATCATCGTCACTGATAAGAAAGGCGTGCTGCTCCTGCCTACGCAGGCTGTACAATCCCGTAACGGCCGCAGCTCGGTCGGGATCAAGAAGGCGGATGGAACGATCGAACGCAAGGACATCAAGGTAGGCGTGAACGACAGCGCAAACGTCGAAATTACCGAAGGATTGGCCGAAGGAGACGAGGTCGTACTCGGCGGAACGGCCCCGCGGGGCAATAATTTGACTGAGCAGCAGATTCAACAGATGCGCAACCAGTTCCAGCAAGGAGCGGGTGCAGGGGGCGGCACTGGCGGCGGATTCCCAGCTGGAGGCGGCAACTTCGGCGGAGGCGGCTTTACCGGCGGCGGTGGAGGCGGCAACGGCGGAGGCGGTGCTAGGAGATAAAAAGCCGGGGAGAGGTGAACCAGATGAGCTTGATTGAACTGAAGGACATCGTGAAGCAATTCAAACGGGGAACGGAGGAGCTGACGATCCTCCGCAGCGTGTCCCTATCGGTACAAAAGGGGGAATTTATCGCGATCGTGGGACCGAGTGGTTCGGGCAAGTCGACGCTGATGAATACGATCGGCCTGCTCGATATGCCGACCTCGGGCTCCTATACTCTCGATGGCGTCGTCACCGAGAAGCTGAAGGACGATCAGTTGGCCGAGGTGCGAAATAAGAAGATCGGCTTTATTTTCCAACAATTCAATCTGTTGCCCAGATTGACGGCCATAGAGAATGTGGAGCTGCCGATGATCTATGCGGGGATCTCCAAGAAGGAGCGGAGAGCGCGCGGCATGCAAATGCTCGAGAAGCTGGGCATGGGCGCACGCTATGATCACCGCCCGAGCCAGCTGTCCGGCGGTCAGCAGCAGCGTGTCGCCATCGCAAGAGCTTTGGCGATTGGCCCGGCCATCCTGCTGGCGGACGAACCGACAGGGGCGCTGGATTCCTCGACAGGACAGGAAGTGCTGGAGCTGATGATTGAATTGAATGAGACGGGCAATACGATTGTGCTGATTACCCATGATCTGCATATTGCAGAGAACGCAAAGCGGGTCGTGACGATCCGGGACGGGCAGATTGTCAGCGACAAACGCAACGATCTCCAGCGTGAGATGATCCGTCAAGTGACGGAGGTAGGCGTATGAAGGCTTCTGAACTCATAGCGATGGCGCTCAAGACGGTCACAGCGAGCTGGATGCGCACGCTGCTGACGATGCTGGGCGTCATCATCGGGGTTGCCTCGGTCGTGACTCTCGTATCGCTCGGACGGGGAACGACGGCGGCGATCGAGAAGCAGTACGAGAATCTCGGGACGAATCTGATCACGGTGAACATTCTGGGTAACGGACGCGCAAGCAGCCTGGATTATAACGAAGTGATGCAGTTCGAAGAGTTTCCTGAGTTTAATTATCTAGCTCCGGCCGTGTCCGGTGGCAATGTGAATGTTAAGTATGACCGCACTCAGGATACCTACACGATCCTGGGGACCAATGACCGGTATTTCTCGATTACCAAGACAGATCTTGCCACGGGAAGGCTCCTGTCGGAGTCTGATCTCAGCTTCCGGACCAACGTAGCCGTGCTCGGAAGCACGGTTGCGACCGAACTGTTCGAGTCGACCAATCCGGTAGGCAAAACGATCAACATCAAAGGATATGAGTTTACAGTCATCGGCGTATTGAAGGCAAAGGGCGCAGGGATCGGCGTGTCTGTCGATGAATCGATCGTGGTCCCACTGACGACGGCACAGCGGCAGCTGGCTCTCGGCAACATCCGGACGACCTATATCGAGGCCAAGAGCAAGGACCAGATGACGATGGCCCAGACGACCTTCTCCAATTACCTAACGAGCAAGTACAAGAGCTCGAACGGGTTTCGAATCTTGAATCAGGACTCGCTGGTAGAGGCCCGAACGGCGGCGACTAGCTCCCTGACAAGCCAGCTCGTCAGTGTGGCCTGCATTTCCTTGCTGGTCGGAGGGATCGGCATCATGAATATCATGCTCGTTACCGTAACGGAGCGGACGCGGGAGATCGGAATACGCAAGTCCATCGGCGCCAAGCGAAGCAATATTCTGATGCAATTCCTCGTCGAGGCTGTCGTCATCAGCGGGTTAGGCGGTCTGATAGGGCTGGTGCTCGGTGTGGGCATCTCGCTGGCATGGCCTTACATGAACAAAAATCAACTGACCGTCATCTCGTGGGACATCAGCTTCTATGCGTTCCTGTTCTCCGTGGCAGTTGGTATCGTCTTCGGTCTTTATCCAGCAAACAAGGCATCTAAGCTTCGTCCGATCGATGCGCTGCGCACGGATTGAAGCAGCCGGATGCTTGCAAAGCGACTCAAGGAGGTTTCTACATTGAATAACCATCTGAATCTCAGACAAAACAAACGAATCAAGTACCCCCTC
The DNA here is from genome assembly GCF_038070315.1 of Paenibacillus filicis. Classification (NCBI taxonomy): domain Bacteria; kingdom Bacillati; phylum Bacillota; class Bacilli; order Caryophanales; family Paenibacillaceae; genus Paenibacillus; species Paenibacillus filicis. The sequence continues at coordinate 37,021 of NZ_JBBPCC010000006.1, read as the reverse complement.
ATCGCCTGGCTGCTGATCATTGCCTGCCTGCTGCTCTACAGCTTGTGCCCGGGGGTTTCCTATGCAGGCAAAGAAGGTGTGTTCGTCAATAACAACGTATTTTTTACGCTGGAGGAGGTCTCGCTCTCCAAAAGCTCGGATAGCCAATCGATGCAATTCCGCGTCATGCTGACCAACGGAAGCGGATCTGCTGTGGACTTTAACAATTATGGAGTGAAGGTCGCGACGGCCGACGGCCGCAGCTATTATGCGCAGCTCAGCGAGAAGGCCGATGCGCTGGTATCCCCTTCGTCGGACAAAACCTTCGCCTTTATCGCCAAGGTCGCCCCGGATCTGTCCGCGGATCAGTTGAATGTCACGTTCTTCAACCGCAGCCGCAATCAGCTGGAGCTGGGGGCATTGTCGGTATCCAAAGCGATGTCCTTCCAGCAGAACGATCATCAATTCGTCTTCAATCTCTCCACCGTCGATGCTTCCCAGACGGGCAACACCTTCGTTTCCGTTCAGGCAGGCCGGGCATTTGCTTATCCTTCTGAAGGTAAATGGAATGTACTGCTGGATATAACGGCCAAAGTATCCGGCACCGCTAGCACCTGGGATCCAACCGGCTTGAACTATGTGCTGCAGGATGCCCAAGGCCGGAGCATTGCGCTCACGGCTGCTAAGACGGAAGAAAGCAAGCTGGACGGAGCTTCCGTCACCAGGCTGCTGCTAAGTGCCAAGCTGGATGCCCAGCCAGATGCGGATAAGCTGGTGCTTGGCCTGAACGTCAAGTCGACAGGGAAAGATATCGGGCAAATCGGACTGCAGTCCTTGTTCCAATCGGTGAAGGTAGGGGAGACTGCCACACTGACCGGTCAAGGAAAAGAAGGCCTGACGCTGACAGCTAACAAGGCAGAGGAAATTATACAGTCTGGCAAGCACGTCGCTGTCGTGACAGCTACGCTCCACAACGGCAGCACTCGATCCATCGCCAATCCAGTGCTGACTGGCCTACTGGTATCTAAGGATCAGCAAAACTCCTTGGCGACAGACACGGTCGTAGGGACTGAGAAGTACACGTCGGCAGGTAAGGATGCCTCGTATCAATTCGTCGTTGAAATTCCCGATGAGCTGAAGTCGACCGGGTATGAGCTGTACATATCCGAGAAAACAGCCACGACGGGCAATGCGCAGAACGGATCGAACACGTCGAATACATCGAATGGGTCGAACTCGTCCGGCGCTGGCACGAATACCGGCAGTGGAAGCGGTACGGGCAGCTCCAACGGGACTGCCACGACTGTCACACTTCCACTGGTCGCCTTGAATCTGGACAATGGATTGCAGGCCGGTGAAGATGGAGCGCCAGTGAGCGACAGTGCGCTCGGATCCCCATTCGTATTCAAGGCGGACAATCAGACGGTAGATAAAAATCTGGAGATCTCGCTGGTTGAGATCAACTCGCACTCCAATCCCGAAACCGGCTATCAATCCGTGATCGCCAAGTACAAAGTCGTTAATAAAGGTCAAGAAACGCTGCCGCTGCCTGAACTGGCTACCGAGCTGCAGGACAGCTCAGGTAAAACGTACACGGGCACGAAACAGACGACAGTACTGAAGGAGCTCGTCCCACAGGCCTCATACGCCTACAGTTACTCGTATTTGCTGCCTCCAGGCATCAAAGGTACATTCAAGCTGAGTATTCTTGCCGGTAGCGCAAGCTCCGCCGTGAAGCTGCCGATCGCGACCAAGCAGGTTGCTGTCAAGTCTGCCGAGGGAGACAAGTCGGAAATTAACGGTACGACGCTTCAGCTGTATCCTTATGATGTCACTATCAACAGCTGGGAGCTGAGCGGCAATTACAGCAATAACACCTGGGCTTACAAGCTCGCGCTGGATCTGAAGATTGCCAAGCAAAGCGACGTCATGGTCGACGATTCCACCGGTTCGCTGGAATTCGAGCTGGTCGATCCGACAGGCAGGATTCTCGGCAGCAGCACCTACACGCTGCAAGGTGCGAATAAGCTCGTTACCGGCTGGCAAGCAGTCGCACTCACCAATGTCACGAATAATCAGTTCCAGTACCCGCTCAGCGTTCGCGTCTATGAAACGGTGCAGACGCCGAACGGGTCCGCCAAGCGCTTGCTCGTCACGTTGAAGCAGTAGAAAAACCGGAATTGAGGAATACCCAGGAGGCCGTCTGCTGAGGCTAAGCAGACGGCCTCCGTCTCTTCTTCAGGTGTAAGAGGCGGAGTGTAGCGCTCTTGGGATTATCTATGGTATTCTTAAAGGATAAACCTCGGCTGGACGAGAGGGATCGGAAGTCCGCAATACCGTTCGCCGGTTGAAGGAGGAAGACCCTTTGAATGAACATTTTATCCGGATTAAAGCGCTGGATGGCGAGCTGAAGCTGTCTCATAAAAAGCGTGATTTCGGGTTGACGGTTTCCACCAAGGAGCTCGTCTATCAGAAGCCTCATGCGAATTATCATATCCGATTGTCCGATATTATCAGCATTACACCGTTTGAACTGCCTGTAGGCTCCAAGCCGATGCGTATTCGCCGGGAGGGAACAGGTGCCAGCGAGACCGTTAGCGTCGAGACGGGAATGCAGCATTACCGGATCTATGCAAAAGAAGCGACGCTGCACAACCGCAGCGGGATTTTCCAGCTCCATTCGGTGCAATTCATCCTGCCGGTATTAAACGATCTGCTGCTCGCCATCTCCCGTTATGGCGGGTTGGATGCGGTGACCTGACCTGGCACATGATAGTGAGGAACTTAACTTATATGTAGGACAAGAAGCTCACGGGACATACCCGGGAGCCTCTTTCTTTTGGGCGGCAAAAAGAGCAGACAAGCTGCCCTAGGGGCAGGATGTCTGCTCTTCTCATGAGAGCTCGGCTGCTCTTATGTAGGTCTGAATGCAGCCAAGCCCGAATACACAACCTAAGCTTCGTTGGACAGCTTCAGCTTCTCAATGATCTTGAAGAATAAGCTAAGGACGATGGCCAGCACGGTAGCCAGCGCCATGCCTTTCATAGAGAAGCTGCCGATCGTGACGCTCATCCCGCTGATGCCGACGACCAGTACGATGCTGGTCAGGATCAGATTGGAGGTTTTCGCATAATCGACCTTCGTCTCGACCAGCATCCGGATACCGGAGGATGCGATGACCCCGAATAACAGCAGCGATACGCCGCCCATAACCGGTGTCGGGATGGTGCTGATCAGAGCAGCAAGCTTCCCGAAGAAGGACAGAACGACCGCCAGCACCGCCGCTCCTCCGATGACCCAGACGGAGTACACACGCGTAATCGCGAGGACGCCGATATTCTCACCGTAGGTCGTATTCGGCGTGGAGCCGGCGAAGCCCGAGATGATCGTGGAGATCCCGTTGCCGAGCAGGGATCGGTCGAGTCCCGGGTCCTGAGACAGGTTCTTACCGACGATATTGCCGGTGACGATCAGATGGCCGATATGCTCGGCGATGACGACAAGCGCGGCTGGAGCGATGATCGCAATGGCGGACCATTCAAACTTCGGCGTATACAGCGTTGGCAATTGCAGGATGCTTGCTTCAGAGACGGGAACGAAGTTCACGTAACCCAATTCGTAAGCGATCCAGTAACCGCCGACGATCCCGATGAGAATCGGAATGATTTTCAAGAAGCCGCGCAGCATCACGTTGCCAATAATGACGATCAGAAGTGTAGACGATGAGATCAGAATGGCTTTTGGATCGATCGCCCAGTCTGCGGCAGCATCGGACGGCTTGATGAAGCCTGCCATCTGGGCGGCAACGGGGACGAGCTCAAGCCCGATGACAGCCACGATAGCGCCCATGGCGGCGGGAGGGAAGACGATGTCCAGCCAGCGGGTGCCGGCGGATCGGATGATTAGGGCAACCAGCGTGAAGATGATACCCGATGCGATAAAGCCGCCAAGCGCCGCCTCATAAGGCATACCCGATGCAAATACGGCGAATACCGGCGAGAGGAAGGCGAAGCTAGACCCGAGGTAGGCGGGGATTTTGCCTTTGCACAGGAGCAGGTAAAGCAGTGTGCCGATCCCGTTCATCAGCAGCACGATCGCCGGATCGATCTTGAACAGGACCGGGACGAGCACGGTCGAGCCGAACATGGCGAACAGATGCTGTAGGCTGAGCGGCACGCTTAGCAGCAGCGGCGGACGTTCCGCCACTTGAATAACACGATCTCGATTCAAACAGACGCACCCTTTCGATAGTAGGTAAAAGTTCCGGAACTTATCATATCAAAATGTGCCGGAATTGCCATCTTTTTTTCGCAGAAAACGGGACAAGCTTAGATCTTGCTTCGATCCTAGGTCGCAACGTTCCTCCGACTTGTAAGCAGCTAATTGTTTTTTAGTTGTTTTCACTTCGGAAAAATAGTTGCTATAATGGTCTTTGGTTGTACCCATACAAGGAGGAGATTGACGATGAACTCGTTTGCATTTCATAACCCTACCCGAATTATTTTTGGTGCAGGAACGTTAGACAAACTCGGCGAGCAGCTGGCTGCATTCGGTACCAAGACCGCACTACTGGTGTACGGCGGCGGCAGCATCAAGCAGAGCGGGCTGTATGACCGTGTGCTGCAGCAGCTGGAGCAGGCTGGCGTGAGAACCGTTGAGCTTGCGGGTATCGAGCCGAACCCCCGTGTATCCACGGTACGCAAAGGAATCGAGCTGTGCCGCGCCCATGATGTAGACTTTATTCTCGCCGTAGGCGGCGGCAGTGTGCTTGATGCGGCCAAGGCTGTAGCCGTTGGCGTTCCTTATGAAGGGGACGTGTGGGATTTCCTGATCCGCAAGGCGCAGATTCAGAGCGCACTGCCGCTGGGTACGGTCCTTACACTATCGGCTACAGGGTCGGAGATGAACGGCAACTCCGTCATTACGAACTGGGAAGAGAATCTCAAGAAATCGTTCGGCAGCATTCATGCTTATCCGAAGTTCTCGATTCTTGACCCTACATTGACTTATTCGGTACCGGCGAATCAGACCGTGAACGGGATCGTCGATACGATGTCTCATGTGTTCGAGCAATATTTCAGTCTGACGACGGATACTCCGCTTCAGGAGCGTCTGTGCGAATCCATCCTGCAGACGGTGATTGAGAACGGGGAGAAGGCCCTGGCACAGCCGGACAACTACGAAGCTCGCGCCAACCTGATGCTGTGCAGTACCTATGCGCTGAACGGAGGCATGATCAGCGTCGGGATGCAGCAGGACTGGGCGACGCATATGATCGAGCACGAAGTGAGTGCTATCTACGATATCGCGCATGCGGCGGGATTATCGGTTCTGTTCCCTAACTGGATGACTTATGTGCATGGCGAGCGTCTGGACCGCTTCGTGCAATATGCGGTACGGGTATGGAACATCGACCCTAGCGGCAAATCGGATGAGGAAGTAGCTCGCGCCGGTATTCAGGCGACGCGCGATTACTTCACACGGATCGGAGCTCCTTCGCGCCTGAGCGAGCTGAATATCGGGGATGACCAACTGGAGAGAATGGCCGAGGAAACGGTTGGCTTCGGTCCTGTCGGTTCGTTCCGCAAGCTTCAAGCCGGCGATGTTCTTGAAATTCTCCGGTCCAGTCTGTAAGCTTGGCTGGAGAGATGAGTAACTCGGTTCCGAGCCGGAAGAACCGGATTGTTTTTGTCACAGTGACTCTTCTATTCTGGTGCTCGCTGTATGTATACGTGCCGGTTTTGTCGCCATATCTGGAGCATATGGGCATGTCGTACACGGTGATGGGCATCGTCCTAGGCAGCTATGGGCTGACGCAAATTGTACTCCGTCTGCCGCTCGGCATCGCTTCGGACAAGATGAACAAACGCAAGCCCTATGTAGTCATCGGGATGTTGAGCGTTGCCCTGAGCTGTGTCTGCTTCGCCATGGGTGAGCGTCTGGAATGGGCGCTGGCCGGCCGTATCATGTCAGGGGTCGCCGCCTCCACCTGGGTGGCCTTCACGGTCATGTTCGCAGGCATGTACGCCAAGGAACAAGCGACGCGCGCCATGGGTATGATCAGCTTACTAACGGCCGGAGGGCAGCTCCTCGGGATGAGCGTCAGCGGCCTGCTCGTTGAGGCGGGAGGATATACACTGACGTTCCAGATGGGAGCGGCAATCGGCCTGCTCGGCTTTGCGCTGTCATTCCTGCTCCAGGAGCCGCAGGGGACGGTGGCCCGGCCTTCTATGAGCTACGGAGATCTGGCATCCGTCATGAAGGACCGTCTGCTATGGAAGGTGTCGACCTTATCCATCCTGGCTCATAGCGTATTGTTTATCACCATGTTCGGCTTCACACCTTCCTATGCGTTGTACCTGGGAGCCGATAAGGTAGGGCTGACGATGCTCGTACTGGCGTTTATGGTGCCTCATGCCTTGGTCGCCTACCTATCCGGCCGTGTGATCGCTCCGCGCTTCGGGTCGTGGCAGGTCGTATTTGTAGGCTTCGTGGTCAGTGCGCTATGTACGGCCGCGACCTCGTTCGTCCCTGGCTTCGGGATGCTGATCTTCACCCAAGCGCTCAATGGTGCCGTACAGGGTCTGCACTTTCCGCTGCTGCTCGGCTTGTCCATCGAGCATATTGAGGAGAAGAAGCGGGCGACCGCGATGGGATTTTACCAGGCCGTATATGCGATTGGCATGTTCGCAGGTCCGTTTCTAGCCGGAGGACTAAACGAATGGGGCGGGCTGAAAAGCGGTTTTTATTTCGCGGGTGTGCTTGGCGTAGCCGCGTCCATCTTGACCTGGCGCTGGTTCTTGAGCCGCTCGGCACGGTCTGTTGGTCGGCCTGCCGCACCATCGGGAGGGAAGACCTTAGGCCGCTGAAGAAGGCCGTGGAGCCACTTTCGGCAAGCCGGCCATACCTTCACCGGAGGGAACATGCATAGCCGCTCTGGTTTTGCGTGAGACTAACGGCGAAGGAGATGGTTCACCGTGTTTGCGCTGCTTATTATCGGTTCTTTGCTTGCGCCATTGCTTCTGCTGGCTTGCCGGTTTCTTACTCCCAAGCTGACGATGGTGTTCGATCTGGCGGCATTAGCTGCCTTGTACGCGTTCGGCTGGATTGCAACCGGCGCCATTTACAAAATCCTGCGTGACGACATGGTGATGATGACGGAGGTTCACCGTGTGTTCTACAACTCTCTGTTCCTGGCCAGCGGAGCGTATCTGGGTGTCTATGCCGTGTATCTCATCTGGTGGAAAAGCTTTCGTCTCTGGCGAGAGCAGCCATAAGAGGCTGGATGTCCTGCATATGCGGACTGGCCGAGAGGGCGGAGGCTTGTCTGCAGGTTGAATGTCCGGGAAGTTCTGTCTGGAGAGAATGGGTCTATTCCTAAACCGGGAGGTTTGGAATGGGCCTGTTTGGCTTGAGCAGGTTTCGGGATTCATACGGAGTGTGTAGATCAGCCGGGAGAACAAACTGCGGCTGCTTGCGGGGCTCGGCGTACCTGCCAGGAGGTTAATATATTGTCACAAAAAGTACGTAATTCTGTATTAGTGGTATTACTATAAGTTACTATACAGATTGATAAAATGGATAAAAATATGCAAAAAAAACCTGGTTTCATAGGTTTTTTTCACGAAATGATCCAAAAAACACTATGCGTTCCTTGGATATACTGTTATACTGATGCCATGCTCCAGATATTCCAATTTATTCTTGAATTAGAGGAGGCGTTACAAGCATGACGGTTCTACCGAAAATGAACGAGCTCGGTTTTTTCGAAATCCGGCTCGAGTCCATCGGCGGGCTTGGAGCTAATCTGGCAGGCAAGATGCTCGCTGAAGCGGGCGTTGTTGGGAGCGGTTTCAATGGGGTCAGTTTTTCTTCCTACGGTTCTGAGAAAAAGGGTTCGCCCGTAAAGGCCCATATCCGGTTCTGCGATCTGGATACGAATATTCGGGATACGACTCCGGTGGAACGACCGCATGTTGTGGGGGTCTTTCACGAGAATTTGTCGAAGACGGTGAATGTGGTTAGCGGCATCTATGAGGATAGCGTGGTACTGGTCAATTCTACCAAAAATCCCGCAGAATTGAAAGACAAGATGAAGCTGATCGGCGGCATTGTAGCGGTCGTCGATGCGACGGGCATTTCCCTGGAAGAGAAGAACCGGGTTAATATGGCGATGCTGGGCGGTCTGTTCCGGTTATGCGAGTTCCTCGACTTCGAGCATATGAAAGGAATTATCCGTAAAAGCCTGGAGAAGAAATATCCCGGTGCGGTAGAGCCTGCGCTGCGTACTTTCCAGCGGGGCTATGACGAGGTAAAGTTCCAGACGTTCGCGCTGCCTGAGGGAGCCGTCATGCCTGAGCCGAAGCGCTGGGACATCCCCGTATACGGATATCTTACGCAGCCGATTGGCGGTATGGTTTCTAACCCGGGGAACAGCATCCTGAAGGATCTGAGCATTTCCCGCAACGGCATGATGCCTCACTTCGATGATGAGAAGTGCATCCACTGCGCGGCCTGTGATACCGCCTGTCCCGACTTCTGCTTCGTCTGGGATGAGGCGCCGGACAAGAAGGGCCGTCCGCAGATGTTTCTGCAGGGCATTGACTATCAATATTGCAAGGGCTGTCTGAAGTGCGTCGTAGCCTGTCCGACAGAGGCGCTATCCTCGGGTCGAGAGACGGACGGCTATGCAGAGACGCATCGCGTAGCGCATCGTTTTCAACTGGCAGAGTAAGTCCATTAACTCATACCGGGAGAGGTGAATGTTCATCCATGGCTATCGAAATCAATAAAGAAGTAAGTGCAGGCACGGTCGAGCAGCGTATGGTCTACGAGTCGGGCAACGAGATGGCGGCCTATGCGGCGCACCAGATCAATTATCACGTGATGGGATATTTCCCGATCTCTCCTTCCACGGAAGTCGCCCAATTTCTGGACCTGATGAAGGCCAACGGGCAGCATGACATCAAGCTGATTCCCGCGGACGGCGAGCATGGCTCAGCCGGGATCTGTTATGGAGCGGCTACGGCAGGGGGCCGGGTGTTCAACGCGACGAGTGCCAACGGCTACCTGTATATGCTGGAACAAATGCCTGTCCAGTCGGGAACACGCTTCCCGATGGTCATGAATCTCGTCTGCCGCTCGGTCTCCGGCCCGTTGAATATTCACGGCGATCACTCCGACCTCTACTACGCCCTGAATACAGGATGGCCGATCTTGATGAGCCGCGATCCCCAAGCGGTCTACGATATGAACATCATGGCCATCAAGCTGGCCGAGGACCCTGAGGTCCGATTGCCTGTCATCGTCGCTTCCGACGGCTACTTTACCTCCCATCAAAAACGCCGCGTTCAGACGTTCGCTCATAAATCGGACGTTCATGCCTTCATCGGCGAGCAGCCGAAGCAATTCCCCCATGTGCTTGACCGCAACAATCCGATTACAGTCGGTCCTTATATGAATGAACCCGATTATATCAACAACTGCTACCAGCAATCTGAAGCTATGTACCGTGCCGGCGGGGTTTTCGACCGGATCCGCCAGGAATACAAGGAGCTGACCGGCCGCGATTACCCGATTCTCGACCTGTACCGGATGGAGGATGCCGAGGTGGCGGTATTCCTGATGAATTCCTCGTCGGAAATTATCAAGGACGTCGTCGACCAGCTGCGTGAGCAGGGCATCAAGGCGGGCTCGATCGCGCCCAATATGATCCGTCCGTTCCCGGCCCAGGAAATCGCGGAGGCGCTGAAGAATGTTAAGGCGGTTACGGTCGGCGACCGTGCCGACTCCTATGGCGCCCATGGCGGCAACATGTCGCTGGAGATCAAGGCTGCATTATTCACAGCAGGTTACACGGATACGCTAGTCGTCAGCCGTGTCTATGGCTTGGGCGGGAAGGACTTCTACGCCGAAGATGGCCACGCGTTCTTCCGGATGGCAATGGATGCTGTAGAAGCAGGCAAGGTCGAGGTGCCGTTCGATTATCACGGCCACACGGCGGGCGATCCCAACAAGAAGCCGCAGCGTGTCATCGAGCCGATGAAGTATGAAGATTTGAACACCGGTCTAATCACGGTGAATAAGGATGAAGCAACCGGCCAGCTCAAGGTGAAGGTTCCTCCGATCCGCCAGCTGACCAAGAAGCCGAAGCGGCTTGCACCGGGTCACGGCGCCTGTCCGGGGTGCGGCATTTTCTCGGGTCTCGAGCTGTTCTTCAAGGGCATCGAGGGCGATATTGTCGCACTATTCCATACCGGCTGCGCGATGGTCGTCACGACCGGCTACCCGTATTCATCGCACAAGGCCACCTATATTCACAACCTGTTCCAGAGCGGAGCGGCCACGCTGTCCGGCGTCGTGGAGATGTTCTGGGAGCGCAAGCGCCGCGGAGAGCTGGATCATCTGAATCTGCCTGCGGATTTCACCTTCGTCATGATCACCGGCGACGGCGGGATGGATATCGGCATGGGACCGGCGATCGGAGCTGCGCTGCGCAATCATAAAATGATTATATTGGAGTACGATAATGAAGGGTATATGAATACGGGAGCCCAGCTGTCGTACTCGACGCCGCTCGGACATCGCACCTCCACATCCAACGTGGGCAAGCATCAGGGCGGCAAGCTGTTCCACCACAAGGATACGCCGCAGATCATGGCGGCCACCAATATTCCGTACGTGTTCACCGGCTCCGAGTCCTTGCCGCAGGATATGCTGAAGAAAGCGGCCAAGGCGCAATATTATGCCCAGAACGAAGGGCTCGTTTATGGGAAAATTCTCATCACCTGCCCGCTCAACTGGCTCTCGGAGGAGCAGATTGGGCAAACCTTGATCGATGAGGCGGTTAACTCCTGCTTCTTCCCGATGTATGAGATTGAGAACGGCGTTACGACGATCACGTATAACCCGGAGGACAAAAACAAACGTATCCCAGTAGGCGACTGGCTGAAAAATATGGGCAAGACCAAGCATCTGACCCGGCCTGAATACGCCGAAGCGCTCCAATCGTTCGAGAACGAGGTGGACCGCCGCTGGAGCAGGCTGAAGGCCCGCCACGAGAATCCGTACTTGTAAGGGGAAATGAAAGAGGGGCGCAAACTCGTGACCGAGCCTTGCGCCCTTCTTGTCCCCAGCCTTGCGGGGCCAATGAATAGCGGGTCAGGAGGAAAAATTAAAATGAGCTATGTATTGAGACATACGATAACCGGAGAGATTGCGGCTTGCCTGCAGAAAAATCACTATGATTTATCCTATTATGGCATTCGCCAATTTGTCAGCGAGCAGGAAGCACAGGAGCTGATGAAGGGATTTCTCCAGGAAATCGGCCGTGATGACGAGCATCGCTGGCTGGTCGTGTATCTGGAAGAGGGCCGGGTCAAGTTAGGAAATGTGAAGCTGAAAAATGACCCTTCACGCCGTCTGATCTTGCACGCCGAGGGAAATCTGGAGGCTGTCCTCATGTAAATGATGGGTTCCGGGAGTCTACTAAACGATAAGGAGCGAGAGGATGACCAACCCTTATATCACGTTCGAAAAGGCCGCTTCTGAGGAAGAGCTGCTGCAGTTCCAGCAAAAGGTAACGGAAGGAGGGTTTACGGCGTTCCGGTTATTCCTCGAGGGCTTCCGGAGCAAGCTGAAGGAATATGTCGATCAGGAATGCACAGCGGTGGCCGAGCGGCTGGCGACGGCTAGACGGCTATTTCCCGAGCCAACAAGGTTCAGCCCTTCCTGGGCTGCTATATGGGATGAATTCGAGGAGATCATCGCCTACAAGCTTACTGTGCTGCAGTCGATCCAGGGGGAAGAACGGGACGGAGAATGGCAGATTCTGATTGATAATCCTTATACGAATTCGGATCTGGTCTGTTACCCTTCGTTGACCTTCTTCGAGGGAGCCTATATGTATGCCTACTTCCGGTCTGATCTGAAGCAGAATGAATTCATCCGGCTGCAGAAAATTCAGACGGTCATTCTCGCATTCGGCAGCGAACGGATGAAGGAGCAGAGAAAGCAGCAATAGGAATAAAAAATGTGCTATCTAGAATATCGTACCGGACAAAGGATGTACTGCAGGCGTTCCGCAGGGAGGTCCTTTGTCCGGTATACGAGCTCTGCATTAGAGCACTATCGCCGTTCGCAGCTGCTGGTCCGACGGCGATTTTTTGCATTTGAATACCCAGGCAGGAGGAATGTTCATCCAAGTATAGCCTGTATCGACGACGGAAAAATAGGCTTCAAATTGTTTTCTGAGAAGCAGCGTGTATTGGAAAGCAAGAAAGATACCATTCGGGGCCAAGGCTTCATGGATCGAATGAAACAGGCGTTCCCGCAGTTCAATAGGAAAGTTGGCGAAAGGAAGACCGGAGACGATCAGGTCGAATGGACGGCCCGTTTCCTGAACCACTTCAGCTAGCTGCAGAGCGTCTTCCAGGATGGGAAGCTGTGGATACCGGACAGCCAAATCTGTTCGGAAGCTGTCATTCTGCTCAAACAAATATAGCTGGCTAGCCGAGCTTCTTTGCAACTGAATATGCTTCGTAAATACCCCTGTACCCGGTCCGAGCTCAGCAATCCGGCGCATTTTGTGCCAGGGCAGAGCCGGGGGCAGCATGTACCGGGTTAACCACGGCGAGCTGGGAATGATGCTTCCCACTTGACTGGCATGCGATAAAAACTCCCCGAAAAAAGACGGTTTGCTCATCGGATGTCCACCTTCTTCTCTAGAAGAAACCAGTTAAACAAGAACAGAACGATGAGGATGGCGGTCAAGCCGATCTCTGTCGGCAAGTTAGCGAATGCGACGATAGCCAGAAATAAGCCGGCAGCAAAGCTGAGGAAAGTAACAAGAAGAGAAAATTTGCCTGCCCGCTTGCCAAGAAGCATGCTCATTGTACTTAAAAAGATGACGGAAGCAGCGCAGATCAGAAGATTATAGATCAGGAGGACCTTGGACCAGGCGAATGTCGTTAAGGGCTCGGCTCGAAGCAGAAGCCCGCCGCTTAACTCATACTGAACCCATAGTCCAGCAAGCATGACCAAGGACAGCAGCAGGGTTTCCAGTAGAAGCGAAATTCCTTTGGACAGAAGCAAATAGACTCGAGGCACGGGCAGCATCAGCAGCTGATAGATCGCACGCTGCCTCCATTCCTCTCTCCACGCCGAGAAGCTGTGAAGAAACGGAACCTGAAGCACGAGGGCAAAAAGGGCAATATTTAATACCATAATGGATGCAAAGCCATCCGCTTGCGGATTTGAGTGATAAGTTAGGATCAGGATGGCAGCATGAAGAAACAGGATAGCCCCTGCAGCAACTACGATCGTATTTCTCCGGTTGCGCAGCTCGGTTACAAGAAGACGTCTAAAGGCGTGCAATGTCATACACCTCTTTCAAGATATCCATCAAGGATTTGTTTTTTTCTTGCTTCAGGGATTCGACATTCCCTGTAAGCAGCAGCTTTCCCTCGTGAATGAATAGCACCTCATCCAGTATGACCTCAACCTCTGACACCTCATGTGTCGTGATGAGAATGGTTTGCTGTTCCTCCAGAAAGTCACTTACGATGGCCTGCGCGATCTGTTGTCTGGCAAATGGGTCTATACCGGAGAAGGGCTCATCCAGCAGCAAGTATCTCGCTTGGCGGCTCAACGCCAGCAGCAGCTTCATCTTGGCCCGGGTACCCTTGGACGCATCGCGGATGAAGGTGCCTTTCGTTAATTCGAAATATTCCAGCAAATGACGTGCTTTGGCATCATCCCAGTCCCAGTAGATGTCTCTCATATAACTCATGGCATCGGATAGCTTCATCCAGGAGTACCAGACATCCACATCCGGCAGGAAAGCCGTCATGGCCCGAGTCGATAGGGAATGGGTCTTGCCGTCCAACGTAATGGTACCTGCATCCAACTGGAGCAGCCCTGCGATCGATTGGAGCATCGTCGACTTGCCTGCGCCGTTCGTTCCCAGCAAGCCTATGATTTGTCCATCTGCCGCGGTAAACGATACGCCGTCCAGAGCTTTTTTCTTCCCGAAGCTTTTGACTGCATCCTTCACAGTAATCATTAGGATTTCCCCCTTTCCAGATAGGCCGTGATGATCTCCAGGATGTTCTCATCCGATTTTCCCAGAGAGCGCAAAGTTTCAATGCTTCGGCTGACAGCCGCATTGGCCGCTTCTTCCCGAAGCGACTCGAGGATGAGGCTGTTGCTTGTGATAAAGCTGCCCTGGCCCCTTGCCGTGACGATCAAGTTCATATCTTCCATTTCCCTGTAAGCTCTCTGAATCGTGTTGGGATTGACTCCGAGCTGTTTGGCCAGTTCTCGGCGGGACGGGATTTCTTGGCCCAGCTTGTAGATGCCGGTAATCAGCTTGGTTCTGATGTCGTCAATAATCTGAGCATAAATCGGCTCTGACTTGTTAAATTCCATATCATCCTCCGCCATGAATCGCGTAATGCTGTATTAATATATTAATACAGTACAACAGAAGGAAACGGCTGTCAATGAATGACATGGAATAGGGAATCCGGTTGCCGGGGACGCTATAGCATACAATCCGTAGATGAAAGAGCTGCCAATGAACCGTTCTATTCTTATCGTTGAAGACGAACCGAATATAGCCCGCGTCCTCGAACTGGAGCTGCAGCATGAAGGATATGAAACCGCTATGGCAGCGGATGGCGCTTATGCGCTGCCTCTGGCACTGGCCCGTAGCTGGAGTCTCATCGTGCTCGATGTGATGCTTCCTGGCTCCAGCGGTCTGGATGTGCTGCAAGGATACCGGAGTGGAGGGGGCGAATCGCCCGTTCTGCTGCTGACCGCCAGAGACTCGACCAAGGATATCGTCCTTGGATTCGAGCTGGGGGCGAATGATTATGTAACCAAGCCCTTCGCGATCGAGGAGCTGCTGGTCCGCATCCGCAATCTCATCCGATTGACGAGTGCTAAGGAGGAGCCTGCCGCTGTGCTGCATGCAGCGGATCTGACGCTGGACGCAAAGAGTCGTAAAGTGATGCGTGGCCAAACAGTTATCGAGCTGACGCCTACTGAGTTCGAGCTGCTTCACTACATGATGAAGCATCCCGGAGAGGTGCTGAGCCGTGAGCAGCTGATTTCCGACGTATGGGGGTATGCTCATGCCGGGGATACGAATATCGTGGATGTATACGTTCGTTACTTGCGGTTGAAGGTGGATAAGGGCTTCAGTCCCAAGCTGATCAAAACCGCCCGCGGCGTAGGGTACTCGCTGTCGCCTCCTCCGGTATGAGCCTCAGAACACGTCTGATTCTGCTGTCGTCCGTCTGGGTACTGCTGCTGGTTATCGTGTTTAATGTGACGATCTACTTTTACATCCTCCAGAAGACGACGATGGCGGAAACCCGGCTGCTCTGGAACAAAGCGCAAGTCGTTCTGCGCAATCCGGAGACGTTAAATCCCGCGAATTGGGGAAAGCCCGAGCTGCTGGAAGAGTTCAATGAACCTGATATTCTCGTCAGGATCATCGATACGGAGGGCGTCGTGCGGGCCAGCGTATCCACCAACGATCGCCTGTCGGCTTATCCGACCTACTACCGCTCTTACAACAACAGCTTGATGGTCAATGAGTTCGGCATCCGTATGTTATTTGTTCAGGTGCCTATCCGTGAGCAAGGCTTCCAGCTAGGGATGCTGGAGCTGGGCAAGTCGCTCAATGTAGTCAGCGAATGGCTGGCTCTGATCGGCACGGGCCTATACATGACGACAGGAGCTGTGCTTGGTGTGGCGCTGGTCAGCGGTTATTTCTATACCCGGGTGCTGATTCGTCCGATCGGAGAGTTGCTCGATACGATGAATGAAATCCGCAGGAAACGCTACTTCGTTACCCTCAGTCCGCGGCATACTTCCCAGAAGGACGAGCTTGGACAGCTCGGACAGACGTTCAACGATATGATTGAAACCCTTAGAGAGCAGGACGCGCGGCAAAAGCAGTTTGTAGCCGACGCCTCCCATGAGCTACGGACCCCGTTAACGGTGATCGAAAGCTATGCCTCGCTGCTGCGCCGTTGGGGAAGTGAGCGACCTGAGGTCCGGGAAGAGGCGCTGGAGGCGATTCATTCCGAATCCGTGCGGCTCAAGGGCTTGATCCATTCCCTGCTCCGGCTCGCCGAGCTGGAACGGGGGGAGGAGGATTTCCAGGCCAGGTACATTTCACTGCTTCCGTTGCTGCAGGAAACCATAGACCGTCTTGCGCTGGCTTTCGAACGGGAGATCCTCTTGGATGCTCCCGAAGGGTCCGACCCCGCCTGTCTGGGCAATCTGGAGCAGTTGAAGCAATTATTCATTATCGTGCTGGATAATGCGCTCAAGTACAGCAAGACGACCGTGACCGTTCGTTGCGAGGAGCAAGGAAATGAAGTGCTAATTGTAGTTGAGGATCAGGGTGTGGGGATTGACGAGGAGGAGCTGCCGCATCTGTTCGAGCGTTTCTACCGGGTCGACAAGACCAGGCAGCGTTATAGCGGAGGCAGCGGTCTGGGGTTGTCTATCGCCAAGCAGATTATTGAGCGTCATGGCGGGCAAATCCGCATCGAGAGCACCCCGGGAGAAGGGACTCGGGTCGAGATTATGCTGCCGCAGGCGGATTTTTAATGGTTTTCTAATAATCGCCTCCAAATCACCGCCAGACCTATGATAACGGCGTCATTCCCAGCATCATCCATGGGTTAGGCTATGGTATAGTGGCTTCAGGCCATGAGCCGAACCAAACCCAAGGAGGACGAAAACTTATGACGCAACGGTTACCACAACGTTTCACGAAACTTTTCGTGTCCATCAGCTTGAGCGCGGCGCTGCTTATGACCGGGACACTTGCACTGCCAACCAGCCAGGCCCAAGCGATGACGAGCTCCAAAGCTCAGGATGTCATCAGCACGGCCAAACAATATTTGAACAGACCTTATAAGTTTGGCGCAGCCCTGGGACAGACGCGGAACTTCGATTGCTCTTCCTTCGTAGCGACGGTGTTCCAGCGTTACGGAAAGTCCCTGCCGCGAACGGCCAAGGAGATGTCCAAAGTAGGCACTTACGTAGCCAAGAAGGATCTGAAGCCGGGCGATCTGGTGTTCTTCTACTCGCCGATCCATCATGTAGGGATCTACATGGGTAATGGCAAGGTTATTCACACTTACGGAGCTCCCGGCGTGACGATTACGGACATGAATAAAGATTGGTGGACTAAAAATTACGCCACAGCCCGCCGGGTCATGTAGGTAGACCTGCGAAGGAAAGCCTCGTTTTCACCCCTCCATACCGGATACAGGAAGAAGCTGCCGCTCTGCCGGCGGCTTTTTCTCGTGGTGGCGGATAAATAGCCATACGCCGATTAGCAGCAGTATTCCCGCAATTGCCTGTCGCGAACCGATAGATTCTCCAAGCAGCGCGAAGGCAAGCAGCGATGCGCCGACCGGCTCTCCGAGCACGCTCATGGATACGGTCTCCGGGCGCATGAAGCGCAGCAGCCAGGTGAACAGATAATGGCCGAATACGGTCGGGATGACGGCTAACAATAGGAATAGTCCCCACTCGCGGGCCGGATAGGGGCCGAAGGGGATATGAACAGCTGCATTGTAAACAGCCAGACTGGCCGCTGCGAAGATAAAGACGAGAAAGCTGTAGACGAAGGGCGGAACGTCAGCCAGCAGTTTTTTGCCCAGGAGCATATGGACGGCTACAGCGATCGTGCCGAGCAATGACAACAGATCGCCCGTTAGGGCTGTGCCTGTCAGTCCCCAGTCTCCCCAGCCGATCATCAGCGCGCCGACCATTGCGATTCCCATGCCCAGCAAGGCTGCACGCGAGGTGCGCTGGCGGTATAACAGCCATGCTCCGAGCAGGATGAGCACCGGCTCCAGGGACAGGATCGCTGTCGAGCTGGCGACGGAGGTGAAGCGGAGCGAACCCATCCAGAGCAGAAAGTGCAGCCCAAGCGTAACGCCGGATACAGAGGTCAGCAGCCAATGCTTGACAGTCATCACCCGAAAATGTTGTCTGAACCTGTATAGGAAGGGCAGCATCATCAGGGCGGTAAGGGCTAACCGGTACATCGCCGAGACGGAAACCGGAGAATTTGACCAACGTACAAATATAGCTGAGAATGAAATAGCTATGATGCCGATCACCAGCAGCCAAAAGATCGGTACAGCGGGCCGGGAGGAGGACTTCATCAACGAACAGAATCCTATTCTTTATGAGGTTAATAAGTATGCAAGTTCTACATGATACCATAATACGGTGAAAAGCATAGGCGGATATAGGGAGGTGATTCGTCCGTCTCCGGCATGTTGCGGATGGACATTTCCGTTTATTTATGATATGAAAGAATGAGGCCGGACAAGAAGGACGGACGCATTACTTGAAGGAGGAATCAAGCATGTCCCGGCGATTCGTCATTGAAGCGGTATTGGTTGCCATATACGGAGAACTGATGGCGCCCAGTCAGCCCGTGGAGTATTTGATCCCATACAATACCATTATGGAGCTATATGAGATGAAGGACAGCCCTGAGCCGGTGATGCCGGAGGCGGGGGACGACGCTCATGTGAAGGGGAAGATTGCCGAACTGATCGCGTTTTTCGACGATTCGTTCAATAAGAAGAAGCTGGAGCGTGCGCTGCAGGCTCCATGGCGGCTCAGTCCGCCGCTTCCGATTAACGAGCACGTAACCTTCACGGTCGTCAATGCGATGGAGAGCGCCCAGTACGGGGAGGCTGTCGACCCGATCGAAACCGAGGTGATTCTGACGTCACTGCGGGAACAAGCTCCGGTCATTACGGATCAGGTCGAATTTATGGATAAGATTATTCAAGCGGAGATTCCTGTTCAAGTATACGACGTGTATGATTTTGAATTCGCCGTCGAGCAAGGGATCACCGCTGACGACTGGATGACTCCTTGAGTATTTGGTTCAAGATCCCCGGGTACCGGGGATTATTTTTTTTGCATGATGCCGGGGACAAAGAAGGGAGAACAGCCTGAATGAACGTCTATATTATCACAGGAACGACAAGAGGACTCGGTGCCGCCCTGGCAGCCGGGTGGCTGCGTGAAGGGGCGCTTGTCGTCGGGCTGGCGCGTACGTACGATGGTACCCTAGGGAGATTGGCCGAGCAGAACGGTGCCCGGTTCGAATGGATCGCTTGCGATCTGGCAGAAACCGGACGCTTGACGGAAAAGCTGGAGGAGGCACTAGAACGAATCCCGCTGGAGCAGGCTGACCGGCTGACCCTGGTTCACAACGCAGGGGTTCTGGAGCCTATGGGTCCACTGGAGGTGGCGTCAGCTTCCGACCTGGCCCTTCACACATCGGTGAACCTGACCGCGCCGCTGGTGCTGACCTCTGCCTTCATCCGACTGACCGAGCCTTATCGCCATACTGTGGAAAGGACCATCGTAGCGGTGTCTTCCGGCGCAGCGCGCAAGCCCTATGCGGGCTGGAGCGCCTATTGCGCGACCAAGGCGGGGCTGGATATGCTGGCTCGCTGCATCGCCGTGGAGCAAGGGGACGCTCCGGGCGCTGTGCGCTTTCTCTCAATCGCGCCCGGGGTAATCGATACCCGCATGCAGGAGCAGATTCGCGCGACGGCTGACGAGGCCTTCCCGGCCAAAGCGAGGTTCGTCAAGCTCCAAGCCAGCGGGCAACTGCTGTCGCCCGATGAAGCGGCCGGCAAGCTTATCCGCTTCATCGGCTCGAGAAGCTGGAAGCAGGGGGATGTGCTCGATCTGCGCGATCTCCCGCTTGACGGGACTTAGATCTGAGGGGCATGCCGTCGGGGCTGGCTGCAGGAGACCCCGTCGTGGAGCCTGCCCGGCCTTGGCGGTGTCCAGGTAACGCTAGCGTTCGCTCGGAGGCGCCGCGCTGGCAGTCTGCAGCTTGAGCTGCAGCTCGCGCACAGTCAATGCGTGATAGGCGGAGAATCCGCCCTGCTGCTGCAAGGCGATCAGGCGGCCGTCCTGCACCGGGTACAGCGCCTGCCAGCCCCCGGGGAGCGCGTAGAGTTCCGTGCCCGGCACGCGGCGGAGGAAAAAGACGTAGTCGCCCTCCGCCAGCGGCCCCGTGTAGGTCTGGTTCAGCGGGTCCGAGGCGGGAGGCAGCGGCTCCACTCCGTCCGTGACCAGCTTGACCGTGGAGGGAGGCCGGGTCCCGCCTCCGCTCAGCATCGTACGGACGGCTATCGTTTGTACATAATGATACAGCTTGTGGCTCCCAATAGAGGTGGATGTCGGATACGCAGCAGTCTGATTATGCAAATGTCCGAAGATTACAATATCGGCATGTCGTGCCATAGCGTCAGCAGAGGGCATCTGGGTATGAGGCAGCTTCAGTGTCTTGAGCTGCTCAGACAGGCCGGATGCCGGCGGGGGAGACAGCGTTGACGTTGAACTAGGCTGGAAGTCGTGGGCGGCGTCGAGGCTTCCCGTCGCCTGGTCTTCACCCGGACGGGCCGAGGCCGGAACCGTCCCAACCAGCAAGGCAAGGGCAGCGCCCGTCAATAGGCTAGCTTTGGCAGCGGCATGCAATCGTTTCATGGACTGATCTCCTTAGATGTATGTTCTTTCCAAGTTAGTGTCCCATGAACAACCCCTGATTTATACCCATTCCTAGCGGTAAGGAGAATGAGATGATGTTTGATCCTACTATTTTCGATAACCTGAAGGTCGTGATGGAAGGAAGACTTTACGATCTGGATGCAGAGGGAAGCATCCGCATTACGGGCCGGGAGGACCTCGTCGACCTGGCTTCGATGTCGCGAACGTTCCGGATGACCCTGCAGCCCGTCAGCGGGCGCTGTCAGGCTGTCATCACCCTCTCCAGCGGAATCACGGATTTCGTGATGGAGCGGCGCATCGCCCGTCCGGCGGACCAGCGCCCCGGTGCCGAGCTGCAGCTCGTACTGATACTCCCTGCTCCCTATAGCGACTATGCGGCCGCTGTGCAGGACTATCTCGTCCGCCTATGGGGCGAAGAAGCCGAGATCGCTCATGAGCTCACGGTCACTTTGCAGCCAGAGGCAGAGCCGGAAGGAGGCGGGACCTCGTCAGTGCCGGAAGCGTATCGCATCCGTATCCGCTTCGCGCATAAGATCGACGAAAGTCACATCGAGGATCTGGAACAATGGCTGGATATAGCCGCGATGTGCCTGGTGCATGTGGAGGAACGGAAGAACTTCGAGTAAGCGGGAACAAAACGATGCTCTGATGTGTCTAGTTCGTAGAGGTGATCAGTTTGGAACCCCATTACTTGCAGCATCTGAGCCACACATCAGACAAGGATGTGATTTTGCGGGACTTGATGAAGGCGTATGGCGAGGATGTGTGGCACTACGCTTTTTTTATCACACGCAAAGCGGATGCAGCTGATGATATTTCCCAGGAAGTCTTTCTGACTGTCTACGAACGCATGTTCACATTCCGAGGAGAATGCAGTGTCAAGAGCTGGCTACTGTCGATAACCCGTAATAAATCAATGAACCTGCTAAGGAGCTTCTTCCTGCGGAAGGTAACGCTTGTCGGCGAAGTATTCCTCAAAGAGACCTCGCCATCGGCTGAATCTGTGGTTTTCGAACGCATGCAGACACACAGAATCTGGAAGAAGGTGATGAGCCTTCCCCGCAAGTTCAGGGAGATCGTGGTGCTTGACGCTTACTATCTGTTCACCTCCCGCGAGATCGCGGAGTTGCTGCGGATCCCCGAAGCGACGGTCAGAACCCGGCTTTACCGGGCCCGACGCAAAATGACGGCGATGCTGGAGGCCGAAACGGATGGAGGCGATACAAGATGAACGATAAGCGCCCAGCATGGAGCGACCCTTTGAAGGAGTCACCATTTGAAGTGCGCAAGTTCACTCAGGAGCTAGCGGACGGTGTAGAGGCGGAGATCAGAAAACGTAGGCAGGCACCATCGGGGCTTCGCCGAAGCGGGAGGCGCCAAGTGATCACTGCGGCTTTGGCCGGAGTTCTTGCGCTGGGAGCCTTAGCTGCCATCGTTCCTCAGTTTGTGCAGGAACCGAAGTCCCCAGCGGGTCTAACCGCCCCGGCAGGAGAACGTTTGGTCTATGACGCCAAGGGGAACAAGGAGTTTACGGTTTATCCCGAACCTGGGCTTATTGCAGGTCAGCAAGCCGGTTATTTGTTCCAGTTTACCGCACCATTCTCCGAGTTCGCAGGCAAGCGGCTTTCTATTCAGGCCCTCCATGCGCTGTCCGGGCTAGAGGTTGCGGCTGTCAGGGAAGAGACAGTCACGGCACCGAGTCCCGGGTATAAAGGATTGGAGCGCTGGACGGCTGCGTTCACACTTCCGCTAAGCGGTCTGTGGCGTCTTGCTGTCAAGCTGGATGGACAGGCTTACGGAGATGTGGTTGTTTCTGTGAGTGAAGGTGAATGGTCAGCCAGCCCGTTGTTTGCGGCAGGTCCATATCAACTGCGAGGCATAGCAGGCAGGGCAGGTTTTATCGACCCGGGGTTCAAAGCCGGACAGTCCAATAAGTATATGTGGCACTTCTGGGGAAGCGACCGGGAACTGCAGGGGGAATTCCGCGTCCTGGCCGTCAAGCAGGGAACGGATAAGCTGATCGAGGTTTTCCGTTCCGGCGAGCTGGGGGGTGCTCTTAATGGAGCGGATCGTCATGTTCCTTCCACGATGTCGCTGCCGGAGTCTGGCAATTGGAGACTGTTGGCTTTTATCGGCGATATGCTGTTCGAAAGCATCGTCGTCCAGGTACAACCGTAACCAGGCTAATCGAGAAAAAGCATGAGCTTGTGGCAATCCCTGTCCCGCCCTTCCTTGACAAGTTTCTTTTATGTGTCATAATGACAATATGAAAGTTGGTTCAGGAGGGGTAGTATGACAGACCAAGATCCGGCCTATTCGCCCAAGCATTACCGGACGCCGGATGGCGCTCCTGCGGATATCGTCATCTTCACGATTACATCCACGGAGAAGCCAACCACGAAGAAGTCGCTCCCGCTGCGCAGGCTGGAAATTTTGCTGATTCAGCGGAAAAAATGGCCGTTCGAGGGGCACTGGGCGCTGCCTGGCGGCTTCTCCAGTCCGGAAGAGTCCATATATGCCTGTGCGCTCAGGGAGCTGCAGGAGGAGACGGGTGTGGAGTCTGTCCATCTGGAGTACTTCAATGAGTACAGCGAGCCCGGGCGCGATCCGCGCGGCTGGATGATCTCCCATGCGTTCTACGCGCTAGTGAAGGAAGACGCGCTGGCAGCACGCCGGGCGGCGGACGATGCTGCCGATGTACGGCTATTCTCTGTCGAGGAGGCGCTAGATATGAAGCTGGCCTTCGATCATCGCCAGATCATCCAGGACGCGCTGATACATATCCGCAGAAGCATGCTGACGACGACGATCGCCAAGGAGTTTCTGCCGGCGGAGTTTACGCTCAGCGAGCTGTATCAGGTGATTCAGACCGTTGTTCCTGACTTCGAGGAGAAGAACTTCATCCGCAAGGTGACCTCCACCCAGAGCCGCAAGGGAATTGTGGAAGCGGTACAGGAGGTGGACGGCTCGCCGAAAATGTCGAACCGCTACTCCCAGCGGTCGGCCCAGCTCTACCGGTTCACGGATGAGGAGCCTACGCTGTCCATATACGGGTAAGCGCGCCCATAAGCCAAACAGCGCCCGCCTACGCGATCAGATTCGTCGCGTAGGCGGGCGCTGTTTGGTTAGACGAAAGCTTTGTTCCAGTGCGTTAGCGGCGGGCAGCAAACTCCCGGATCATCTGTTCCGTGACTCTGACTCTTGTCGGGGAGATGCCGTGATGCGCATGCTCGTTAATCCGATCTGTCCAGGCGTTGATCTCCTCAACCTGAACGGGGCGACCCTCGGCGCAAGCAGCCAAGGCGCGGTCAATCGCCCGTTCCCGGGCTTCTTCCAGCTCCAGGAAGCGCTGCAAGTGAGCATGCTGCTTGGAGGTATGGGTCGTAATCGCTTCGTGTACGTTCATCTGGAGGCTCCTTCTCTATCATGCATTTCCATGAAATTCATGATACACTATCGGGGGTAAAGCTGACAATGAGAAACGGGTGGACATACTTGGAGATCAAGCGAATCTTAGTGACCGGACGACTTCAGGAAGAGCTGAAGCATCGTCTGGACGGTGTGATCGGCGCTGAGCTGCGCTGCCTGCCGGAGGATCGGGTAACGGAGCAGGATCTGGCGTGGGCAGATGCTTACGCGGGATTCCGGCCAGTGCCGGGGTTCCTTCCGGAGCAGTACCGGTGGGTGCATGCGCTCGGAGCCGGGGTAGACGCCTTCATCCACCGCAAGCCATGGAGTGAGCAGACGATCCTGACTCGCACAACCGGAGATTTTGGACGGAAGATTGCGGAATATTGCTTGGGTCATATGCTCGCGGATGCGCAGCATCATGAGGGATTCAGCGAGGATCAGCGCGCACGCCGCTGGGGGCCCCAAGCTGCAGTTCCGCTCGCTGGACAAGCTGTTGCTGTATTCGGGACGGGGACGATCGGCCAGACGATCTCCCTTACGCTTAGAGCGCTTGGCGTTCGGGCGTATGGCATCTCCTGGAGCGGGACGGCACATGAAGCGTTCGACAAGACGGTTTCCCTGCGGGAGGCCGCCGTGGTGCTGGACCAAGCGGACTGGGTGATCAATACCCTGCCCCTGACCGAGCAGACGGAAGCGCTGTTCGATGAGCGGCTGATCGCGCTGATGAAGCCGGGCTGTGCCTTCATCAACGTAGGCCGAGGCGGCAGCCTGGTCGAGCCTGATCTGCTCCGTGCTCTGGACCGGGGACAGCTCCGCAAGGCCGTCTTGGATGTGCTGAGCGTGGAGCCTCTGCCCGACACTTCTCCGCTGTGGAGCAGGCCGGACATCAAGATTACGCCGCATATCGCTGCAGTCACCGATGCGGAGGAAGCGGCCCAGGCACTGCTGGACACCTGGAACGCGCTGCAGCAGGGAGAAAACTTGCTGGCCAACCGGGTCAATATCGAACGGGGTTATTAGCAGAAGTCACGAAGAGGGAGCGAATGCAGCATGGGCAACACACAAGAGCGGTTCGATATTTTCGATGAACATAAGAACCATCTGGGGACGGAGGCACGTGCCGAGGTTCACGCCAGAGGGCTCTGGCATCAGACCTTTCATTGCTGGCTTTGGACGGTCGTGGAGGGCAGGGTAGAGGTGCTGATTCAGCAGCGTCACCCGGAGAAGGATACATTCCCCGGCTTGCTGGATATTTCATGTGCAGGCCACTTGCTCGCGGGGGAAAGCGTCGAGGATGGCGTGAGAGAGCTGCAGGAGGAACTCGGCGTAACTGCAGCGTTCAGCGAGCTCATCCCATGCGGCGTCGTAGAGGAGGAGGATATCATCGCGGAGGACTGTATCGACCGGGAGTTCTGCCACATCCATCTGCTACGTAGCGACCGGCCATTGGAGCAATATGTGCTGCAGCCGGACGAAGTTACCGGATTGTACAAGCTGGGGCTGGAGGAGTTTCGGAGCCTTGCAGACGGACGCTTCGAAGCCTTGACGATCCAGGGGGTCCGTCTGGATGAGAACGGCGTACTGATTCCGTATGAGCGGACGGTGTCGGAGACGGATTTCGTCCCGCATTCCAGTGCGTATTACCGCTTGGTCGCAAACGCGATTAAAGCCGCTTATCCAGGGAAATAAACCGGCGGCAAGCTGATCATTTCCCGGGCAAGCGCAGGAAATGATTTGTTTTTCGATTTTTCAGACATTTTCGACAATGGCAGTCGATCTACGCTTGGAAAAAGGGGCAATCTGTCTTAGGAACGGGTCTGAACGACGCGCCTGCGACAAATTGCCCTTTGTTTGGCTTAGGTTTGCGGACTGGAGATGCTTCGAATCGACATCTCGGCTTGAATGACTTGACCCGGTGGTACGAAGGTTAGCTCCTGCTTGCGGTTGATCTCATCCGGCATCGCCATCCAAGGCTCGACGCAGATGAACGGCCTGTCCTTGATCGACCACAGGACTACATACCGGAAGCTGCCGCTGTAGGTCAGGGACACTTGCTGGCGTCCTGTGAAATCGACTTCGATAGACGGCTCCTTCGCATTCTGAAAGACGACGGATTCCGGCAGCTTGTCCAGATCGACCGAGCCTTCATAAAGCTTGACCAGATGGTCGTTGAAGTCGAACAGCACGGTGGCATCGGTGCGGTAATGCGCTTCCTTGCGGTCGGCGAGGAAGTAGGGATGGAAGCCCGGATACATCGGCATAGCCTCATCCGAATGGTTCACATATTCTTGCTCGATGGTCAAGGTTCCGTCCAGCAGACGGTAGGTGAAGCGCAGCTCAAAGTCGAAAGGAAATGCGGCAAGCGTCTGTTCGTTGGCCCGGAGGTACAAGACGATATAGACACCGTGATCGTCTCCAGTCCGTTCTACGGTCCAGGCATGATTGCGGGCTACACCGTGATTTTTGATCGCATAGCGCTGGCCTTTCCACTCATATTCTCCGTTCGTGACAAATCCGCTCACCGGGAACAGGACCGGAATGCCTCCCCGGATGTTGGCTACGGGATCGAGCAGCGTATCGCGCTCCAGGTAAAGGCGTTCTTCGCCCGCCGTTCCATAGCTGGAGACAATACCGCCACGCTCAGGTACAATGCGGAACCAGGAATCCGTGGCAAGCTCCTTTAATTCATAAACCTGATACGTATCCTCATAGGAACGAATCTCGTAAGAACTCATGTTCTTCCCCCCCTTGATTTCTCTCCGTATTTTACCATAGTGAGCAGAAAGCTTGTCAATCTCTGCATAATTTTCGGCTGCGGGAAGATACTGGAACAAACGAGCCGAAAAGGTGGAGAGCATGATGTGCGACAGATTTACATTAACGACAGGTGTCCCTGGATTGATAGCGAAGTTTGCACTGCAAGAAGCGAGAGTAACGCTGCGCCCCCGGGGTGATTACTCCCCGAACCGGACCGTTCCCGTTATTGTGAACGATGGAGGCAAACTCGCGCTGGAAGGTCAGCGCTGGGGGTTGGTTCCGTTCTGGGCTAAGGACGCAATTCTGACGGACAGCGCTGAGATTCAAGAGAAGCGCGAATACCGCAAGCTATTCGCTAAGCACCGCTGCGTGATTCCCTGCGACAGGTTCTATGTGTCCACACCGGACGGGAAGAAGCGGAAGCATTATGAAGCAGCTGCTGCGGACGGGGAGACGCTGGCAGTTGCCGGCTTCTATGAGATATGGCGGGATAAGCAGGGAGGCGAGTTCCGCACCTGCACGATGATGACGACGGTGTCGAATCGGCTCCTCTATGAGCATACCGAGCGGATGCCCGCCATCCTCAAGGAACAGGACTGGAGCTCATGGCTGGATCATGGACGCAACGGCGAGCCGGATTATTTGCAAAGCCTGCTGACGCCGTTCCCTCCGGAGAAGCTCCGACTTCGCGCCGCGCTGGAAGAGGAGTGGACACGTGCCGGCGGAGCCGATTCGGATCAGGAGGGTGAAGCTCAGAAGCCGGAGCGGGGGGGCTCGCTGCTGACATCCGTGCTTCGGAAGTAAAATTAAAAGTTTCGCTACGTCTGTCGATTCAGATGTGTGGTGGCGGTGGAAAAGCTCCGGAAGGGGCTTTTTCTTCATATATCCCCTCTGCACACCGAGAATTGACATCGGTTGTGAGTGCTGGATTTGAAGTTCGGTCAACTTTAGGATAAGATGAGACTATCTATGTCCTGCGAGGTGAGCATGAAATTGCAGTTTGATGCTCAGGAGACATAATAATGATTATGTTAACTTATTACGAACGGTACTCAAAACAGCTTGTTACTGCGAATGCTATGAGATGCGGGCTTTTTATCAGATTCGCACCGTACGTTTATACGAACATGATTGGGGTTAATGCCCTAGAGTAAGTACAAGGTTTGGAGGGGGTCACATGGAAAAGACGCTCCGTGCCCGATATGTGCTGCAAAAGCCGATATTGCCTTCCCGTCACGGCATGTTGTTTGCGGGAACGGACCTGTCCTTACGCCGCGATATTGCTGTATTTGTATCCGAGCAGCCGAGCCGGATTGAACAGCAAGCCTATATGCGGCTGCTTCAGGCTGTCGCTCATTATAATGATAACCGGTTTCTGCACCTGCTCGATGTAGGGGTGGAGGATCTGTCGATCTATGCCGTATTAAAGTCACATGGCGGTGAGCCGCTTTCCTTCCAGCTTAAGCAGAAGGAATGGAAGCCTCTGGAGGCCGCTGCAGCTGCAGCTGAGCTTGGGCGGGGCATCCTGGATGCGGAAGACAAAGGGGTCGCCGGATTCTCGGTCCTGGCGGACAACATCTGGCTCGGCGAGGGCATGCTTAAGGTCATTAATTACTGGGAGAAGGCAGAAGAGCATGCACAGGGAAGCCGCGGCCTGGCTCTGCTCGTTCTCCAGTTAGCTTGCGGCAGCGAGGTGCTTCCTTCACATGAAGAAGGCCGTGAGCTGTGGCTCCGCGCGGCGTTGGCCGGAGAGCTGGCGGCCGGGAGACAGAGCGAGCCGTTCATCGCTTTGCTTCGTGAGGCACTGGATGGAGAACTGCCGCTTAGAGACTTCGTGGAGAAGCTGGCGCTTCTCGCAGGCAAGCCTGCCTCTGTCCAGCCGCCTCATCTGCTGCTTGACGGGGACAGACTCGCAGACGATGCAGGGCGTGGCTTGTCCTCCGGGGCATCCGAGGCGCTGTCTTCGCTGAGAGGAGAATTGTCACAACGTTCGCAGCCTGAGCATGTGTATGCTGCAGGTCCCCCTACGAAAGCCGTGTCTAGGAAGGCTGAACCGGCTGAGGAGGAGGATATGGAGGATGAGGAAGAGACCCGGTCTTTACGGCCCATAGGCCGCCGGATCGTCCGTAAAACCATCCTCGGGTTTACTTTAGCGGGCGTTGCGGTCGTGAGTGCGGTAGGGGTATTCTTTGTATTTCTGGAGATGGGCGCCTTCATGGGCAAGAAGCCGGCGGCAGAAGTAACCGAAGAGCTGAGGCCGCATGTGTCGGACAGCCAGCAGGGAAAAGGCCAGCCTTCCGCCAGCGGCAAGGTTACGGATAAATCGCAGGAGACCTCGGTCAAGCCTGCGGCTCCGGCCAATCAGCAACAGGTAGATGAGAATGCTGAGACGGTACCGGCACCCCAACTGATCGGCCTGAATAGGCAGGAGGCGGAGAAGACGGCGCTGGCCTACGGCTTGAAGTACGAGTTTTTCCTGGAATCGAATCCGAATTCCGCGAATACGGTCTTCCGCCAAAGCCCGGCTCCGGGGACGGTGCTCGCCAAGGGCGAGAGCGTATCGTTCTGGATCAGCAAAGGCCAGTAAATGCTGCCGGCTTCTGCACATTCTCATTCAAAAAAAAGGACGGTCACCCTTCGGTGCCGTCCTTTTGCTTATCAATGGCCTCAGACATCGTCCTATCCGTCAAATGCGCATAGATTTGAGTTGTCTCCGGAGAGGCGTGGCCGAGCTGTTCCTGGGTTCTGTACAGATCGTTACGCAAATAATAATCGGTGGCGAAGGAATGCCGCAGTTTATGTACAGACAAGTAAGGTTTGCCGAATCGCTTGGCGTACTTAATGACCATCTCCTGAATGGCGCGCTTGGTCATCCGCTCGCCTTCTTTTTTGCCGTTGGCGACGGCGAGGAAGAGTGCCTTCTCCCGCTTGGGCGCCTTGTAGGTCGTGCTGCGCAGCTCCAGATAGGCTTGCAGATCATCGACCGCGTCCTGCCGGAAATAAACGGGCGTTTTGAAGGTCTCGTCGTTTTTACCTTTGCGGAAGACATAGAGCAGCTTTTTCTTCATATCGATATCCTCGATATTCAGGTTGACTACCTCAGACACGCGCAGTCCGGAGTTAAGAATTAGACTGATGATGCACGAATCGCGGATTTTATTGATCTCGTAGGCATAGGTGGCTTGTTTGTTATTCGAGACGTCCTGTCCGTACCCGACCTTCACATACTCAACGAATTCGTGAATCTCTGCCTCCTGGAGCAGCTTGCCCTCTAGCTTGGCGGCGGTATCCTTGGGCTTGTGCGTGCGCTTGATCTCAACCTTGGCCATCACATTGCGCTTCAGCAGAGGGTAGAATTGCTCATCCTCGGCAATCTGGCTCAAGTAATGAAACAAAGAACGCAGCGACGATAGCTTGCGGGAAATCGTCGTCCGTGTGTTCGCACGGGTTTTATGCGTAGCCAGAAACATCTTGAAGTGATCGATGCTGTCCATATGCAGCCTCTCAAGCACAGTGATCGGAATATCCTGGATGCGCGTTGCGCCTTCGGCGAGTCCCTCGGCGAGCAGCCAAGAGAGGAAAGCCTCATAATCTCTGACGTACTCCAGCAGCGAGGAAGGAGAGAGGTCCGGCAGCTTGTAGTTGATGAACTTCTCGACGTACCAAGGCATGGAAGGGATGCGCTTATCCAGCTCCAGCCGGTCCTTGGCTTTGATTACATTCATGAGGGTCACTCCTTTTTCCTACTTCCATAGTATACATATTCCGCTCTGGGATCAACCTGTAAGGAGTGCGGCGTATGTCGGCCCTGCAGATCGTGGCGCCCGGCAAGGGCTGGACTTCTTCTTGACTATGCTATAAACGCCATCCTATAATATCTACAAAATAGCAAACAAATCGGGGATGTGTTTATTTCATGGAATTGTCTGAGCTGTTCTGGAATGCTTCCCTCGATGAACTGAAGAAAGGGTATGTTGTGCAGGAGGAGCATTATGTCTGTCTGCTGTGCGGGAGCGCCTGCGAGAAGGGGATTATTTATCCCGTGGACGGAATGCTCTACGAAGCGCAGCGTTACATACGCCTGCATATCCGGATGGTCCATCAATCCGTATTCGACTACCTGCTTGGGCTGGATAAACGGCTGACTGGGCTGACCGATCATCAGAACAGCCTGCTGCGCCTGTTCTATCAGGAGCTTAGCGATGCACAGATTCAGAAGGAGCTTGGAATCGGCAGTGCCTCGACCATCCGCAATCACCGCTTCGTGCTGAAGGAGAAGGAGCGCCAGTCCAAGATATTTCTGGCTCTGATGGAGCTGCTCAAGGCGAAGGATAAGCATGCTCCGCGGTTTGTCGACGTGCATCAGACGGCTACGATGATCGATGACCGGTACAATGTCACACTGGATGAACAGGAGAGTCTCCTGCAGAAGTATTTTCCCGATGGGAAGGAAGGCGGCTTGAAGAGCTTTCCGGCCAAACAGAAGCAAAAGCTGATCGTGCTGCGGCAGATTGCATCGCGATTTGTGCGGGAGCAGACTTATTCGGAGAAGGAAGTCAATGAGCTTCTTAAGGCGGTGTACGAGGATTTTGCTACGCTGCGGCGTTATCTGATCGAATACGGCTTCCTGAATCGCAAGCCGGATGGAAGCGAATACTGGGTGGCCGAAACGGAAACAGGTTATGTAAAAAAGGAGGAACCGACATTGAATGACCGAAATCGGAGAAAAGAGCTGCAAGAGCAGTATAAAGAAGTGAAGATAGAGGCCGGGGTCTATCAAATTTTGAACACCGTGAACGATAAGCGGTTTGTGGACGCCAGCCCGAATCTTCGTAATCTGAATGGACGGAAATTCGAGCTGAACTCCGGAGGCCATACGAACAAGAAACTGCAAGCCGACTGGAAACAGTATGGGGAAGCGGCGTTTAAGATCGAGGTGCTGGAGCTGGTAGACATCAAGGACAGTACATTCTTCAGCATGAAGGATGAGTTGAAGAAGCTCGAGGAGAAGTGGCTGGAGAAGCTTCAGCCATATGGGGAAAAAGGTTACAATTCACCACCTAAATAATTAATGATACTAATTGTTCATGAGATTAATTCATCAAGGAGGAACATCATGATCAGACCTGCAAAGCCGGAAGACAGCCGGGAGGTATCGCAGCTTGTGGCTATTATTCTTCGGGATATGGAGCTCCCGCTGGTAGAAAAGCTGACGGAAGAGCAACTGCTCGACGTCATCGAGCAAGCCTTTCTGAGCGAAGACACCCGTTTCAGCCAAAGCTATATCACGGTTCAAGAGATTGAGGGGCGAGTAGCGGGAATTGCGGTGGTCTATCCCGGACGGGATGCGGACCGGATCGATCGGAATTTGTCTGAGCTGATTACCCGCATTTACCCGGAGGAGCGAATCGTCTTCGAGAAGGAAGCGGAAGAAGACGAGCTGTACCTGGATGCCCTGTGCGTCTTCCCCGAGTATCGGGGGCAAGGCGTCGGCACCGCGCTGCTGGAAGCCACGATGAGCCGAAGCGCTGAGCCCGGCTGGAGCAAGCTGTCACTCAATGTCGAGCTATTCAATCAGCAGGCGCGGAAGCTGTATGAGCGAATGGGCTTCGTAGCGGAGAAGGACATACGGTTCGCCGGACATGACTACTGCCATATGTTCTATAAACTTTCATAAAGCTTTCACATGACGGACATGAAACTAGCCCGTTCTAGCCATCCGCAAAGCCTCTAAACCGGGTACAATAAGTGGAGAGAGATTTGCAAGGGGAAAGGGGCATGACAGATGAAACGGCTTCTATGGAGCATTCTCCTGTTAAGCTGTCTCGTGATCGTGGCAGCAGCTTGTTCGTCGGGCAGTCAGGGACAGGACCCGGCGATCGTCAAGGTGGAGCTGTCCACGGAGCCGACTGCTGCGGTGGCGGCCAAGCCGGTTACGTTGACGGCGCATATTACGGGACTTGTGAAGGAGAACGATGCGAACGTACAGTTCGATATTCGCAGTGAAAACAAAAACGAGCTGCCCGATCTGGTCACGGCAAGCTCAACCGGCAGCGGCTCTTACGCGGCTGCTAAAACATTCGATAAGCCTGGCACCTACACGATCTATATTCATTTGTACCAGGGCGATCTGCATGTGACCAAGAAGAAGCAGCTGGTCGTATCCTAGTTAGGATATGGCCGTTGGCTGTTCTGCGGCTGCTTGGATGCTGCCTGGCTTGTTTAAGGACAGCGTTCCTGAGGTAATAGAGGGTATCGGTTACCTAAGACAGGAGGCGACGGGCGATGGCGAACAGCGACTATAAAAACGAAGATCTGAAGACAGTTAAGGAACATGAAAGATTTGCTGAGCAGAAGGGAACGGACAAGCCTATCGAGGAGATTGTGAATGGCTCGATGGCTCCGAATCTAGAGGAGGTCCGGCGGCTCGGGAAAGATATGAAAAAGGTGAAAACAGAGACGGAGCTCAAGGAGAAGGGTCTGACGTCAGACCCCATCCAGCAGGAATAACGGCACGATCTCGAACAGCTAGTGAACGCAGACAGCGGCTATTTCTCGCATATGAGGAGCAGCCGCTGTCTGCTGTTTTCCAGGGAGTTGTTAGGAGCGGCGGACAAGCCGATACGGTTCAAGTATTGACACGCTTCATTAGCGGACCTATAATAATCGTCATAGCAACTATCATCATAGCTAGTAACTGGGGGCCTGCCGATGGAATTAGAAAAGTATATCGGTGTAATCGTCAGCCGGGCCGATCTGAAGCTCAGCAGCTATTACCAGAAGGTCGTGAATCCCTTCGACATCACGGTCGACCAGTGGGAAATTTTGGTCATCCTGTGGGAAGTGGAGGGCATCACGCAAAAAGAGCTGGCCGAGCGACTAACCAAGGATCAGACGAATGTTGCCCGCATGCTGTTTAAGCTGGAGAAAAAGGGATTTATTCATCGCGTGACGCACGAGACGGACCGCCGGTCACTGAGGGTCTATCTGACGGACAAAGGCCGGGATATCAAGGACGAAATTCTCGCTCCCTCGATTGAAGCCTATCGGAATACGATCAAAGGGCTGACGGAGGAAGAGGTGGAGACGTTCCGGAGAATACTGGGCGTCATGTATCGTAACGTGAAGGATTTGTAGAGGCTGCCTCTTCACGTTACGCTGCTTTTATCCATATAGTTGCTATGGCAACTATGATTAAGACTTGTTTGAGGCATAGCGGCTGAATGATTTTTATTATTACCTTATACTTGCCATGGCAACTAGTGACTTGGCAAGCAAATGGAGAGGACTAGGATGGAACATGCGGAAAGCAAAACCGGTATCTTTGACGCTCGTTACAGGGCGCTGACGATCGGTATTATTTTGGCGGTCACGACCGTAGCCTTCGAGGGCTTAGCGATTACAACGATCGCTCCTCGTCTGGCACAGCAGTTGAATGGCCTTCATTTGTATGGCTGGATCTTCAGTACATTTCTGCTTCTGCAAATTTTGGGAACGATGGTGATGGGCAATCAGATTGGCAGGATCGGCGTATTTCGTTCCTATACGATATCGATTGTCGTTTTCGTAGCAGGGCTATTGATTGCAGCCACTGCATTCCATATGCCGATGCTGATCGTGGGCAGGGCATTTCAAGGCTTAGGCGCCGGAGCTATGATCACCTGCGTCTATTACAGTATTACGTTAAGCTATCCGGATGCACTGCGTACCAAAATTTTAGGCGCCTTCTCCAGCGCGTATATTTTACCCGCTTTGATCGGACCTTATGTGGCTGGGCTGCTGGCCGAGTATACGTCATGGAGACTTGTCTTCTGGCTGGTGCTGCCCTTGATCGGGCTCGCAGTCGGATTGACCCTGCAGACCTTCCGCAAGCTGCAAACACCAAGTAGCCCAGCCTCATCCGCCAACCGGAAGGAAGGGTACGCGCTCCTGCTGACGATCGGTACAGGTCTGCTGCTCGCAGGGCTGGGCTCCATTACAGGCTGGAGCGGCATAGCACATGCGCTTGTCGGCATACTTCTGATGATCCGGCCTCTGCTCAAGCTTATGCCAGCCGGCACCTTGAGGATCAAAAAAGGGTTGCCTGCCACTATCGTCTCCAGAGGCCTGTACATGGCTTGCTATGTTGCGACCGAAAGCTACGTCGTCTTAGCCTTGACGGAGGTCAAGGGACTTCGGGCTGACATGGCCGGTCTGATCGTCGCGGGAGGCGCGCTGAGCTGGTCGGCAGCGGCTTGGCTGCAATCGAAGCTTGACGAGCGTGATGCTGGACGCGGACGGACTAAGCGAATTACGGGCGGGATCGGTTTGATGATGGTCGGGGTGTCGCTCGTCATCGCCGCTGTAGGGCTGGAGAGTGGAGGCGTATGGTTTGCCTTGATCTCGCAGTTATTCACGGGATTCGGCATCGGCTTGGCGAATCCGACGAGCGGCGCCGTTGCCTTGCAGCATGCGAAGCAAGGAGAAGAGGGTGAGGTTTCCGCGAGCTTGCAGTTTGTGGATGCTTTTGTACCTGGTCTCAGCATCGGGATCGGCGGAGCGCTGCTTATGATCAGCCAGAGTCTAGGCCATAGTCTTTTTACCGGGATCTTGCTGGCGCTGGGTCTGCAGTTGCTATTCATCGTGCTTAGCTTTATCGCCTCATTCCGTATAGTCACGAATTCGGAGTAATTCCACGGCTATTAGGTCCATGAACACGTAAAGCCCGATCAGTCCTGGAGGAATCGATCCTTCGGGTTGATCGGGCTTTTGCGGTAATTCAGGCGACTTGGCGGATACTTAGGACTTGTCCTCAAACCACATGGGGTCATTGCAATCTTCTTCTCCATTGTAGTTAATGAGAATTTCATCGCCTGCTTTAATATCTGTGAAGGCAAAGAAGTCTACCGTATGATTATCAAAGTTCAGATCGTAACGAGCATTAGGCGTGTAGGAATGGTTAAACAGCATGCCGTAACCGAGCAGCAAGGCCGAGTGGTTGGCCCCGTACTCAAAAACATAATCAGCGAGAAGCGTCTTTTCAATATGCTCATGCTCTTCATTCGGATAAGGAATGACGGGTGCTTCATGGATTAAATCGCCCTTGGCAAAATCCTGGGTTGCAAATACCCCTCTATTAAATTCCCCATCGCTAAGCTTCGAAGTCTTCACTTCAATCATTCTCATCACCTGCAAGCTCTTTATTTTTACAGAGCCCCTTGTTTGTATAGTGTTTTCTCAAAGTATTAATTATAGCTTATTATCCGAGAATTCGCAAATTAGAAAAGATAGATAAAAACTCATCTAGATGAGCGCCTTTTTGCGAATCTATGATACATTTTCAGAAAATTGAGGATAAATGTTGTTTCCTGCTAGAAACGAGATGCATAGGATATGGGGTAGTTATTTTCTGAAATAGGAGGAAATGGACAGATGAGCATTCAAAATTTACTCGTGAATGGAAGCTTCGAAACAGGAACGACTGCTGGATGGGTCACTTCCAATGCTTCAATTACCAGCCAACATTCACACACAGGAACGTATGCCGTAAGATTTCAAGGAGGCAACGTTGTATCTTACATTGGTCAGTATATACCTGTGAATGCCGGTGTTGGACTGGAGTTTATGGTTTCGTTAGCTAAAATTGGCGCAGCCCCGGCCGGGCCAGTCAATGTACAAGTATTTTATCTGGACAGCTTATATAATTCACTCGGACAAGGACTCTTTCTTGTTGTTCCATCAGATGGAATTCCTAGCGTGGAGGCGAATACTTGGTTAACCGTCTATGAAACCACGTCTCCGACACCTCCGGGGTCGGCGATAGCCTTTGTATTAATCAACAACTTGCCCCAAGCAGGTGCAGCCGATATTTTGGTTGATGATGTGGCTGTATTGGAATACGGAGGCGCGACCGGAGCTACGGGGGCAACTGGAGCCACGGGCGGAACAGGTGCAACCGGGGCCACGGGTGCTACCGGTGGAACTGGAGCGACGGGCTCTACTGGTGCTACTGGTGCTACCGGTGGAACTGGAGCTACTGGTGCAACTGGGGCTACTGGAGCCACGGGCGCTACGGGCGCTACGGGCGCTACTGGTGCAACTGGAGCTACGGGCGCTACTGGAGCTACTGGAGCTACTGGTGCAACTGGAGCTACGGGCGCTACTGGCGCTACTGGAGCTACTGGAGCTACTGGAGCTACTGGTGCTACTGGTGCTACTGGAGCCACGGGCGCTACTGGTGCTACTGGGGGAACCGGAGCCACGGGTGCTACTGGTGAAACTGGAGCTACAGGCGCGACAGGTGAAACAGGAG
>NZ_JBBPCC010000058.1:0-1033 GCF_038070315.1 Paenibacillus filicis | reverse complement strand
CGTCATAGCTTCGGTGGTGTGTTTAGCCCCGTTACATTTTCGGCGCAGAGTCACTCGACCAGTGAGCTATTACGCACTCTTTCAATGGTGGCTGCTTCTAAGCCAACATCCTGGTTGTCTGGGCAACTCCACATCCTTTCCCACTTAACACACACTTCGGGACCTTAGCTGATGATCTGGGCTGTTTCCCTCTTGACAATGGATCTTAGCACTCACTGTCTGACTCCCGGGATAACGTCTGTGGCATTCAGAGTTTGACTGGACTTGGTAACCCTTGGCGGGCCCCGCACCCAATCAGTGCTTTACCTCCACGACGCATCTCCCGAGGCTAGCCCTAAAGCTATTTCGGGGAGAACCAGCTATCTCCGAGTTCGATTGGAATTTCTCCGCTACCCCCACCTCATCCCCGCATTTTTCAACATGCGTGGGTTCGGGCCTCCAGTGCGTGTTACCGCACCTTCACCCTGGACAGGGGTAGATCACACGGTTTCGGGTCTACGCCTACAAACTATGTCGCCCTATTCAGACTCGCTTTCGCTGCGGCTCCGGCTTCTCACCTTAACCTCGCTTGCAAACGTAACTCGCCGGTTCATTCTACAAAAGGCACGCCATCACCCATGAACGGGCTCTGACTTTTTGTAAGCACACGGTTTCAGGTTCTATTTCACTCCGCTCCCGCGGTTCTTTTCACCTTTCCCTCACGGTACTGCTTCACTATCGGTCACCAGGGAGTATTTAGCCTTGGCAGATGGTCCTGCCGGATTCAGACGGGGTTTCACGTGTCCCGCCTTACTCAGGATACGCCTAGGGTGTTCGCAGATTTTGAGCTACGGGGCTTTTACCCACTATGGCCGGCCTTTCCAGACCTGTTCACCTAATCTGCTGCACCCATGACGGCGTCCTACAACCCCGAGGCGATAAATCGCCCCAGTTTGGGCTAATCCGCGTTCGCTCGCCGCTACTGACGGAATCACTATTGTTTTCTTTTCCTGAGGGTACTTAGATGTTTCAGTTCCCCTCGTCTGCCTCCACT
>NZ_JBBPCC010000057.1:0-1120 GCF_038070315.1 Paenibacillus filicis | reverse complement strand
TTCGTACAATTTACGTTGTTCGACATTTTCTGTAGAATTCTTTGATTATTGCAAATCTTTCCTCGTTATTATAGTTAATTCAACCTAATATTACAAGATTCGATTCATATTATGTAGTGTTTTAGCCCTATAAGTACTCTTTTAAACTATCTTCTACAAAATCTGGAGCGGCTTTCTGAATTTGCTGTACGGTATGCAGATAACGTTGCGTCGTATTGATGTGCGTATGTCCTAGGGATTCCTGAACCTGTTGGAGAGAGGCTCCCTTGAGCAGCGCCAGGGTGGCGTTTGTATGCCTCAGCCAATGAGGAGTGACTTTTTTACTTCCCTCTAACGGGGTTCTTGCCTTCTGGATGATCTTCTCAACCGATCTTACCGTGATCGGGAATAAA
This sequence comes from Paenibacillus filicis, assembly GCF_038070315.1. Classification (NCBI taxonomy): domain Bacteria; kingdom Bacillati; phylum Bacillota; class Bacilli; order Caryophanales; family Paenibacillaceae; genus Paenibacillus; species Paenibacillus filicis. Next base: position 728 of record NZ_JBBPCC010000057.1, on the reverse strand, counting down.
CGTGCATTGGGTTTCCTCAGCTCAGGCTGAGCGGTGCCCAGATGGGTCTGAATCAGAGACCACAGAATATCCGGAACTTTAACCTCCCGCTGTTTGCCCCCTTTCCCGAAAACCGTCAGCCATATCGAGGTTTCCTGTGGATCCGTATGAAAATGCCCCCATTGAATCGAGATGCATTCCGATACTCGCAGTCCCAGCAAAACAAGCGTCAGCCCCAGAATATAATCACGGGGACTTTGCTGCTTCAGCCTTTCGATCAACAGAATAACCTCACTCTTGGTCAAATAGTGGTTCCTGCTGGTTATTGCTACTTTCGGCACCTGTACGCTAGTCGTCGGGTTGATCGGAAAAATACCGATGTTCGGATCACTTCCCCATTTATACAGAGATCGCACGGGCGCAATGTGAATGGCGACAGTCGCAGGCGACTGGGGCAACCCGCTCTTGCTGAGGAATCCCTTAATCAAAGCGAGCTTATATACTTCGATTTCCCTCCAGTTGACATCACGGAGAGGCTTACCCTGGAGAAAAGCACGGAATTTGTTGATCGAATTCGTGTAATTCCTGACCGTATACTTGGAGCGCTCGGATGAAGACAAGAACATGGCTACGATCTGTTCATCCGAGTAAGCTTCGTTATGAGCTTCTGAAAAGGAAAGACCAGTTGAAATGTGCGACAGATGCATGATTTCCTCCTTAAGCCATTCGAACAACGTAAATTGTACGAA
>NZ_JBBPCC010000056.1:0-1130 GCF_038070315.1 Paenibacillus filicis | reverse complement strand
ATGTCGTACAATATCTGTTGTACGAAGGAGGGGCCAACATGAACCCGCAAAATAATGATTCCATTGAGGTAATTCGTCACAACAACAAGTCTGGCCCAAGCGGCGATGGATACTCCGATGAGCAGATTATTCACATGTTCATGGCAACCAACATCCATTCCAAATATACGGAACGAAATTACAAGCGGGCTATTGAGCTGTTTCGCCAATTCACCCAGTATAAACCCCTGGGGGAGATTACGTGGCAGGAGATTGAGGTATACAAGCTGGGGCTGATCCAAGGTCTGTGCAGCATCCAAAAAAAACCGCTGGCCCCTGCTACTGTGGCGAGCTTTATCGCCCCCCTACGCTCTTTATACAAGTGGGGGAGCGACCCCAACATCGCGTTGTTCAAGCAAAATCCTACTTCCTGCATACGCATTCCATCGATCCTCATTACGAGCAAAAATCATTATCTGACAAAGCAGGAGGTCGGCAAATTACTGAACGAGCTGCGGAAACAAAGCCTTCGCAATTACTTGATCGGGCTGATCTTTATTTTACTGGGCCTGCGGGTATCGGAGCTTATCAATATTGAATGGGGGCATTTTCACAAGGATGTTTTGGAGGCCTCCACGTGGCTGACGGTGGTGGACGGCAAGGGTGGGAAACAGCGCAGCCTGAAGGTTCCTGAGCAGCTCCAGGAGCTGCTGGTGGAATATAGGCGCAGCCAGGCCCGCTCCCCGCTTGAGCTGCAGCGGACTGGGAGCAGACAGAGAGTTTTTTCATTGACGGTCAGACAGGTTGAGCGCATTATTAAGAACGCAAGCCTGCAGTGCAATCTGGGCAAAAGCCTCACACCTCACTGGCTCAGGCATACCAACGCGACACTGGCTTTATTGTTCGGCGCCTCGCTCCAGCAGGTGCAGGAAACACTGGGTCATTCTCACATCAACACCACGCAAAGATACCTGCATACAGTCGAGCAAATTAAAAAGGCCGCCCCTGATTATGTACAAGATGGGATAAGAGAGTACTTATAGGAAATCAGGAAAATAAAGATTGATTTTATAGTTCTATTTAACTATACTTGTGTATTAGAAGATGAAAATTTTGTAAGAAAGTGTCGTACAACAGATATTGTACGACAT
>NZ_JBBPCC010000055.1:0-1211 GCF_038070315.1 Paenibacillus filicis | reverse complement strand
ACCGCCCCAGTCAAACTGCCCACCTGACACTGTCCTCATACCGGATCACGGTACCAAGTTAGAACTCCGATACGATCAGGGTGGTATCCCAACGGCGCCTCCACCCAAGCTGGCGCTCAGGCTTCTCAGGCTCCCACCTATCCTGTACAGATCGTACCAAAGTCCAATATCAAGCTGCAGTAAAGCTCCATGGGGTCTTTCCGTCTTGTCGCGGGTAACCTGCATCTTCACAGGTATTAAAATTTCACCGGATCTCTCGTCGAGACAGCGCCCAAGTCGTTACGCCATTCGTGCGGGTCAGAATTTACCTGACAAGGAATTTCGCTACCTTAGGACCGTTATAGTTACGGCCGCCGTTTACTGGGGCTTCGGTTCACAGCTTCGGGTTACCCCTAACCGCTCCCCTTAACCTTCCAGCACCGGGCAGGCGTCAGCCCGTATACTTCGCCTTGCGGCTTCGCACAGACCTGTGTTTTTGCTAAACAGTCGCTTGGGCCTTTTCACTGCGGCCCCCTCGGGCTATTCACCCTACCGAGGCACCCCTTCTCCCGAAGTTACGGGGTCATTTTGCCGAGTTCCTTAACGAGAGTTCTTCCGAGCGCCTTAGCATACTCTGCTCGCCTACCTGTGTCGGTTTGCGGTACGGGCACCTTCTCCCTGGCTAGAGGCTTTTCTTGGCAGCCTGAACTCATGACCTTCGGTACTCAAATTTCCCTCCCCATCACAGCTTAGCCTTATCGATGTGCGGATTTGCCTACACATCAGCCTCACTGCTTGGACGAGCATCCATCAGCTCGCGTCACTATCCTTCTGCGTCACCCCATTGCTCATAACGGTTCACGGTGGTACAGGAATTTCAACCTGTTGTCCTTCGACTACGCCTTTCGGCCTCGCCTTAGGTCCCGACTTACCCTGAGCGGACGAGCCTTCCTCAGGAACCCTTAGGCTTACGGCGGATCAGATTCTCACTGATCTTTTCGTTACTCATACCGGCATTCTCACTTGTATGCAGTCCACCAGTCCTCACGATCTAGCTTCAACCCGCATACAACGCTCCCCTACCCCAACGCAACTTAGTTGCGTCCGTCATAGCTTCGGTGGTGTGTTTAGCCCCGTTACATTTTCGGCGCAGAGTCACTCGACCAGTGAGCTATTACGCACTCTTTCAATGGTGGCTGCTTCTAAGCCAACATCCTGGTTGTCTGGGCAAC
>NZ_JBBPCC010000054.1:0-1276 GCF_038070315.1 Paenibacillus filicis | reverse complement strand
TGGTCAAGACCCCATCTAATGGACATTGAAAAAAGCCCTAGGCTGCAAGCTGGCGTCGGTATTCAACCGGCGTCAGCTTGTTTAATTTTCGTTGTGCTCTGTTGTGGTTATAAAAATGAATAAATTCTTCAATTCGTCTTTGTGCTTCCTCTATATTTCGGATATCATAAGGATAGAGTGCTTCTACTTTTAAATGGGAGAAGAAGCTTTCCATTGAGGCGTTGTCATAACAATTGCCTCGGCGTGACATGCTGATTTTGGCGCCAACCTTGGGCAGCATGTCGTGGTAGGCATGGGACGTGTACTGGCTTCCCTGATCGCTGTGAACGATCAGTCCAGTCACGTCTTTATGTATTTCAAATGCCTTTCCAAACGTTTCTAGAACGAGTGGATTATCGTTACGATGGCTGATGTGATAGGCGACGATTTCACTGTTCCATAAATCCTTAATCACTGATAAATAAATCCGATTGTCAGCTATCCGATATTGGGTAACATCGGTTACCCACTTCTCATTCGGGCCGCTGGCGGTAAAATCTCGTTGCAGCAGATTTTCTGCAACACGGCCATCTGACACAGCTGCCTCGTAGCTTGTCCGATGGATATTCTTGCGACGGATGATAGCCTGGATGCCCAGCTCTCTCATCAAGCGCAGAACCTTCTTGTGATTCACCACGTACTGATATTGACGGTATAGTTCGTCTTGTATACGACGATATCCCACGGTCTTATCGCGTTGCTCATAGATGACCCGAATGTTGTGTTTCAATTCTTGATCCGGATCGCTGTCTTTACGCTTAAGATATGCATAGTACCCACTTCGGCTTATTCCCAAATACGTGCACAATCCCTTTACGCTTTGTGTGCCTTTGAGTTCATCCACGACGATGTATCTGTTCCGTACACCTCCTGATTCAAGATTTGCAACCACTTTTTTAAGACATCAACCTCTAATTGCAAGCGTCGAAGCTCACGTTCCTGCTCCGTTTTCGATCTGAAGGGGTTACCGCGTTTATCTTCAAAGCTCGCCTCACCCTGTTCACGATACTTTCTCATCCACTTCTTCACACGATCTTTGTCCTGTATATCCAGGTGCTCCGTAATCTTTCTGTAACTCCAACCTTCTTTAACATGCAACCGGATCGCTTCGGCCTTCACCGATTCTGGATAATGCTTAAACGTTTGTCCCTTGATCGCCATAAAAAATGCACCCCCTAGAATTTCATCGGCTAAACCCAGGGGTTTTTCCAATGTCTATTCTAAGGGGTGCACATCA
>NZ_JBBPCC010000053.1:0-1482 GCF_038070315.1 Paenibacillus filicis | reverse complement strand
GGGTCTGTAAAATAGAACGTGGAACCTTTGAAATCGAGAAAAGTTGGGCATACTGACATCATAGAAAACTCGATTCGGAGGAAACCAAGATGACCGAGAAATTTTGGACCAAAAAAGATATCCGTGCTTTTGTCGATGAACACAAGTTCCAATCCGTGGAACACATTCAATCGACGCTGAAAGACATGTTCAAAGATGTGCTGGAGGAAGCCCTGAAAGCAGAGCTCGATACTCAGCTCGACTATGCGCGCTACGATCAGAATAAGGCCACAAAGAACAGCCGCAACGGCTACGGGAAAAAGACCGTGCATACTGAGTATGGCGACATGGAGATTCAGGTACCGCGGGACCGGCTGGGCGAGTTTAATCCCGTCGTCATCAAGAAAAATCAAACCAATGTGACCGGGATTGAAGATCAGATTGTCGCCCTGTACGCTAAAGGTGTCAGCACCCGCGACATCCAGGATCATTTGCAAAACCTGTATGGGATTGAAGTATCCCCCACTCTCATTTCCAATATAACCAATAAAATCGTACCGCTGATTAAAGAATGGCAAAGCCGCCCACTGCAACCGGTTTATGCGGTTGTCTTCCTGGATGCGATTCACTTTAAAGTCAAGCAGGACGGAGCCATTGTGAACAAGGCAGCTTACATGGTCATCGGGGTTGATCTGGATGGCAATAAAGATGTGCTGGGCATCTGGATTGGCGAGAATGAGTCGGCGAAGTTCTGGCTAAGCGTCTTGAATGAGCTCAAAAACCGAGGCGTCCAAGACATCCTGCTCGTCTGCGTGGACAACCTGACCGGCTTCAGTCAGGCAATTAGCGCTAGCTTTCCAAAGACCGATATTCAAAAGTGCATCATTCACCAAATTCGCAGTTCTACACGCTATGTGTCCTACAAAGACCTAAAACGAGTCACGGCTGATCTCAAACCGATCTACAAAGCACCGACGGAGGAAGCTGCGAGGGCGGAACTGGATCGGTTTGAGGAAGAATGGGGAACGAAATACCCATTACTCGTGAAGTCATGGCGACAGAATTGGGAGGAGCTCTCCACCTTCTTTGCCTATCCGCCGGAGCTGCGCAAGCTCATCTACACGACCAACATGATCGAGGGCTACCATCGGCAGCTGCGAAAGGTCACTAAAGGCAAAAGCATCTTTCCGACCGATGAATCGCTGCTGAAAATGCTGTACCTGGCGACGATGGATGTACTGCGAAAATGGACAGGGCGGGTGCAAAACTGGGGCCAAATTCTGCTGCAGCTCACGGTATTTTATCCGGAGCGCGTCCAGGTGCGTTAAGCAGCTTGATGCGGAGGGGGCGGGCCTGATAGGCTGGTCGCCGGAGCGAAAAAGGCCCACAGCCTCCTTCGCCCATCGCGGGTGCATCGGGCCCGCCAGAGGCTCCGGGTCAAGCTGCGGCTCGCTGTTTGCTAGATTCTGCTTTCAAAGGTTACACTTTTTAATTGACAGTCTC
>NZ_JBBPCC010000052.1:0-1581 GCF_038070315.1 Paenibacillus filicis | reverse complement strand
ACCCCGAGGCGATAAATCGCCCCAGTTTGGGCTAATCCGCGTTCGCTCGCCGCTACTGACGGAATCACTATTGTTTTCTTTTCCTGAGGGTACTTAGATGTTTCAGTTCCCCTCGTCTGCCTCCACTGTAGCTATGTATTCACTACAGGGTACGTGAGTATTACCTCACGCGGGTTCCCCCATTCGGACATCCCCGGATCAAAGCCTGCTTACGGCTCCCCGAGGCCTTATCGTTGTTCGCCACGTCCTTCATCGGCTCCTGGTGCCTAGGCATCCTCCGTGTGCTCTTTCTAGCTTAACCATATTCGCTCGGTATTTGCTTGGTCCGCTCCGTTTTGCTTACGCAGAAGAGTCGCTACCCAATCAAATACGTCGCTGTAGCAGCTAAAAATGTGCCATCAACTTCAGAGAAGTTGATACAGATTTTGATTCAGCATTTATTGCTTTGTTTCGTTATCCAGTTTTCAAGGAACAAACATTCTTGGTGGAGCCAAGCGGGATCGAACCGCTGACCTCCTGCTTGCAAGGCAGGCGCTCTCCCAGCTGAGCTATGGCCCCATAAAGGTATAAAGTTATTGGTGGGCCCTAGTGGACTCGAACCACCGACCTCACCCTTATCAGGGGTGCGCTCTAACCAGCTGAGCTAAGGGCCCGTATTGCTATGAATCACAAGAAGGATTCGCTTGGCGACGTTCTACTCTCCCAGGACCCTGCGGTCCAAGTACCATCGACGCTGGAAGGCTTAACGTTCGTGTTCGGGATGGGTACGCGTGGTTCCCTTCCGCCATCATCACCAAACGAATGCTTATGAAGCTGAAAGGCATTGCACCTTTCAAAACTGAACACGAGTGAGTGTTACCTGCAGCTTGCGCCGTCAGGATTTTTATGTCCGATGACCTACAGTCACCATGGACTCCATAGAAAGGAGGTGATCCAGCCGCACCTTCCGATACGGCTACCTTGTTACGACTTCACCCCAATCATCTACCCCACCTTCGGCGGCTGGCTCCCTTGCGGGTTACCCCACCGACTTCGGGTGTTGTAAACTCTCGTGGTGTGACGGGCGGTGTGTACAAGACCCGGGAACGTATTCACCGCGGCATGCTGATCCGCGATTACTAGCAATTCCGACTTCATGCAGGCGAGTTGCAGCCTGCAATCCGAACTGAGACCGGCTTCTAAAGATTCGCTCCATCTCGCGACTTCGCTTCCCGTTGTACCGGCCATTGTAGTACGTGTGTAGCCCAGGTCATAAGGGGCATGATGATTTGACGTCATCCCCACCTTCCTCCGGTTTGTCACCGGCAGTCACTCTAGAGTGCCCAACTCAATGCTGGCAACTAAAGTCAAGGGTTGCGCTCGTTGCGGGACTTAACCCAACATCTCACGACACGAGCTGACGACAACCATGCACCACCTGTCTCCTCTGTCCCGAAGGCCCATGCTATCTCTAGCATGTTCAGAGGGATGTCAAGACCTGGTAAGGTTCTTCGCGTTGCTTCGAATTAAACCACATACTCCACTGCTTGTGCGGGTCCCCGTCAATTCCTTTGAGTTTCACTCTTGCGAGCGTACTCCCCA
>NZ_JBBPCC010000051.1:0-1798 GCF_038070315.1 Paenibacillus filicis | reverse complement strand
AGGAGCCATTCCTGTAATGAATTAATTTAAGGTTTGAATGAAAAAAGCGCCAACTGTATACTGGGAAACGTTCCGTCCAAAGAACAATTCCAGCACAGGAGGCACTCAACATGAAGTATAAACAATCGAAGAAGCAGAATCAACGGATTACACGAATTTCCGACAAGACCCTTGTCGTAGGCGCAGATATCGCTAAGGAAACCCACGTGGCCCGCGCCATCGACTTTCGGGGAATTGAACTGGGGAAAGATTGTGTATTCTCCAATACGCGAACGGGCTTGGAGCAACTGGTTCAGTGGATGAAGGAGCTTCAGCGGGAGCATGCCATGAGTGACGTCCTCTTCGGCATTGAGCCCACCGGACACTACTGGTTTAACCTGGCCGAGTATTTGGGGCAGCAAGGCATTTCTTTGGTCATCGTCAATCCGCATCATGTGCACAAGAGCAAAGAATTGGAAGATAACTCACCGACTAAAAATGACTATAAAGACGCTAAAGTCATTGCGGACTTGGTGCGAAACGGAAAGTACAGCGAACCCAAATTGCCGACGAGTGTCTACGCAGATCTGCGGATTCTCATGAATCTTCGGGAGAAAGTCATAGTGAACTTCGGACAGGTGCAAAGGCGGATACAGAACTGGCTGGATCGTTTCTTTCCGGAATACACAGAGGTATTTAAAGACTGGGAGGGGAAAGCCTCGCTCATTACGCTGGGCGAGTTTCCGACGCCAGGTGAGATCGTAGAGCTAGGTACAGAAGCCATTGTTCAGCGGTGGAAACAAGAGGTAAAACGAGCCGTAGGCGCCAAGCGAGCGCAGCACCTCATGGAAGCGGCGAGACATTCTATCGGTCTGACCGAAGGGCTTCCTGCAGCAAAAATAGAGATTAAAACGCTTCTCGAGCAGTACGAAATGTTCGCCAGACAGCTCGAAGAGATACAGACTGAGGTGGAACGTCTACTCTCAGAAATCCCGGGCACGAAAGAAATGCTTACCGTGCCAGGCGTGGCCGTAGTGACGTTAGCGGGTTTCCTAGCGGAAGTAGGAGATCTAAGCGGGTACGAGCATGGACAGCAGATCATTCGGCTTGCTGGACTCAATCTCAAAGAGAACAGCTCGGGAAAGAAAAAAGGCAGGTCCAGTATAACCAAACGAGGACGAGCACGGCTTAGGGCCTTACTGTTCCGGGCGGTCATGCCCATGGTAGCCAAGAACGCAGAGTTTAAGGCTCTGCACCAGTACTTCACGACACGAAGTCAGAATCCACTTAAGAAAAAGCAATCCCTTGTGGCCTTGTGCGGGAAACTCATACGTGTCCTGCATACGCTCGGGACCAAGTGCATTCCGTACGATGCGAACGATGTGTTAGGGCCGGTACGACAGGCTCAGTTCCAGATGGTAGCCTAAGAAAAACCAAACTCACGTTTCTCACCAAACCAGAATAACCAAAGACAAAAGATGCACGGAGCAGCCGTAGGGGACTATTCCATAAGGGCAACGACCCTGTAAAGGAGCAAGAAACGGCGTCCACCTCTTGAGAGGCCGAACGAAGGAATGTAAGGGCAGCGACCCCGCGTGACATGGGAGGGTAAGCCGTCAAGAGTCAGGTGTGGATATCCAGGGTGCGATCACAGTAAGTATCGTGGGTTGGAAAAAATGCCCCAATCTCTATTCCTGCCACCGGCTCCACCAGAAAATAATGTCATCCTTACATGACTTCTCCAGCTCTCAAAAAGTCCATGGTTGAAAGTCTAAGAAAGAGTGAGAAAACAAGAGAATTTATTAATTTATAGTGGGAG
>NZ_JBBPCC010000050.1:0-2374 GCF_038070315.1 Paenibacillus filicis | reverse complement strand
GCGGAATGGATCATCAGCCATATGCCGCCGCATGAAGTGTTCGTTGACTTGTACTTCGGATCCGGCGGAATCTTCTTTAATAAACCCCGATCTACGATAGAGACGGTCAACGATATTGACGGGGACGTGACTAATCTGTTTCAGGTGGTCCGAACCCAGGCCAAAGAACTCGCAGAGGCGATCAGATGGACTCCTTTCTCCAGACAAGAATATTACCTGTCATACGAGCCAGTTCAAGATGAACTAGAACGCGCGCGCAGATTTATTGTTCGCTGCACTCAAGCAATCGGGACAAAGACAAGTGACCGGACTGGTTGGAAGAGCAACATCGACCCCAAGAGTTGCCCGACATCTCCACCTGCAGTGCAATGGACTAGAATTCCGGAAAAAATTATAGAAGTGTCTAAAAGGCTGCAAGGTGTACAGATCGAGAGCCAGCCAGCACTCCAGATTTTAGAACGTTACGCGAAGCCAAATGTTTTGATATATGCGGATCCGCCGTACCTGCTCGACACACGCAGCGGACGAATGTATAAGCACGAAATGACCACGGAAGACCATGAGGCCATGCTCAAAGCGCTAGAAAAGCATCCAGGACCTGTCTTGCTCTCGGGTTACGGGAACAAGATGTATGACGATATGCTGGGGCATTGGAAAAGGGAGACGAAAGAGGTAATGGCCGAGGGAGGCCAGCCCCGGACGGAAGTCCTTTGGATCAATCCCATAGCAGCCGAGGCCATCGGTAGGCAGTTGACATTATTTTAGGGTCCCCATAGGGAGGAGATAGCAGCATGCAACATATCATCATGTACTCAGGAGGAGGCGGCAGCCGTAACGCAGCAAGACGGATAAAGCTCCAGCACGGCCCGGACAGCCTGCACCTGCTCTTTACCGACACGCTTGTGGAGGATAAGGACACATACCGGTACATGATTGAGTCTGCTGCCATGCTCTACGACATGCCTAAGCCATACCATCTGATTGCTGCATGCGCTGAGATACCTGATATACGATCGGACGATGACGTACAGAGGCGTAAAGAGATGCTGCCGTTACTCGCTGCAAAGACCATGCGCCTGATGCCCCGGTTTGTATGGCTGCAGGACGGCAGGACGCCATGGGAGGTATTCCGCGACAAGCGATGGATCGGTAACAGCCGAGTGGCACAATGCTCTCATGTGCTCAAGCAGGCTTTAAGCCGCCGATGGGTCGAGGAAAATTTCGAACCCAATGAGGTAACTTTGTACGTCGGCATCGACTGGACTGAGATACACCGCATGGAAAGCATCGTAGACCACTGGCAGCCATACACGGTGCTGGCACCCATGACAGAAGCTCCTTACCAAGACAAACAGGATATGCACCGCCTGGACCGGTTGGACGGGCTGAGAATGCAACGTATGTACGAGCAAGGTTTCGCACACGCCAACTGCGGAGGATTCTGCGTCAGGGGGGGGCAGGGGCACTTTATCAACTTGCTTCGCAACAACCGTCCATACTACTTGCATAACGAGGGCAAGGAACTTGATATGCAGCATGAGCTGGACCGTACCGACGTGTCGATACTGACCCGGGAAACGGACGGTGTAAAGTCAAATCTCACGCTACACCAGCTTCGCAAAGAGTGGGATTCGGGTCTTGGTCAGCAGATCGACTTAATGGATATAGGCGGCTGCGGCTGCTTTGCAAACTATGATAGCCCATAAGGGCATAGGGAGGAGATAAGCCAATGGCAAATCTAACAGGCATGGCGTATAAGTTCCAAGTTTTAAAAAACGATGACATTGAAAAGCTCACTCATCATGAAAAGGTTGCGCTTGGGCATATCGTTGAACGGATTATTGAGAATCGTCGAGCGGAAGGCAAAGTCGACAATTATTACCTGGTCATCAACACCGACGAGCCCTACGCCGACGAGGTTGTCGAGATCCTCAAGCGTCACGGACATTGGGGTTAGGGAGGAGATAAGGGGTATGACCAGAGAGATTAAGGTCAGAGGACGCCATGTAGACAATGGCGAGTGGGTATACGGGTATCTAATCGGGCAGGACGTTATCGTCGGGAGTATCGTCGAATGGGATAGCGAGTATTTTAATACGGAGTTTTGGTACAAGGTAAATCCAGAAACAGTCGGCCAATACACCGGACTCAAGGATCGGAACGGCAAGGAGATCTATGAGGGGGATATCCTCCAAGATGACAACGGGGTCGGAGAAGTTGAGTGGGTACAAGAGCATTGCGCATTCATGGTTTTTACTAGAAACCCGAGCACATATCACCGTTTGGAGTCGGACGGAAGTTTGACCTCAACCACCGTCATCGGCAACATTCACCCCAATCCCGATCTACTGGAGGTATCCCCATGACCTACACA